>DXEA01000127.1 GCA_019115225.1 Candidatus Evtepia faecigallinarum
GGGGCTGCTCATCGCCATCGGCAATGAGTTTGCCGCCAGCAACGCCGCCTCCCTGCCGGAGAAGCGCCGGCGGGTGCGGGGGATCTGCCAGCTGCCCCCCATGGCCCGGGCCATCCAGGCCATCCAGCCCCAGGGACTGGGGCGGAACAAGCAGCTGGTGGCCGACCTGGTGCGCCGGCGGCAGTACCTGCTGCTCTCCCTGCTCTACGGCTGGAAGAACCGGAAGTGACCGCCCCGTCCTTTTCTGAATTGACAAGGGCCCTGCCCATGGGTATGATGGACGCAGGAAGATGCCCGCGGCAGAAAAGGAGGATACCCCATGAAAAAGAACTGGATCGGCCCGGTGCTGATGCTCCTGGCTGCCGTGGTGTGTGTTCTGGTGGGCCAGTGGTATGTGACCCGGGTGGACGATACCGGCTCTCCGGTGTCTTTCCGGGAATACCGGGAGACCACCCGGGCTGCCTACGAACGCCTGGGCCTGGAGCCCATGGATTACCAGGCCCGCTACCTGGAGGCATCACGCCTGATTCCTTTCTACTGCTCCCCGGAGCTGCTGGAGGAGGAACTGGCGGCCATCCAGCGGCAGGCGGAGACGGGGGAGTCGCCGGTCTCCTATGAGGCGTTCAGCATGGCCAGCGCAGCCGTGTTTGCCCGGTATGGCATCGAGGGCGGCACCTATCCGCCGGACGGGCCATTCTACTGCACGCCGGTGATGCTGGAAAACAGTCTGCGCTATCTGGAAACCCTGCTGGTCATGCAGCAGGAGGGTCCTGCTGCGTAGAAAGGCGCGGCCCCATCGGTCCGGCCTGAGACAACCTGACCTCTGACGCGCCGGTCCCTGGCAGCTGTGCCTGTCCAGGGACCGCGGCGGATCAGGGGTCCCAACGATACCAACGATACCAAAGGAGGGAACGCCTGTGGAAGTAGTCCAGAGCAGTGTGCTCGGACGGCTCCTGCTCCCGGTGTGGCTGTGGCTGCGGGAGCGATACGAATACAGCCTGCTGGCCAAGGTCATCCGGGGCATCGCCCGGGGCTGGAGCCAGGCCTGTGCCGGCAGTGTGCTCATCCAATTCCTCGTCCGGGAGGGGGTTCTGTCCCGGTCCTGGAAGGACAGCGGCCTGTGCCGCCTGCTCACCTTCGTGCTGAGCATCCCGACGATTTTGTTGCAAAAGCTCTACCGGGCCCTGCGGGAGGTCTTTGAGGGCAGCGTTGCCGCCCAGGTAGTCTTTGCCGTGGTAGAGAACACCCCCCTGGCGGTGGCCTGGTTCATGCTCCTGTTTCTGGCCATCCCCTATGAGCAGTGGAGCAATACCTACAGCTTCATCGGCTTCGTCCTCTGCTTCCTGCTGGCCCTGGTGGCCGGGATGCGCAAGCCGGGCTTCCGGCTGGACATGGCCTTTCTGGGGCCCTGGCTGGTGGCCTTTTTCGGGATGCTGCTGGCCGCCTGGCCCCTGTCGGCCTATCCCGGCCTGTCCACCCGGTTCGTGTTCTTCTATCTGACGTGCATCCTGTGCGTCATCGTGGTGGTCACCACCGTGCAGAACGGGCGGCATCTGCTGCGCCTGCTCTCCTTCACCTCCCTGTCCCTGCTCATCATGTCCCTGTACGGGGTGGTCCAGCGCATCCAGGGGGTGGAGGTCAACCCCTCCTATGTGGATATGGACCTGAACGAGGGGATGCCCGGCCGGGTCTTTGGCTTCTTTGAAAACCCCAACGCCTTTGCCGAGGTCCTCCTCCTGCTCATCCCCGTGGCCATCGCCTACCTGCTGTGCGCCAAGACCTGGGGCGGCCGCTTCCTGGGCCTGGTGAGCACCGGGGCCGGGTGCGTGGCCATCGCCATGACCTACTCCCGGGCCAGCTGGGTGGGGCTGGCCTTTGCCGCCGTCATCTTTGTGCTGCTGTGGAACCGGAAGCTCATCCCCCTGGGCATCCTGGTGGCTTTGATGATCCTGGCTGTCCTGCCGGACACGGTGTTCAACCGCATCCTGACCATCTTCAACACCACCGACACCTCCACCACCAGCCGCTTTCCCCTCTACCGGGCTGCGGGAGAGTTCCTCCAGCAGCGGCCCGTCCTGGGAGCCGGCCTGGGCAGTGATGCGGTGCGGCAGGCCATCAGTGACCTGAACCTCTTCCACGGCAAGGACCATTTTGTCCACTGCCACAACATCTATCTCCAGGTCTGGTGTGAGACCGGCCTGGTGGGTCTGATCTCCTTTGTGGGCGGCATCCTGTGGACCTTCAAGCAGGGCTGCCGGGCGGTGGCCAAGGGGACCTGCGGTCCTGTGGCCCGCATGACCATCATCGGCAGTGCCGCCGCCCTCATGGGCACCATGGTCTGCGGCATCGCCGACTATATTTGGAACTATCCCCGGGTGATGCTCGTCTTCTGGTTCGTCTGTTCCCTGGCCCTGGCGGGTATCCGCCTGGCCGCCCAGGGGGAGGAGGAGCTCGTCCCGGCCAAAGGAGAGAGCCTGTGAAACTGAGAGACTTATGGAAGGAAAAGGACGTGACCTTGTCCTTCGAGGCGTTTCCGCCAAAAAAAGACAGTGACTTTGACTCGGTGCGCTTCGCCGTGGAGCAGATCGCCGAGCTCAAGCCCGATTTTATGAGTGTGACCTACGGCGCCGGCGGGAGCACCGCGGCCTACACGGCAGAGATCGCCCGCATCGTCCAGGCGGGCCACGGGGTGCCCGCCCTGGCCCACCTGACCTGCGTCTCCTCCGACCGGGGGCGCATCCGCCAGGAGCTGGACACCCTGCGCCAGGCGGGCATCGAGAACGTGCTGGCCCTGCGGGGGGACTACCCCGAGGGCTATGACCCCGCCGCCCCCCGGGATTACCGCTACGCCCGGGACCTGGTGAAGGACATTGTGGACTATGGCGGCTTCTCCATCGGCGCGGCCTGCTATCCCGAGGGCCATGTGGAGTGTGCCAGCCAGACGGAGGACATTGCCCACTTGAAGGAGAAGGTGGACTGCGGGGTGGACTTTCTGGTCACCCAGATGTTTTTCGACAACAGCGCCCTGTACAGCTTTCTCTACCGGGCCCATCAGGTGGGCATCACCCTGCCCATCCTGGCGGGGATCATGCCGGTGACCAACGCCGCCCAGATAACCCGCATCCTGTCCCTGTCCGGCACCACCCTTCCCAATCGTTTCCGGATGATGCTGGATAAATTCCGGGACCGGCCCGACGCCATGAAGCAGGCGGGGATCGTCTACGCCGCCGAGCAGATGGTGGACCTGGTGGCCAACGGGGTCCGGGGGGTCCATGTGTACACCATGAACAAGCCCGACGTGGCGGCGGGGATTGCGGAAAACCTGTCCAAGGTGCTGGGACGGCCATGACATTGGACCAACGGGAGATCGCCCGCTACCTGGGCATCCGGGGAGCACCCCTGGACCCGGAGGCCGCCGCCCAGGCGGCGGCCTGCCAGCGGGAGCTGGAAGGGACAGTCACCCCCCGCAGCCTGGGGCGGCGGCTGTCCCTTTCCCTCTTTGCCGGCCGGAGCCGGGACCTGGACCACCACCTGCGCCACTGCACCGAGGGCTATCTTTTCGCCGTCACCTTAGGGGCGGAGACCGACCGGCTCCTGCGCCGGTGGAGCGCCCAGTCCATGGCCAAGGCGGCGGTGGGCCAGGCGGTGTGCGCGGTGTGGCTGGACGACCTGTGCGCCGGCTACTGCGCCTCCCTTCTGCCCAGGCTGGGGGAGGGGGAGTACCTCACGCCCCCCTTCAGCCCCGGCTATGGGGACTGGAGCCTGGCCGAGCAGCAGCGGGTGCTGGACCTCTTGCAGGCCCCCAAGCGCCTGGGCCTGACCCTCACGGCGGGGGGGATGCTGGTGCCGGAGAAATCCGTCACCGCCCTGGTGGGCATTTCCGACCGCCGGGAGGAGGCCTGCGGGCAGAAGTGTATGCGCTGCCAAAAAACCGACTGCCCCTTCCGGTGCGCGCCGGCAGGGGAGATTCCATGAAAGGGGGAGCGGGACCATGAAACCACTGCTCCAAGCGATGAAAGAAGGACGCCTCTATCTGGACGGGGGCATGGGCAGTATGCTCCAGGCGGCGGGGCTGCCGGAGGGCCTGCTCCCCGACGTGTGGGGGATGGAGAACCCGGCGGCGGTCCAGGGGGTCCACCGGGCCTATCTGGAGGCCGGCTGCCGGCTCATCACCACCAACACCTTTGGCACCTGCGCCCTGAAGCTCACCCCCTACGGGGTGACCCCGGAGGCCGTCATGGCCGCCGCCGTGGCCAACGTCCGGGCGGCCATGGACCAGGCGGGGGTGAGGGATGCCTACGTCTGCGCCGACATCGGCCCCACCGGCAAGCTCCTGCGCCCCTATGGGGACCTGGACTTTGAGGACGCGGTGGCCCTGTTTGCCGAAACCGTCCGGGCCGCGGTGAAAGCGGGGGCGGACTGCATCCTCATCGAGACCATGAGCGACCTGTACGAGATGAAGGCGGCGGTGCTGGCCGCCAAGGAGAACTGTGACCTGCCCATCCTGGCCAGCCTCATCTTTGACGAGAGCGGCAAGCTCCTCACCGGCGGCTCCCCCCGGGCTGCCGTAGCCCTGCTGGAGGGCCTGGGGGTGGACGTGCTGGGCTTGAACTGCGGCCTGGGTCCCCAGGAGATGGCCCCGGTCTTCCAGGCCCTGTGGGCGGACAGCTCCACCCCCCTCCTTCTCCAGCCCAACGCCGGCCTGCCCCGGAGCCAGGACGGCCAGGCGGTCTACGACCTGGGCCCGGCGGACTTTGCCGCCCAGATGGTCCCCCTGGCCCCCATGGCCACCCTCCTGGGCGGCTGCTGCGGCACCACCCCGGACCATTTGAAGGCCCTCATCGAAGCCACCAAAGACATCCCCCTGCCCCAGGTGACGGAGAAGGACACCCTGTTCATCTCCTCCTACTGTCAGGCGGTGGCCCTGGACGGCCACGACCCGGTGATCATCGGCGAGCGCATCAACCCCACCGGCAAGAAAAAGCTCCAGGCCGCCCTGCGGGAGGGGGACATGGACTATGTGCTGGGGGAGGCCTTCCAGCAGGAGGACGCGGGGGCCCACATCCTGGATGTGAACGTGGGCCTGCCCGGCCTGGATGAGCCGGTGGTCCTCACCAAGACCGTGGAGGCCCTCCAGGAGGTCACCGGCCTGCCCCTGCAGCTGGACACCTCCAACCCGGCGGCCATGGAGGCCGCCCTGCGCCGGTACAACGGCAAGCCCCTCATCAACTCCGTCAACGGCAAGGAGGAGAGCCTGAACGCCATCCTCCCTCTGGTGAAAAAGTACGGCGGCGGCCTGGTGTGCCTGACCCTGGACGACGACGGCATCCCCGCCGACGCCGCCGGGCGGCTGGCCATTGCGGAAAAAATTGTCCGCCGGGCGGAGGAGCTTGGCATTCCCCGCCGGGAGCTGCTGGTGGACGGCCTGACCATGCCCGTGAGCGCCGGGGGCGAGAACGCCAGGGTCACCCTGGAGACCCTCCGCCGGGCCAAGGCCGAGCTGGGGGTCAAGACCGCCCTGGGTGTCTCCAACGTCTCCTTCGGCCTGCCCCAGCGGGAGGTCCTCAACCAGACCTTCTTCACCATGGCCCTCCAGGCGGGGCTGGACGGGGCCATCATCAACCCCAAGAGCCATGCCATGCTGGGGGCCTATCACGCCTACCGGGCCCTCATGGGCCTGGACGACCAGTGCCAGAGCTACATGACCGCCTTCCGGGAGGGCGGCCCCCTGGCGGCTCCTGCCCCTGCGCCTGTCACGGCTGCTCCAGCTGCGGCCCCCGCTGCAACCCAGGCTGCCCCGGCTCCGGGGGAGGAAAGCCCCCTCTGCCATGCGGTGTGCAAAGGTTTGAAGGATGCTGCCGCCGCCCAGGCCAAGCTCCTGGCCGACAGTGGCCGGGACATCCTGGACATCATCAACGGCGAGCTGGTCCCCGCCCTGGACAAGGTGGGGCAGGGGTTTGAAAAGGGCACCCTCTTCCTGCCCCAGCTGCTCATGAGCGCCGAGGCGGCCAAGGGGGCCTTCCAGGTCCTCAAGGACTACCTGCCCGCCGGGGAGAGCGGGGGCGCGCCCCAGATCCTCCTGGCCACCGTCAAGGGGGATATCCACGACATCGGCAAGAACATCGTCAAGGTCCTCCTGGAGAGCTACCGCTTCCGGGTGCTGGACCTGGGCAAGGACGTGCCCCCGGAGACCATCGTGGCCGCCGCCCGGGAGAAAAACATCCCCCTGGTGGGCCTGTCCGCCCTCATGACCACCACCGCCCCCTACATGGCCGAGACCATCCGCCAGCTGCGGGCGGCGGGCCTTGCCTGCAAGGTGGTGGTGGGGGGCGCCGTCATCACCCAGGACTATGCCCAGAGCATCGGGGCCGACCGCTACGCCGCCGACGCCATGGAGACCGTCCACTATGCCCAGGAGATTTTGGGGGAATGAGGGGAGAGAAACTTCCTGTTTTTGCCAAAAAGAGCGGACCTCTCTGGAATATTTTTGTGAGAAATAGTTGACAGAGCAACCAAATGGCGCTAAATTGAACCCATGCAAGGGACCGGAATCAGCCCCCGGTCCCTTGCATCATTTTTTAGAAGAGAGAAGTGTTGTGTGTATGAAAGGCAGCCGAAATGTGGGGCTTCTGATCGTCTTTCTGCTCATCGCCGTGGCGATGGCAGTGGCTTTCTTCCCCGGTGTGAATGAAAACGTGGCCCGGGGCATGGCGGAGATCGTTCCCATCGACGCCACCAGTCTGGATGGCGCCACCCAGACCATCTTTGATTCCATCACCTATGCCCGCTCCATCCATATCCTGGCCATGCTGCTGGTGGGCTTTGGCTTTTTGATGGTTTTCCTGCGGGGGCATGAATTTACCTCCCTGACGGCCACCTTTCTGGCGGTGAGCATCTCTGTGCCGGTGTACCTGCTGGTCAAGAGCTTCCTGCCCGGGGAGTTTGAGGTCATGAACATCAGCGGCTTTCTGTTTGCCGAGTTCGCCGCCGCCAGCCTGCTCATCTGCATGGGCGCGGTGCTGGGCCGGCTGAAAATGGACCAGTATTTCGTCTTAGCCATCCTCTTTACCATCGCCTACATCTTCAATGAGTGGCTGCTGCTGGAGAGCGGCTTCTTCCCCGGCTTCCTGGATACCGGTGGGTCGGTGGCCATCCACGCCTTCGGCGCCTACTTCGGCCTGGGCATCGTGGCCACCACCGAAAAGACCTTCCGGGACAAGCCCGGCCCCAAGGCCGATAAGATCAGCAACGAGTTCTGCCTGCTGGGCAGCATGATCCTGTGGCTCTTCTGGCCCTCCTTCACCAGCGCCGTGGTGGCCCCGGAGCTGGGCTACCTGACGGTTCTGAACACCGTGCTGGCCCTGTGCGGCTCCACCCTGGCCACCTATGTCTTCTCCAAGCTCATCCGGGGCAAGATCGAAGTGGAGGACATCGCCAACGCAGCCCTGGCCGGCGGCGTGTGCATCGGTTCCACCTGCTCCTCGGTCAACCCCGGCTTTGCCATGGTCATCGGCCTCTGCGCCGGCACCCTGAGCACCCTGGGCTTCTCCATCATCGCCCCTAAGGTGTGCAAGCTCATCCGGGGCACCGATACCTGCGGGGTCCATAACCTCCACGGCATGCCCGGCCTGCTGGGCGGCCTGTTCGGCATCGCCGTCACCGGCAATGTGGGCGTCCAGGTGGGCGCGGTCATCGCCACCGTGGTGGTGGGCCTGGTCCTGGGCCGGATCTGCGGGCTCATCCTGGGCCTGTTCGGCACCAAGGAGGACACCTATGATGACCGGGACGACTTCCTGCTGGAGGAAGAGTGACCCGGGCAGAGGGAATAAAGAAACAAAGACAAGGCGCGGTCCGCGCCTTGCGCGTCTGGAAGGGAGGCTCAAAAGCTCTCCCAGTGGACCTTTTCCCAATGAATGTCCTCCGGGGTGTAGGCCGGGGGCTGCACGGCGGGGTGGCCCAGGGAGAGGATGGCCTCCAAGGCATAGGGCTCAGGCACCCCCAGCAGCCGGCGGCAGTAGGCGTCGGTGCTTTCCTGGCCGTCCTCGGCCTGACGCAGGCGGCCCTGGATCCAGCAGCTGCCCAGGCCCAAGTGGTGGGCCATGAGATGCATGTTCCCCATGACCAGGGCGCAGTCCTCGGTCCACACGTCGGTCCTGGTCTGGTCGGCAAAGACCAGAATGGCCGCCGCCGCCCCGGCCAGCATCCTGGCCGAGCCCTGGCGGCAGTGGGAGAGTTGTTCCAGCATGGCCGGGTCCCGGACCACCACCAGCTCCCAGGGCCGCCGGCTGCGGCTGGAGGGGGCCAGAAGGCCCGCGCCGAGGATGGCCCGCAGGTCCTCCTGGGACACCGGCTGGCCGGTGTACTGCCGGATGCTCCGGCGGGTGCGCAGCAGCGCGAAGAGATCCATTTCCATTCCTCCTGTCTGAGATCCCCCCGGCACAAAGGCCGGGGGTTTGGGTTTTCTGGATGATAGCACGATTTTCCGGCAAACGCAAGAGAGGAAAATAAAACGGCTAAAATGCAATTTATAGTTGACATATCGCCGGGTATGCTGTATATTGAAGCCGAAGGAGGGGTGAGATGAAAAACAAGCGGATGAAAATTGCCCGCATCGAGCAGGACATGAGCCAGGAGGAGCTGGCGAACCTGGTGGGGGTCACCCGGCAGACCATCGGGCTGATCGAGGCAGGCAACTACAACCCCACCCTGCGCCTGTGCGTGGCCATCTGCAAGGCCCTGGGCAAGACGCTCAACGATCTGTTTTGGGAGGAAGCGTAGATGAAAAAGAAAAAGGAGAAGGATGAACGGCTGGAGCGGCTGAGCGACAAGCTGATGAAGGAGGCCTACCTCCTGGTGGCGGTGGCCCTGCTGGCAGCGGCGGTGGTGAAGAACTATGTGCTGGACCTGCCCCTGGGCTACTATGCCACGGACCTGGTCATCGTGCTGGTGTCGGTGCTCTACATCGCCGTGCGCAGCATGTTCTGCGGCAACGCCCTGGTAAACGACACCAGGCAGGGGCGGCGGGTGACCGTCCTGGCCGCCCTGGCCCTGAGTCTGGTGGTGACGGTGCTGGTGGGCGTGCGCAACTACATGACCTATGGCGAGAACTACCGGGGCCTGCTGGACCCCTACTTCCTGGCGGTCCTGGCCCTGGTCTTCCTGTCGTGCCTGGCCCTGGTGTCGGCGGGGCTGTATGCCATCTATTACTGCCACAAGAAGGGGCAGGCCCGCGTGGACAAGCAGCTGGAAGAGGCAGAGGAAGAGGAGACGCCCGCTCCGGCTACACCCGCGCAGAGCGGGCCGGAGGAACCGGAAGAGCACAAGGACGAAACGCCCTGAACATCCCGGGAAAAGCCCCGGCGGGAGAGGACGAGAGGGAGGACCTCTCGTCTTTTCTTTTCCAGCTTTTGCCGGGGGAAAGGGGCCTGGGCGGGCAGTGAGATTTCCCGTTGCAAAACAGGCAGGGAGTTGCTATAATAAAATGAATCATCTTCATTATAAAGGGGGAGAGTGCCCTGCGGCTGAAATCATTGGAACTGCAAGGGTTCAAGTCCTTTCCCGATAAAACGGTCCTCTCCTTCTCCCGCCCCATCACCGCCATCGTGGGGCCCAACGGCAGCGGCAAGTCCAACCTGTCTGATGCCATCCGCTGGGTCCTGGGGGAGCAGTCGGCAAAGTCGCTGCGGGGGGGCCGGATGGAGGATGTGATCTTCGGCGGCGCCCAGGCCCGCAAACGCCAAGGCTTTGCCCAGGTGACCCTCACCCTGGAGCAGTGCCAGGACCTTCTCCCCGACGGGGGAGAGGAGGCCGCCGTCACCCGGCGTTATTACCGCTCCGGCGAGAGCGAATACTACATTAACGGCAAGGCCGTCCGCCTGCGGGACGTCAATGAGCTCTTCATGGACACCGGCCTGGGGCAGGAGGGCTACGCCCTCATCGGCCAGGGAAAGATCGACGAGATCCTCTCGGCCAAGAGCACCCAGCGGCGGGAGATCTTTGAGGAGGCGGCGGGCATTTCCCACTGCCGCCACCAGAAGGAGGAGACCCAGCGCAAATTAGAGCGCACGGAGGAAAACCTCCTGCGCATCGGGGACAAGCTGGAGGAATTGGAGCTCCAGCGGGGCCCCCTCCAGGCCCAGGCGGAAAAGGCCCGGCAGTATCTGGCTCTGAAGGAGGAGCTGCGGACCCTGGAGATCTCCCTGTGGATGGACCAGCTGGACCACCAGCGGGCCTTAGGGGAGACCTTCGCCGCCGACCACGCCGCTGCCCAGCAGGAGCTGACCGCCTGCACCCAGGCAGCCGACGCCCTCTACGCCAAGGGGGAGGACCTGCTGCTGCGGCTGCGGGACGAGACCGCCCGGGGGGAGGAGCTGGCAGCCCGGCTCCGGGACAATGAGACCCAGTGCCAAGAGGTCCGCCAGCGGCGGGCCCTGCTCACCGACCGCATCCGGGCCAACACCGCCGGGGCCCAGCGCACCCAGGGGGATCTGACCCAGCACCAGCACCGCCGCCAGGACCTGGAGGCAGAGCTGGCCCGCCAGGAGGACCGCCTGGCCCAGCTGGAGGACCGGCAAGCCCAGCTGCAGCAGCGGCTGGGACAGGCCCAGGGGGCCCTGGCTGCCCTCCAGGCCCAGGCCAAAGACCGCACGGCCGCCTGGCAGGCAGAGGTCCGCCAGGCCCAGCAGGACCTGGACACCTGCCGCCGCCGGGAGCAGCAGGCGGAGGAGGCCTGGCGCGCCCTGCGCCTGGAGGCAGACACCCTGCGCCAGCGCATCCAGCTGCTGGGGGAGATGGCCGCCCACTACGAGGGCTATGTCAAGGGGGTCAGGACCGCCATGACCGCCGTCCGGCGGGGAGAGCTCCACGGGGTCCTGGGCCCGGTGGGGGAACTGTTCCAGGTGGACAGCCGCTACACGGTGGCCCTGGAGACCGCCCTGGGCGGCGCCATGCAGAACATCCTGGTAGAGGACGAGGAGGCGGGCAAAGCCGTCCTTCGTCTGGTCAAGCAGAGACAGGGCGGGCGGGTGACCTGCCTGCCCTTGACCGCCCTCCGCCCCGCGGCCCTGCGGGAGGAGGGGATAGAGGGAGAGCCCGGCTATCTGGCCGTAGCGACGGACCTGGTCCGCTGCCGGGCAGAGGTCCGGCCTGCCGCTGCCGCCCTGCTGGGGCGGACGGTGGTGGTGGACAACCTGGACCACGGGGTCCGTCTGGCCAAACGTCGGCGGTACCGGTTCCCGGTGGTCACCCTGGACGGGGAGATCCTCCGGCCGGGGGGGTCTATGACCGGGGGCTCGGTGGACCGGAAGGGGGGCATCCTCTCCCGCAGCGCCGAGGAAGCTACCCTGGGGAAGGAGCTCACTGCCGCCCAACAGGGGGCAGACCGGGCGCAGACCCAGCTGGAGGCTGCCCGGACCGCCGTGCAGCAGGCACTCCAGACGTTGGAGACGAAGCAAAAGACCGGCCCCATGACCTCGGAGGAATGGACTGCCGCCCAGCGCCGCCAGGAGGAATCCTTGTACACCCTGCGGGAAGAGCTGGCCGCCGTGCAGGGCACCAAGGGAGCCTTCGGCCCCCTGCTGGCCCAGCTGCGGCATCAGTTAGAGACCACTGCCGCCGACCGGGCCCGTCAGGAAGCCCTGCTGGAAAGTCTGGACCAGGAGACCCAAGACATCCGCCGGGAACTGACTGAGCTGGATGCAAAGGAACAGGGACTGACGGCGGCGGGGCAGACCCTGACCGCCCAGCGGGAGGAGAACGCCCGGGCCAAGCTGGCCCTGGAAAAGGAAAAGGCGGACACCGACCGGGCTGCCCGGGCCAAGAACGACGCCCAATTAGAGCTCCAGCGCCGGGCCGCCGCCCTGGAGCACAAAAAGCTCCAGGCCAGCATGGAGGAAAAGCGGCTCATCGACCGCCTGTGGGATACCTATGGCATCACCCACCAGGGGGCCCTGGCGGTGCGCCGGCCGGTGCAGGACCTGGCCCAGGCCCAGCGGCGCACGGGCCAGCTGAACAACGCCATCCGGGCCCTGGGAACGGTCAACCTGGGGGCCGTGGAGGAATTTGAACGGGTGGAGGAGCGCTGGCGCTACCTCAACGACCAGAAGACCGACGTGGAGACCGCCCGCCGGGAACTGGAAGGGGTCATCCGGGAGATCACCCGGGAGATGGAGGAAATCTTCCGCCGGGAGTTTGCCAAAATCCAGGAGGCCTTTTCCCGGACCTTTGCCGACCTCTTCGGCGGCGGCCAGGGGACCCTGGCCCTGGAGGATGAGGAGGACGTGCTGGGCTGCGGCATCGACATCCGGGTCCAGCCCCCCGGCAAGACGTTGCGGACCATCAGCCTGCTCTCCGGCGGGGAGCGGTCCCTGGTGGCCATCGCCCTCTACTTTGCCATTCTGCGGGTCCACCCCACCCCCTTCTGCGTGGTGGACGAGATCGAGGCCGCCCTGGACGAGGCCAACGGGGCCCGGTTCATCCGCTACCTGCGCCATGTGGCGGGCCAGACCCAGTTCCTGCTCATCACCCACCGGCGGGAGACCATGGAGGCCGCCGATGTCCTCTACGGGGTGACCATGGAGCGGCAGGGGGTCAGCCGGGTCCTGATGCTGGACCTGGACCAGGCGGAACAGCTGCTGGGCAGCCGTCCGGCCTGAGAAGAAAAACAGGAGGCATTCCCCATGGGATTGTTCAATAAAATCAAGAAGTTAAACATTTTCTCCGGCCTGTTCACCGTGGACGAGGACTTTTTTGAGGAATTGGAGGAGTCCCTCATCCTCTCGGACATGGGCATGGAGACCACCCTGGAAGCCGTAGAGACCCTGCGGGAGCGGGTGAAGGAGCGCAAGCTGAAGGACCCGGAGGAGGTCAAGGCCTGCCTGCGGGAGATTTTGGTGGAGATGCTGGACGTGGGGGACCTCTCCCTGGACCTGTCCGGCAAGCCGGCGGTGATCCTGATGATCGGGGTCAACGGCGTGGGCAAGACCACCACCATCGGCAAGCTGGCCTACCTGCTGCGGGGCCAGGGGAACCGGGTGCTGCTGGCCGCCGGGGATACCTTCCGGGCCGCCGCCGCCGACCAGCTGGCCATCTGGGCCCAGCGGGCCCAGGTGGAGATCGTCCGCCACGAGGAGGGCTCCGACCCCGCCGCCGTGGTCTTTGACGCCATGAACGCCGCCCGGGCCCGCCGCACCGACGTGGTGCTGGTGGACACCGCCGGCCGGCTGCACAACAAGCAGAATCTGATGAACGAGCTGAGCAAGATCCGCCGGGTGGTGGACCGGGAGGGCCAGGAGAGCTCCAAGGAGGTCCTGCTGGTCCTGGACGCCACCACAGGCCAGAACGGCCTGATCCAGGCCAAGCAGTTTGGCCAGAGCGCCGGCATCACCGGCATCGTGCTGACCAAGCTGGACGGCACCGCCAAGGGCGGTGTGGTGCTGGCCATCGCCAAGGAACTGGGCGTGCCGGTGAAATATGTGGGCCTGGGCGAGGGGATGGAGGACTTACAGCCCTTTGACCCGGTGGCCTTTGCCGAAGCGCTGGTGTAACAGCGCCCCCGCCGGCAGGCGGGACAGACAGAAAGGAGCGACCAACGACAATGGCTCGTATCGACGGAAGAGGGGCGGATCAGCTGCGTCCGGTAGAAATCCTCCCCCATGTGAACAAGTTTGCGGAGGGCAGCTGCCTCATCCGCTGCGGCAATACCCATGTGCTGTGCACCGCCAGCGTGGAGGAGCGCACGCCCCCCCACGTCCCCAGTGGGGAAGGGTGGGTGACGGCGGAGTATTCCATGCTCCCCCGGGCCAACCGGGAGCGCAGCCGCCGAGATATTTCCAAGCTGAAACTCTCCCCCCGCTCTGCGGAGATCCAGCGCCTGGTGGGCCGGGCCCTGCGGGCGGCGGTGGACATGAAAAAACTGGGGGAGCGGACCATCACCATCGACTGTGACGTCCTCCAGGGGGACGGGGGCACCCGCACCGCCTCGGTGACCGGGGGCTTTGTGGCCCTGTCCTACGCCTGCTGGAAGCTGGTGGAGGAGGGGGTCATTCCCGAAATGCCCCTGACCACCTGCGTGGCCGCCGTGTCGGCGGGCATCGTGGACGACGTGCCCATGCTGGACCTGTGCTATGAGGAGGATTCCAGCGCTATGGTGGACCTCAACTGCGTGATGAACCACGAGGGGGAGATCATCGAGCTCCAGGGCACCGGCGAGGGCCGGGCCTTCACCGTCCAGGAGCAGCGGCAGCTGGTGGACCTGTGTGCCAAGGGCATCCGGGAGCTTCAGGCCATCCAGGCCGCCGTGCTGGAAGGAGGGAGCCGATGAAGGTCGTGCTGGCCAGCCACAACAAGAAGAAGATGGTGGAGATGCAGGCCATCCTCTCCCGGATGGGGGTGGAGGTCATCTCCCAGGCCGATGTGGGCCTGGACTTAGAGCCCGAGGAGACCGGCACCACCTTTGAGGAAAACGCCCGCATCAAGGCCCGGGCGGTGATGGAGGCCGCCGGCCTGCCCGCCATTGCCGACGACTCGGGACTCATGGTGGACGCCCTGAACGGGGAACCCGGAGTCTACTCCGCCCGCTACGGCGGGGAGGGGCTGGACGACACGGGCCGGTGGCAGCTGCTGCTGAAGAATATGGCCGGGGAGGAAAACCGGGCCTGCAAGTTTGTCAGCGTCATCTGCTGCACCTTCCCCGACGGCACCGAGGTCATGGCCCGGGGGGAGTGCCCCGGCGTGCTGGCCCAGGGCCCGGCAGGGGAGGGGGGCTTTGGCTATGACCCCATCTTTTACCTGCCCCAGCTGGGCAAGACCATGGCCCAGCTGACCCCGGAAGAGAAAAACAAGATATCCCACCGGGCCCGTGCCCTGGCGGGGTTCCAGATAGAATGGGAGAAAGGAAACCATGGAACTGACCAGTAAACAGAGAGCCCAGCTGCGGGCCATGGCCAACAGCCTGGACACCATCCTGCAGATCGGCAAGGACGGCATCGGCGACAACCTGGTCCAGCAGGCCAACGAGGCCCTGGAGGCCCGGGAGCTGATCAAATGCCGGGTGCTGGAGAGCGCCATGCTCACCGCCAAGGAGGCCTGCCAGGAGCTGGCCCGGCGCACCCGCAGTGAGGGGGTGCAGGTGATCGGCACCAAGTTCGTGCTGTATCGCGAGAGCCACAACAAAGAGAAGAAAGATAAGATCGTGTTGGTAAAGGACCGGAAGAAACCGACCCCAAAATAATGGGAAAGCAGGTGGAATCAAGTCATGAAGATCGGAATTTACGGCGGGACCTTTGACCCGCCCCATCTGGGCCACATGGAGGCGGCCCGGGCAGCCCTGGAGCAGATGAATCTGGACCGGCTGATCATCATTCCCGACTGTGAGCCTCCCCACAAGGAGCTGGCCGCCGAGGCGGCCACCCCCCAGCAGCGTCTGGCCATGGCCGCGCTGATGGCCGACGGCTTAGGCCCCCGGGCGGAGGCCTCCGACCTGGAGATCCGCCGGGAGGGTAAGAGCTACACCGCCGACACCGTGGAGGAGCTCCACGAGCAGTTCCCCGACGATGAGCTGTGGCTGCTCATGGGCACAGACATGTTTTTGACGGTACAGAACTGGTACCAGCCCGAGCGGATCTTCCAGTACGCCGGCGTGGCAGCCTGCGCCCGGCGGGAGGAGGACACCCAGGACCTCTTTGCCGAGCAGAGCAAGTATCTGGAAGAGACCTTCCACGCCCGGACCACCGTGGTGAATCTGCCCAAGGTCACGGAGATCGCCTCCCGGGATCTGCGCCGGATGCTGGCCTCGGAGTGGACCGGGGGCAACGTGGACCCGGCCCAGTATCTGTGGCCGCCGGTATACGGCTACATCCTGAAGGAGGGCCTCTTCGGCACCAAGGCAGACCTGAAGCATCTGAGCGACAAGCATCTGCGGGCCATCTCCTATGCCATGGTCAAGGCCAAGCGCCTGCCCCACATCCGGGGCACCGAGGAGACCGCTGTGGCCCTGGCCCGCTTCTGGGGAGCCGACCCGGAGAAGGCCCGCCGGGCGGCCATCCTCCACGACTGCACCAAGTATTGGGAGCTGGAGCCCCAGGTGGCCCTGTGCCGGCAGGCGGGGGTCCCCCTGGACGAGCTGGAGGTGACCTCCCCCAAGCTCCTGCACTCCAAGACCGGGGCCATCGTGGCCCGGAACTGGTTCGGGGAGCCGGAGGACGAATACGAGGCCATTTTCTGCCACACCACCGGGAAACGGGGGATGGCATTGCTGGATAAGATCCTTTATCTGGCCGATTACATGGAGCCCAACCGGGACTTTGACGGGGTGGAGGAGCTGCGCCGTCTGGTCTGGGAGGACTTGGACCAGGCCATGGTCCTTGGCCTGGAGATGTCTGTGGAGGACCTGCAGGGCCGTGGGGTCCAGGTCCACCGGAATACCTGGGGCGCCTTGGAAGAATTGAGGAGGGTACCCGGGTGAACAAGCGATCCTTTTCCGAGGAAGAGATGAGACAGAGAGAGAAGGAAGCCCGTTCCCGTCAGCGCAAACAGGATCAAGCGTATCGGGAGGCCCAGCGAGGGGTTTACGACAGGATTTATCAAAACCCCGACCAGGACCTGCTGTGGGGAGATCCCCGGGACCGGTTGTATGACCGGGTCCAGGACGAAGATGAGTGGGCCGACGAGCGCCGGCAGATCCGGGAGGAACTGTGGGACGACCCGTGGCCCAAGAGCACGGCCGAACGCCGTGCCGCCCCTCCGGCCGAGCGCCGTGCCGCGCCCCCGGAGGACCGCCGGCCCCCTCCCCGCCGG
>DXEA01000015.1 GCA_019115225.1 Candidatus Evtepia faecigallinarum
ACCACATCCGTCACCCTCAGCGGCCTGACTTTGGACAACCCGGTCATCCCCGCCAGCGGCACCTTCGGCTTCGGCTACGAGTTTGCCCAGTGGTATGACATCAACTGCCTGGGGGCCATCAGCGTCAAGGGGACCACCCGGGAGCCCCGGTTCGGCAACCCCGCCCCCCGCATCGCCGAGACCGCCGGGGGGATGCTCAACGCCGTGGGCCTGCAGAACCCCGGCATCGACAAGGTCATTGCCGAGGAGCTGCCCCGGCTGCGGGAGGTCTATCACAAGCCCGTCCTGGCCAACATCAGCGGCTTTTCCCTGGACGAGTACGTCACCTGCTGCGCCAAGGCCGACGCCTCCCCCCACACCGACCTCATCGAGGTCAACGTCAGCTGCCCCAACGTCCACCACGGGGGCATGAGCTTCGGCACCGACCCCCGCATGGTCTACGACGTGACCCAGGCGGTGAAGGAGGTCTGCAAAAAGCCCGTCTATATCAAACTCTCCCCCAACGTCACCGACATCGTGGCCATCGCCAAAGCCTGCGCCGACGGGGGAGCCGACGGCCTGAGCCTCATCAACACCCTCATGGGCATGCGCATCGACCTGAAAAAGCGTGCCCCCATCCTGGCCAACACCACCGGGGGCCTGTCGGGCCCGGCCATCTTCCCGGTGGCCCTGCGGATGGTCTGGCAGGTTTACGAGGCGGTGGATCTGCCCATCATTGGCATGGGCGGCATCCAGAGTGCCCAGGATGTCATCGAGATGATGCTGGCCGGGGCCACCGCCGTGCAGGTGGGGGCCGCCAACCTGGTGGACCCCTACGCCTGCCCCAAGATCATCAACGACCTCCCCGCCTGCATGGCGCAGCTGGGGATTACCGACCTGAAAGAAATCATTGGAGGTGCCCACTGATGGGAAAAGACGTCATCATTGCCTGCGACTTCAGCAGTAAGGAGGCCACCCTAGCCTTCCTGGACCAGTTTTCCGGGAAAAAGCCCTATGTGAAGATCGGCATGGAGCTCTTCTATGCCGAGGGGCCGGCCATCGTCCGGGAGATCAAGGCCCGGGGTCATCAGATCTTTCTGGACTTAAAGCTCCACGACATCCCCAACACGGTGAAAAAAGCCATGGCGGTGCTCTCCGGCTTGGACGTGGATATGGTGAACCTCCACGCCGCCGGCACCCGGGCCATGATGGAGGGAGCCCTGGAGGGGGTCACCCGCCCTGACGGCACCCGGCCCCTAGTCATCGCCGTCACCCAGCTGACCTCCACCAGCCAGGAGCGGATGCAGGAGGAACTGCTCATCTCCGCCCCCATAGACGAGACGGTGATCCACTATGCCGCCAACGCCGCCAAAGCCGGCCTGGACGGTGTGGTCTGCTCCCCCATGGAGGCGGGAAAAGTCCATCAGGTCTGCGGGGAAAAGTTCCTCACCGTCACCCCCGGCATCCGCTTTGCCGACGGGGACAAGGGAGACCAGGTCCGGGTGACCACCCCCGCCCAAGCCAAGGAGATCGGCTCGGACTACATCGTGGTGGGCCGTCCCATCACCGCCGCCGCCGACCCGGTGGCCGCTTACGAACGCTGTGTGAGAGAATTTGTGGACTGAGGAGGAAAGTTTCATGAAGACCAAAATCGCAAAGGATTTGCTGAAAATTCAGGCGGTGTTTCTCCGCCCCGACGAACCCTTCACCTGGGCCAGCGGCATCAAGAGCCCCATTTATTGTGACAACCGCCTGACCCTCTCCGACCACCAGGTCCGTCTGGACGTGGAGAATGGCCTGGCCGCTCTGATCAAGGAGCACTATCCCCAGGCAGAGGTCCTCATGGGCACCAGCACCGCCGGCATCGCCCACGCGGCCATCACCGCCCACCTGATGGAGCTGCCCATGGGCTACGTCCGCTCCGGGGCCAAGGACCACGGCCGGAAGAACCAGATCGAGGGCAAGCTCCTGCCCGGCCAGAAGGTGGTGGTGGTGGAGGACCTGATCTCCACCGGCGGCAGCGTCCTGGAGGTGGTGGACGTCCTGCGCCAGGCCGGGGCCGAGGTGCTGGGCATCGTGAGCATCTTCACCTATGGCATGCAGAAGAGCGTGGACCGTCTGGCCGCCGCCAACGTCAAGAACGTCAGCCTCACCGACCTGGACACGGTGGCCCAGGTGGCCGCCGACGAGGGCTACATCCAGCCGGGGGACAAGGAGCGCCTGCTGGCCTTCCGGGCCAACCCCTCTGACGAGAGCTGGATCAAGAAGTAACGGTTTCCCGCCATCAAGTAGCCTCTTCGCGTGAACAGAAAGGACTGGTCAATCTATGAAACGAGATCTCATCGACATCACGGACCTGACCGTGGAGGAGATCGACGAGCTCATCGCCAAGGCAGAAGACATCATCGAGCACCCTGACGCCTACCGGGAGAAATGCCGGTACAAAAAGCTGGCCACCCTCTTTTACGAGCCCTCCACCCGCACCCGCCTGAGCTTTGAGGCGGCCATGTACGAGCTGGGCGGCCAGGTGCTGGGCTTCCACGAGGCCCAGAGCTCCTCGGCCATGAAGGGGGAGAGCGTGGCGGACACCGCCCGGACGGTCAGCTGCTTTGCCGACATCATCGCCATGCGCCACCCCAAGGAGGGCGCCCCTCTGGTGGCCTCCATGAAGGCCACGGTCCCCGTCATCAACGCCGGCGACGGCGGCCATCACCACCCCACCCAGACCCTCACCGACCTGCTGACCATCAAGCGGGAGAAGGGGCGCCTGGACACCCTGGTGGTGGGCTGCTGCGGGGACCTGAAGTTCGGCCGCACGGTCCACTCCCTCATCGGGGCCATGGCCCGGTATGCCAACGTCCGCTTCGTCCTCATCTCCCCGGAGGAGCTGCGGGTGCCCGAGAGCGTGCGCACGGACCTGTTGGACAAGCAGGGCATCGACTATGTGGAGACCACCTCCCTGGAGGACGCCATGCCCCAGCTGGACATCCTCTACATGACCCGGGTCCAGCGGGAGCGCTTCTTCAACGAGGACGACTACGTCCGCCTGAAGGACAGCTACATCCTCACCCCGGACAAGCTGCGCACGGCCAAGTGGGACCTGTCCATCCTGCACCCCCTGCCCCGTGTCAATGAGATCTCCACGGCCATCGACGATGACCCCCGGGCCTGCTATTTCCGCCAGGTCCTGTGCGGCAAGTTCATCCGCATGGCCCTGATTCTGAAACTGTTGGAGGTGGAGTGAGATGATCATTGGAACCATTGTCGACGGCATCGTCATCGACCACATCCCCGCCGGCCGGGCCATGGACCTGTACCGGGACCTGGGACTGGAAAAGCTGGAGTGCGAGGTGGCCGTCATCAAGAACGCCTCCAGCGGCAAGTACGGCAAGAAGGACATTTTGAAGATCAACGAGGTCATCGACCTCAACTACGACATGCTGGGCTACATTGACCCCCACATCACCGTGAACATCATCCGGGGGGGCGAGCGGATGGAGAAGATCCATCCCCACCTGCCCGAGACCATCACCGGGGTCATCCGGTGCAAGAACCCCCGGTGCATCACCTCCATCGAGCAGGAGCTGCCCCACATCTTCCGCCTCACTGACCGGGAGCACGGGGTCTACCGCTGCCTGTACTGCGACACCAAGGGAGGCAAGCGCTGAGGCGTTGGCTGCCATTGTGAAAAAGGACCTGCCTGAGAGCAGGTCCTTTTTCATCCTTGCATTTACCGGGGTGGTCTGCTATACTATGGTTAGCTTAAGCTAACTGCGAAAGGAGGGCACATGAAAGATTATGTCCAGGCCTCCCGGGCTCACTTCAACCGGCAGGCTGCCCAGTATGACCAAAACACCTCCGTCTATTACTCCGGCCCGGCCAAGTGCAGCGGGGAGGACGCCATTCGAGAACTCTTGGCTCACTCCTACCAAACCTTGCTGGATGTGGGCTGCGGCACCGGCTGGCTCCTCAACCGCCTGGCCCGGGTCCATCCGGCAGAGTACCACGGCTTGGATGTGTCCGAAAACATGCTGGCCGTGGCGGAAGAGAAACACATTCCCGGCGCGGTGTTTGTGCAGGGAGTGGCGGACCGGCTGCCCTATGCCGACAACTTCTTTGACGTGGTCACCTGCATCCAGAGTTTTCATCACTACCCTGACCCGGACCGGGCCATGGGGGAGGCCCTGCGGGTCCTCAAACCCGGCGGCCTCTACCTGCTCTCCGACACCGGTGTGGGCGGTCTGGCGGGATGGATCGACAACCACATCCTTTTCAGACTCCTCAACAGCGGGGACTGCCATGTGGAGAACCGCCGGGGCATCGCCCGGCGCATGGTCAAAAACGGCTTTGTGGACGTCCAGAGCCGTCAGCTCAAGGGATTCATCTACACCGTCACCGGCCGCAAGCCGGCGTGAAGCCAAAGGGTCCGTTGCAAAATGAGGCCATAAAAACGAGCGAGGTTTGGAGCCCGAAAGGGTTTCCAAACCTCGCCGTTTGCTTTATTCTTAGTTTGTGAAGGCAAAGAAAAAGCAAGACCAGTGTACCGTATATG
>DXEA01000016.1 GCA_019115225.1 Candidatus Evtepia faecigallinarum
CTGTAAAGCTGATTTGCTTTTCCATTTCCTTCACCTCTCTTCCCTATTTTACCGCAATCTCTCAAAAAATTAAATCAGTGTTTACCCAGGGGGAAGCCGGCGGAGGTGGTGGGGCCTGGCGTAGGTCCTCATGTAATACTTTACAATCATGTAGTACTTTACAATATAGTACCCTTCGGGCGATGACACCGGAAGGGTACTTTTTCTTTTCGGTAAGACGAATAAATTTTATGACGGAAGCACTTTTTCAAAGCGGAAAAAGGCCTCTGTGCCGGGGTCCGTCTCCCCCGCCTGGTCCCGGGGCAGAGGCAGATGGGGGTCTCTGTGGCGGTCGTGGAAAAACTCCACGATATGAAAGCCGCATTTGTTCACATAAAAATGGATGTTCCGCTCTTCAAAATACGGCGTTGCCGTCTCCCAAAGGGTGACCTCCGGGTAGCGGGCCTCAATGGCCTGCCAGGCCGCCAAGCCCAAGCCTTGGCTGTGTCTGGCCGGGTCGATGAAGAAGAGGTCCAGACTGCCCCGGCGGCGGCGCGGGTGGATGGTCAGCACCACGCCGCCCACCCGCTGCCCGTGCAGCAGAAGATGGTAGGTCTCCGTGTTGGGGGCGTGGAAGGACTCCTCCACCTCCTCCGAGGCAGGGATAGGCTCACTGCGCCCGAATTTTTCCTCCACAGCTAGGACAAAAGCCCCTTGCAGGTCTTTGATGAATTGGGGCAGGTCCGCCGGGGTGACCGGGGCAAAGGTAATCTTCGGTACTTCAGTCATTGTTCTCTCCTTTCCGGATGGACCCGATGGGGGCAAATTCCTCCTCCAACCGCTGGGCAAATTCCTCCGTCCGGGCGGTCAGGTCGGTGTGGAGAAAGGAAGCCATCACCCGCTCCTCCGCTGCAAAGACCGGCGCCAGAATTTCTTGGACATAGGCCCGTCCCGCCGGTGTCAGCACCACTTCCTTTTCTTTGTGCCCGGTGGCGGCCAGGCGCAGGTAGCCCTTGCCCACATACTCCTGTACCACGGTGTTCAGGGTGGTCCGGGGCAGGGACCACTCCTGGCAGATCTGCTTTTGGGAATAGGTCCCCCCGTCCGCAATGGCGTAAAAGAGGACAAAGGCCGCGTCCTTGATTCCCAGCCGCCGCTGGGCCCGGTAATAGGCCTGGTCGATGCGCTCGATGGCGATCATCAGCCGGCGGACCTGCTGTCTGCTCTCATCCATGGGGCACGCCTCCTTTCAGTCCGAATTCGGATTTTCCGTCTCTAGTATAATCCGAATTCGGATTGTTGTCAACCACCTCTCCCCTGCCCGGACGGCAAAAGGCCGCCCGGTGCCGGGCGGCCTTTGTTGTGGTATTGGTGATTGGAGGGAGCAGGCTCAGATCTTCTCCAGAATGAGCTTGGCGCAGTCGATCTGGTTGGGGATGTTGCCCTGCTCGTCCCGGACGCGCCAGATGTCGGGGGTGATCTCGTCCACCACATACATCTTGCCGTCCTCGTCATAGCCCACCTCGATCTTGAAGTCGATGAGGGTCAGACCCATGGCGGCCAGCTCCTTCTTCAGGACCTCGCCCACCTTGACCAGGATGCCCAGGGCCTCGTCATACTGGCCGGGCTTCAGCATGTCCTTCATGATGCACAGCCGCTCGGTGATGAGGGGATCGCCCTGGTCGTCGTCCTTCAGGGTGACCTCGGTGTAGGGGGGATCGAAGACGATGCCCTCCGGCAGGGTGAAGCGGCGGCACATGGAGCCGGCGGTGAAGTAACGCAGCACGAACTCCAGCTTGGGCACGGTGAGCTTGCGCACCTGCATGAGGCCCTTGTCCACGTCGGCGCCCAGGTAGTGGGTGGGGATGCCGTTCTTCTCCATGATCTCAAAGAAGTGCTTGGAGATCTGCAGGCCGATCTTGCCCTTGCCTTCCACGCTGCCGCCCACGGTGTTGAAGCCGGGGTCGAAGTAGCCGTTCTCGCCGGTGGCGGAGTCCTTGAAGAAGAGGTTCACCACGCCAGTGGCCTCGTCCAGCATGACCGTCTTGGTCTTTCCGTCGTACAGGGTTTTCATAATACTTGTCCTCCCTATTCAGATAAGTGTCACGGGTGCTTTAACTTCCCTATTATAGCACCACCGGAAGAAAAGTGGGAGAGGTAGGACAAAAATTTTTTTCGTTCCTTCGCCAATTTTTCCCTGGTTTTTCGGTGAGTTTTCCGGCAGATTCTCTCCTGCGCCGCCGCCTTGAAGGCGGGCGGAATTTGTGCTACCATGTCTGTACATCCATGACCGGACAGGAGGCCCCCCTATGCAGCAGCAGACCATGTTTGACAATCCCGCCGCCCAGCCCCTGGCCGCCCGGCTGCGCCCCACCTGCCTGGAGGACTATGTGGGCCAGCAGCATCTGTTGGGCGAGGGCAAGGTTCTGCGGCGGCTCATCGAGGCCGACCAGATCACCTCCATGATCTTCTGGGGCCCGCCGGGGGTGGGCAAGACCACCCTGGCCCGGATCATCGCCCAGCGCACCCGGTCGGAGTTCATCGACTTCTCCGCCGTCACCAGCGGCATCAAGGAGATCCGCCGGGTCATGGAGCAGGCCGAGACCAACCGGCGCTTCGGCGGCCGGACCATCCTCTTTGTGGACGAGATCCACCGCTTCAACAAGGCCCAGCAGGACGCCTTCCTCCCCTTTGTGGAGAAAGGGAGCATCCTGCTCATCGGGGCCACCACGGAAAACCCCTCCTTTGAAATTAACGGCGCCCTGCTCTCCCGCTGCAAGGTCTTTGTCCTCCAGCCCCTGGGCCAGGAGGACCTGGTCGCCCTCCTTCGCCGGGCCCTCACCGACCCCCGGGGCTTTGGGGGGCAGGAGATCCAGATCGCAGAGGACATGCTGGAGAGCATCGCTTCCTTTGCCAACGGGGACGCCCGGGCGGCCCTTTCTACCCTGGAGATGGTTCTCCTCAACGGCGAGACCGACCCTGACGGGGCGGTCACCGTCACCTGGGAGACCATCGGGCAATGTACCGCGAAAAAATCCCTCCTGTATGACAAGAAGGGGGAGGAGCACTACAACCTCATCTCCGCCCTGCACAAGTCCATGCGCAACTCCGACCCCGACGCCGCCGTCTACTGGCTGGCCCGGATGCTGGAGGCGGGCGAGGACCCCTTGTATGTGGCCCGCCGGGTGGTGCGCTTTGCCAGCGAGGACATCGGCCTGGCCGACCCCCGGGCCCTGGAGCAGGCGGTGGCGGCCTATCAGGCCTGTCACTTTCTGGGTATGCCCGAATGTACCGTCCACCTGACCCAGGCGGTGGTCTATCTCTCCTTAGTGCCCAAGTCCAACGCCCTGTACACTGCCTACGAAACAGCAAAAAAGGACGCCCAGGAGCAGTTGGCCGAGCCGGTCCCCCTGGTCATCCGCAACGGGGTGACCAAGCTCATGGGAGAGCTGGGCTATGGCAAGGGCTACCAGTACGCCCACAGCACTGCCGACAAGCTCACCACCATGCAGTGCCTGCCGGACTCCCTGCTGGGCCGGACCTACTACTCCCCCACCGACCAGGGACAGGAGGCCAGATTTGCCCAGCGCCTGGCCCAGATCAAGGACTGGAAAAAACGGCACAGCGGCCATGAGAATTGAAATTTTATGGAATGGCTCCCCTTTCTCATCGTCTGCCCCCTCACCTTTCTGGGGGGCTTTGTGGACGCGGTGGCGGGGGGCGGAGGACTGATCTCCCTGCCCGCCTATCTCATCGCCGGCCTGCCCGCCCACATGGCCATCGCCACCAACAAGCTCAGCTCCGCCATGGGCACCACCCTCACCACCATCCGCTTTGCCCAAAAGGGATATATCCGCTGGCGGCGGGGGCTTTTGTGTGCCCTGTG
>DXEA01000128.1 GCA_019115225.1 Candidatus Evtepia faecigallinarum
CGCTGCCGCGGGGGCCTGGACTTTCTCTGGAGAAAGTCCAGACGAAAGAGCACCAGAGGGCTCTGCCCTCTGGACTCCCGCTCAGGGGAGGAGGTTCCTCCCCCGAGACCCCCTTCTCTGGTCTGTAGAAACTGGAAGGGGGCGTTCTACCGCCTATGACTGGCCTGCGGCCCACACAGCGCCAGGCTCCCGATGGGTGCCGGCCTCCGGGCGGCAGGCGCCGATAGAAGGTGCCCTTTGGGTGATGACGGTAGATGGAAACTATTTGGCTGTTATTGAGACCAACGGTAGAAAAATCTACTCAAAAAATATCAAGGATTCCATTTCTCTATATTTTTTCAAAGCATCTATCTCAGCTGTCTTTCTCAACCTAAAAATTTTAGGCTTCTTAATCCTTATCGTCAAATGCGGAAAAGTGCCAAATCGGGGCCCAATCCCCCGTAGGTCATAAACCCACGACCGCCCCTTCGGTCACAAACCCAAAATCCGACGAGCGAGAGCGAGGACCTTAAAACCCCCCGGGGGTCCAGGGGGCCCGCAGGCCCCATGGTGCTCTTTCGTTTGGGCTTTCTCCAGAGAAAGCCCAAGCCCCCGCGGCAGCGGGCCCCCGTGGGGAGCAGGCTGCTCCCCCTCCCCCACCCGGTGGGCAGCCGGGGCACCCGCGGCAGCGCCCCCCGGAGCGTGGCAGCTCTCCCCTCCAGGCGGGTGGGTCACCCTCCCAGGCATCG
The DNA here is from genome assembly GCA_019115225.1 of Candidatus Evtepia faecigallinarum. GTDB lineage: Bacteria > Bacillota > Clostridia > Oscillospirales > Oscillospiraceae > Evtepia > Evtepia faecigallinarum. The sequence continues at coordinate 729 of DXEA01000128.1, forward strand.
CGAGGGGGCCTCCCCCTCACACATTCCTCAGCTGCTTGCCGCAGCGCAGGATGGCCTGCTCGGCCAGCACCTCCATGGCGTCGATGTAGAAGGGGGGCAGACTGTGCAGGCTGCGGAAGACCGACAGCTCCGTGCAGCCCAGGATGGCGCAGTCGCACCCGGCCCGGCGCAGCCAGGCGTCGATCTCGCCGAATTTTTCCCGGGAGCCGGTCTCCCCCTTTTTGATCTCGTCGTAAATGATGGACATGACCACCCGCTGCAGCTCCTCCGGCGGGACCACCGGGGTCAGGCCCGCGGCGGTGAGCTCCTTTTGGTAGATCCCCGTGCGCACCGTGCCGTCGGTGGCCAGGATGCCCACGGTCTTTTTGCCCATGGCGGCGATGGCCGCCACCGTCTCCCGGATCATGTGGATGAGGGGGATCTTCAGCTCCCCCTGCAGGCGGTCGGCAAAGTAGTGGGAGGTGTTGCAGGGGATGGCCAGGACGGTACACCCCGCCCCCTCTAAGAGCCTGGCCCCGGCCAGCAGGGCCTGGTAGACCTTCTCAGCCTCCTCCGGCCCGGCCAGGATGCCCGCCGTGCGGTCGGGGATCTTGGCGTCGCTCCAGAGGAGCACCTGCAGGTGTTCCTGGTCGCTCTCGGCCTGGGTGCGGTCGATGAGCCGCTGGTAAAAGGTATTCGTGGCCTGGGGACCCATGCCGCCCAGGACCCCTAAGATGCCCTCTTGGTCCATGCACATCCTCCTTTCCCGCCGCCCTGGGGGCGGTCAGTTCTTCTTTTCGTAGTATTGCTTGAACTTCTGAAAATGCCCCAGCAGGTTCTTCTCCATCCGCAGGGTGCGCATGAGCCCCTTGTCCCGGTGGTAGAAGAGGGGCCGGACCTCCCGGCCCTGCTGCATGAGCTTTTTCAGCTCCGGGTGGTAGTCCGAGACGATATAGTCAAAAGCCACCTTCCGGGGCACCACCCGCCACAGGCTGGGGTTGTCCGCCAGGACGAAGGGGAGGTCCTTGCCCTCGATGCGGTCCTCCACCAGGAGCTTGGCGATGTTGTACCCCGCCCCGGTGACGTAGTAGTTGCTGCGGCCCTGGCGGCAGTTGATCTCAAAGACCTTGTACTTGCCGTCCCGCTGGTCGTACTTGATGTCGAAGTTGGAAAAGCCCACATAGCCGATGTCCTCCAGAAAGGCCCGGATCTTCTCGGCCACCTGGCCGCAGGGCTCGGTGAGGATGACGGCGTGGTTGCCGATGCCGTGGGGGGTGTGCTCCTCTAAGAGGACGTGGCCCATGCACATGAGCTTGACCTTCCCGTTGCGGTCGGAGTAGTTGGTGAGCACCCGCATATAGCTGTCGTCCCCGGGGATAAAGTCCTGGATGATCATGGTGTCCGGGTATCCGGCGGCGTAGACCTTGTCCAGCACCTCTTCTAAACTCTTCCGGTCGGGGCAGGTAAAGACCTTCTCGTTGCCGGGGAAGGGGTGCTCCCAGTAGGCCACGCCGTTGGCGGGCTTGCAGATGTAGGGGGGCTGGAAGTCTAAGGTGAAGTCGTGGCCCATCTCCCGGCGGTAGATGAAGGTGCCGGGGTGGTCGATGCCGTATTGGTCGCACAGGGCGTAGAAGGACTCCTTGTTGATGAGGGTGTTGATGAGCTGGCCGCTCACGGTGGCGGCGATGCAGTTGGCCGGGAAGTTCTCCTTGTTCTCCGCGGCCAGCTTCACATAGCTGTCCCCGCAGCCGATGACCAGCACGGTTTTATCGGCAAACTCCGCGGCCACGTCGGCCACGTTCTTGCAAAAGGCCGCCGCGTCCTCGTTGTCCGGGCAGACCCGGTAGTCGATGATGGCCGAGCCGTGGGCGGGGCCGGAGGCGAACTTGCCAAAGCAGACCGAGCGGATGCCGTAGGCTTCGTGGAAGGCCCGGGCCACACTGTAGACGTTGATGTCGCCCCCGAAGAGCAGGGGCTGGAAGCTGTGTTCCATATCGTTGCACTTCCTTTATTTTTCCCGGGAAAGAAAGGAGCCCGGTGGCTCCTTTCTTTGTTCCCGTTCTTGACAGTCTTTATACTTCCCCCACCTCAGGAGAGGACCTGCCAGGCCCGCCAGGCGATGACGATGGCCTGCTCGGTGGTCAGGGGGCCGTCGGGGTTGAAGCGGCCGCCCCCCACCCCGTCCACGATGCCCTTGGCATAGGGCCAGCCCAGCTCACTGTCGCACCAGTGGCCGGCGGTGTCGGTGAAGCGGTGGGAATAGCCCCGGGTGTTCTCCCCCAGCACCTGGGCGGTGCGGTTGAGGATGGCCCCGATCTGGCTCCGGGTGAGGATGCTGTCCGGGGCAAAGCGGCCGCCCCCTACGCCTCCCAAAATCCCCAGGGCGCTGGCGGCCAGCACGTCGGGGTCCCGGGTGTCGGTGTAGGTGTTGGGGTCGGTGGCCAGGCCCTGGCCGGCCAGAAAGTCCCCGATGCTCTGGCCGGAGACCTCCTCCAGCAGGCAGACCACCACGGCGGCCATGTCCTTCCGGGCGATGCCGCCGGTGTAGTTGCCCTGGAGCCCGGCGGGCACCAGGCCCTGGTCAATGGCGGCGTAGACGTCCTCCCGGGCCCAGGCCGAGGGCTGCTCCCCCTGCACAGGCAGCAGCTGGAGGGTATAGTCGCCCTCGTTGCCGGGGTTTGCGTACAGGCGCAGGTAATAGGTCCCCCGGTCCAGGTCCAGCACCCGGGTGGTGTAGGTGGAGGTGGCCGTGTCCTCGGCCCCCGGGCGGGAGTAGTAGTCGCTCCAGACCGTCTTCAGCTCCCCGCTGGCGTCGGGCTGATAGACGGCGGCGGAGAAGTTCACCGTCGCAGGCAAGCGGAAGGACAGGCGCAGGCCGTTGTCGTTGGTGGTGGTGAAGCGGTACCAGTCGGTGTCCCCGTTCTGTCTGCTGCGGGCGACGAAGCTGCCGGCCACAGACCGGTTCAGGCTTATGTCCGTAGCCGTGGCGCTGGTCCCGTTGGGCTCCTGCTCCAGGGTCCCGTCGGGCAGGGGGGTAAAGTCGGCGTCAAAGGTATAGTTCCCCTCCTGGCCGCTGGTGGCCGACAGGTCGAGGTAATAGATCCCCGGGCTGAGATAGGTGGAGCCCAGGTCCCGGGTGAAGGTATCCTGGGCCAGGTTGGTGGGGGCCGGGCAGAACTGGTTCCACAGGATGCTCAGCTCCCCGGTCTCCCGGTCCAGGCGGTAGAGGGTGACGGAGAAGTAGAAGTCCCCCTCCTGGCACAGGGTGAGGGTCAGCCGGCCGGGAGAGGTGAGCTCCTCCAGCCGGTACCAGTCGATATCCCCGTTCTGGTTGTTGCGGGGGTAGAAGCTGCCGGCCACGGTGGTGTTCAGTTCGACGGGGGTGGCCGTGGTGCTCCCCCCGTTGGGCTCCTGCTCTAAGGTGCCGGCGTCCCGGCCGGCAAAGGCGGTGGTGAGGGTATAGGCCCCCTCGGTATAGCCGCCGGCCTGGAGCTTCAGGTAATAAGTCCCTGCCCCCAGGTAGAAGGTGGCCGGTGCCCAGGTGGCATACAGGTCCGCCGGGGCAGCGGAGCAGTAGCGGGTGCGCAGGGCCTCCAGCTGGCCGTCCGCCCCCGGGCGGTAGAAGGTGGCGCTGAAGGACAGGTCCTTGTCATAGCGCAGGGAGATGGTCAGGCCCCCGGGCTCGTCCAGGGTCAGCCGGTACCAGTCCGTGTCCCCGTCTCCGGCCTTGTGAGGGGTCAGGTCGGCGGAGAGGGTGGTGTTCAGGGCCAGGGGGGTGGCCTGCTGGGCGGTGTCGTTGGGCTCCCCTGCCTCTGCGGCCAGGGCGGGGAGGGCCAGGGAAAGGCACAGGGCCAGGGTCAGCAGAATGGCGATGGGCGTTCGTTTCATGGTGCGTCCCTCTTTTCCATCATCGTTTGTTGCGCGGGGGAAAGGGCACTGCGGCTCAGCCGCTGACCCGGGAGACCTGATAGACCCCCCGGACCTGGTTGAGCTTGTTCATGATGGTGGTCACTTCGCTCTGGGCGCGCACCTCCACCACCAGGTTCATCTTGGTGTAGCCGTCGGGCAGGACGTTGACGGTCATGCCCAGAATGTTGATTTTCGCCGTGGCCATCACGGCGGTAACGTCCATGGCCAGGCCGTGGCGGTCCTTGGCGATGAGGTCCAGGGAGGTCTTGTAGGTGTTCAGGCTCTCCGGGTCCCAGGTGACCTTGATCCAGCGGTCCTTCTCCTGCTGGTGGTTCATGCCACTCACAGCATTGGGGCAGTCCGCCCGGTGGACCGACACCCCGAAGCCCCGGGTGATGAAGCCCACGATGGGGTCCCCGGGCACGGGGGTGCAGCACTTGGCAAACTTCACCATGCACTCGGTCATGCCCGAGACGATGACCCCGGAGACGGAGTGTTTCCGGTTGCCCGCCTTGGCCACCCCGGAGTCCAGGGCGGTGGGGGCAGACTCCTTGGCCTGCTCGGCGGCCTCCCGCTCGGCCCGCTCGGCGGCCAGGCGTTCCGCCTGCTGGCGGTCCTGGTGGACCAGCTCCTCCCGGGCCCGGTTGGCGCACTTCTGGGCGGAGGCGCCGCCGTAGCCGATGGCGGCGTACATCTCCTCTAAGGAGTTGAAGCGGACCTTTTCCAGGATGTGGGGCAGCATGTTCTCGGCGGTGAGCATGGCGATGTTCAGGCCCAGGCGCTTGATCTCCCCTTCAAACATGGCCCGGCCGTGGGCCACGTTCTCCTCCCGCTTCTCCCGCTTGAACCACTGGCGGATCTTGGTGCGGGCCTGATTGCTCTTGGCCAGCTTCATCCAGTCCCGGCTGGGGCCCTTGGCGTTCTTGGAGGTGATGACCTCCACGATCTCTCCCGATTTCAGGCGATAGTCAAAGCCCACGATGCGCCCATTGACCTTGGCCCCCGTCATGGAGTTGCCCACGGCGGAGTGGATGGCGTAGGCAAAGTCGATGGGGGTGGCCCCGGCGGGGAGGTTAATCACGTCGGCGTTGGGGGTAAAGACGAAGACCTCGTCGGCAAACAGGTCCACCTTCAACGTGCGGATATACTCCTCGGCCTCGGTGTCCTGCTGGTTCTCCAATAAGCGGCGGACCCAGGCGAAGGTCTCCTCGGTGCCCAGCTGCTTGTTGCTCAGGCCCTGCTTGTACTTCCAGTGAGCGGCCACGCCGTACTCGGCCATGTGGTGCATGTCCCAGGTGCGGATCTGGACCTCGAAGGGCATACCTTCGCTGCCGATGACCGTGGTGTGCAGGGACTGGTACATGTTGGGCTTGGGGGTGCTGATGTAATCCTTAAAGCGCCCCAGCACGGGCCGGTACATGTCGTGGATGTCCCCCAGCACCCGGTAGCAGGTGAACACGTCGTCCACGATGACCCGGAAGGCGTAGAGGTCAAAAATCTCGCTCAGCTTCTTGTTCTGGGCGTACATCTTGCGGTAGATGGAATAGACGTGCTTGACCCGGCCGTAGACGGTGGCCTTGATGCCCTCCTTTTCCAGCCGGGAGGAGATCTCCTGCTGGATGTGGTCCATGAAGGCCGCGTGGGCCTTGGCCTGGGCGGCCAGCTCGTCGGCGATCTCCCCATAGGCCACCGGGTCCAGGAATTTCAGGGACTGGTCCTCCATCTCCCACTTCATCCGCTGCATACCCAGCCGGTGGGCGATGGGGGCGTAGATCTCCAGGGTCTCCAGGGCCTTTTCCCGCTGCTTCTTCTCCGATTGGAACTCCAGGGTGCGGATGTTGTGCACCCGGTCGCAGATCTTGATGAGGATGACCCGCACGTCCTGGGCCATGGCCATGAGCATCTTGCGCAGATTCTCCATCTGCTTTTCTTCCGTAGAGGTGTACTTCACCTTGTTGAGCTTGGTGACCCCCTCTACCAGGTCGGCCACGGTCTCACTGAACCGCTTGGCCACCTCCTCATGGGTGGCGTCGGTGTCCTCGATGGTGTCGTGGAGGAGGGCCGCCATGATGGAGTCGGCGTCCAGCCCCAGCTCGGCCACCAGGTGGGCCACCTCCAGGGGGTGGGTGATGTAGGGGGAGCCGTCCTTACGCAGCTGCCCCTCGTGGTGGCTTCTGGCGTATTGGAAGGCGTCCCGCACCCGGTTGCGGTCTTCCTGTGTCAGGTTTTTGATTTTCTCTTCCAGCTCGTGATAGCGCTGTTCCAGCCTGTCCTCCATAGGCAGCTCCCTTTCCTCTCTCTCCGTCCGGGGCCGGACGGCCCCGTTTGTCAGTCCTTCCTGTCCGCCCTGTCTGCACAGGCAGGGCGGACGCCGGCTGGGTCAGATATCCCTAAAAGTTCACCCCGCGCTCCTCCCCCCAGGCGATGGCCTGGAGGCGCTTGATGATGGGCGACTGGGGCAGGGAGACCTTTTCCCGGTTCTTCCGCTGCCGCAGCCAGATGTGCAGGGCGCCCCCCTCCTCTTCCTGAAGGGTGACCAGGCCGAAGCTCTCCAATACCTCCAGGCAGATCATGGTGCGCAGGGGGGACTCCCACAGGTCTCCCTCCTGGGCCACCCGGCGGGCCAGGCGGACGGGCATGTCCACCACCTCCCCCTCCCGGTTGGCCAGGTACCGCCACACGGCGGCAAACTCCTCCCGCTGGGGGATCATCATGCGGGCCTCACAGGGGGTCAGCTCCTCCCCCCGGACGTATTTGCGATACAGCTCCTGCTCGTCCCGCTCCTGCTCGGTGTAGGCCGGGCGCAGGTCCACCAGGTGCAGCTGGACCGTGCGGGAGCCCCGGTATTCGTTAATTTGGGGATAGAAGGCCACGTCGGCCTTGTCCCCCACCACCAGGCCGGACCTGGCCCGGGTGACGGAGAAAAAGATCATATCCACCGTCCGCCCGTCCCGGCTGGCCCGCATCTTCAGGTGCCGGCCGCCCCCCACGTCGGACATGCACGTCACCGTCACCCCCGACAGGGAAAAGACAGGCTTGGGGTTGCCCGCCCCATAGGGCTCCAGCAGGCTCAGGGCCTCCACCTGCTCCACAGTGAGCAGGCCGGTGTTTTCGATCTCCCCGTCAATCTGCAGGGTGGAGACCATCTCCTCCCCCCCGGTGTCGCTGCGCACCAGCTCCTCCATCCGGGCCCGGAAGGCGGGGATGTTCTCCTCCTTGATGGAAAAGCCCGCGGCCAGGGCGTGGCCGCCGTAGCCCTCCAAGAGGTCGGCGCAGCGCTCCAAGGCGCAGAAGAGGTTGAAGCCCCCATAGGACCGGCAGGAGCCCTTCCCCTTGCCGTCGGCCTGCAAACAGATCATGAACACCGGGCAGGCGCACTGCTCGGCCAGGCGGGAGGCCACGATGCCCACCACCCCCTGGTGCCAGGTCTTGTCGGCCAGCACCAGGCAGTCCTGCTGCTGGCCGGCCACCAGGGCCAGGCACTGGTTAAAGATGTCCAGCTCCACGGCCTGCCGCTGGCGGTTGAGCTCGCACAGCTCGTGGGCCAGCACCTCGGCCTGGATGGCGTCCTCGGTGAGGATGAGCTCGGCGGCGGTGGCCGCCTGGCCCATGCGCCCGGCAGCGTTGATGCGGGGGGAGAGGCAATAGCCCACGGTGGTGGAGTTGATGGCCCGGCTGAGGGTGCCTGCCTCTACCATCAGGGCGTACAGCCCCCGGCGGCGGGTCTTTTTCAGGTGGTTCAGGCCCACCCGCACGATGGTGCGGTTCTCCCCCAGCAGCTTCATCACATCGGCCACGGTGCCCACGGCGGCCAGGTCGGCGTACTCCTGAAACAGGGCGCGGGCACGCTTTTCCCCGCCCAGGGCCATGACCAGCTTCAGGGCCACGCCCACCCCCGCCAGGTCCTTGAAGGGGTAGGCACAATCCTTCCGGTGGGGGTCCACCACCGCCACGGCGGCGGGGAGCTCCTCCTTGCACTCGTGGTGGTCGGTGACGATCATGTCCACCCCCAGGCCGGCGGCATAGACCACCTCCTCCACGGCGGTGATGCCGCAGTCCACGGTGATGATGAGCTTGACCCCCTGCTGGGCCAGCCGCTCCACCGCTTCTTTGTTCACCCCGTAGCCCTCGGACAGGCGGTTGGGGATGTAGTAGCACACGTCGCCCCCCTGCCCCCGCAGGTAGTGGGTGAGCAGGCAGGTGGAGGTGATGCCGTCCACGTCATAGTCGCCATAGACGGCGATCTTTTCCCCGTTGCGCAGGGCCCGGCTGATGCGGGCGGTGGCCAGGTCCATGTCTTTCATGAGGAAGGGGTCGCAGAGTTGGTCGGCGCCGCTGGAGAGCAGGCTCTTGGCCTGCTCCAGGTCGGTCAGCCCCCGGGCACACAGGGTGGCCGCCACTAAGGCGGGGACCCCTTGGCGCTCCATGGCCCGGCGGGCTTGCTGAGATCCTTGAGCAATGTTCCACTGCTGATACTTCATACATCAGATCCTCTTTTGGAAGATTTCTATCCTGACCTCCCCCCGCCGGCAGGGGCGGGAGAAGGGGAAAATAGCAACAACAATTCAAATTACAGAATACCATAAAACCTCCCTTATCACAAGGGATAAGGGAGGTTTTTTCAGGATTTGCCAAGATTTTTCCCCTCACGGGGCGTGGGTCCGGTCATAGGTAGACAGGTTCTGGAAGGTCTGCATCATCTGCCGGGCCTCCTGGGAGGGGGTGGGGGTGAGGACCCCGTTCTCCTCTGCCCACCCGGTGGTGTGCAGCACGGGCAGGGCGTGGGCGATCTGGCGCTGGGCCTGCATGTAGTCCGAGCCCTGCCAGCCGATGAGCTCAAAGACCTCGTTCATCAAAAAGCACGGGGACAGGTCGGGGCCCTGGCCCTGGAAGTCCTGGCCCAGCAGGTCCTTGGCGGCCTGGTTGCCCCAGATCATGTACCAGGTGGAATAATAGTTGCGAAAGCCCTCCTCGGTGGCGGTGTCCAGGGAAATCCCTAACCCCTCGTAGATGGAGCCGTGGTTGCCCATCCAGGGCTTGTGGTCGCCGTAGAGCAGCAGGACCACGGGCTCGTCCAGGGTGTCCAGGAACTCGGTGAACTCCCTCATGTGGCCGGCGCTGTTCTGGACCACATAGAAGTAGTTGTTCAGAATGTTCCTCGTGCCCTCCTCGTAGTCGCCGGTACAGAAGTCGGTGCCCCAATAGGCCACCTCGTCCTCATAGGGCCCGTGGCCTTGGTAGGTGACGTTGAAGGAGAAGAGGGGGTCGTCGCTGGTGGCGAAATACTCGGTCAGCCGGTCCTCCAGGTCGGGGAAAAAGACGTCGTCATAGGCCACGTCCTCCCCCGGGGCGATGAACTGGTAGTAGTAGTTGTCGGTGAAGAGGTAGTCGTCCAGCCCCAGGTTGGGGTTGACGGTTTTCCGGTCATAGAACCACTCCCGGCAGGGGTGGGCGCCGTTGGCGGTGTAGCCCTGGCTTTTCAGGTACCAGGCCACGGAGTCGGTCTTGGTGGAGAAATCCCCGTGCTGGTTGCCGCCGGTGAGCACGGCCCACTCGGTCTCGGTGGTCCCCCCGGCGAAGATGTCGGTGATGAGGGTGCCGGAATAGCTCTCGGCCTGCAGGGCGTGGAAGTCGGCATAGACCGAGGGGGACAGGCCGTCGATGTCATAGACCGACAGGTCGGCCATGGCCTCCATCTGGATGGAGATGAGGCTGACCTTTTTCTCCTCCGGGATGGTCTCGTCCTGGAACTGGCCCAGGACCTCCTCCGCCTCCCCCTCGTCATAGGCGGTGATCCGGGAGAGGTAGCTGCCGGCGCTGTGGACGAAGGGGTAGAGGTTGCCGGTGGCGGCGTAGGCCTGGCGCTGGTCCCCGGCGTGGTCGCCGGCCAGCAGGCCATAGAGGGCATCGTCGGCGCAGACCAGCAGGAAGACGGCGACGCTCACCGCCGCCGTGCCCGCCAGGGCGGCCAGCCGCCAGCGGAGCCTCGGCTTGCCCCGGCCCAGGAGGAAGAGGGCCAGGACAAAGGCGACGATGACCACGATCCAGGCGATCATGAGGGGGGTCAGCTCCACCTGGTACTGGTCGGACATCTGGGTGGCCTCCCGGATGAGGGAGAGGTCCTCCCACCGGAGGGGGTCGTCCCGGAACATGACCTTGAAGTAGTTGCCTCCCGCCACCAGGAAGGCCAGGGTGCCGGTGACCAGGCAGGATATCCACGCCTGGCCGGTGGCCAGCCACAGCAGGGCCAGCACCAGCAGCACCGGCAGGGCGTTGAGGGCGAAGAGGAGGGGCGAGCCGCCCCAGCTGATCTCCCCCTGCCCCGACAGGGCCAGGGCAAAGGCGGTGAAGGTGATCCCCGCCGCCACCAGCAGCAGGACGGTCAGCCAGCACTTCCGGGGTAAAATTTTCTTTTTCTCCGGCGGCACTTCCGCCGCCTCAGCGGGGGCTGCCTCCCCGGCGGGGGCTTCTGCCGCCTCAGCGGGGGGTGCTTCCCCGGCGGGGGCTTCTGCCGCCTCAGCGGGGGGTGCCGCCGGGGCCGGGGCCTCGGCGGGGGTGTCCGTCCCC
>DXEA01000129.1 GCA_019115225.1 Candidatus Evtepia faecigallinarum
ATCTGAATGAGTTTGAATTATACAGAGAGATCTACGCCGGTGGGAAACACTACATCCTGACCCATGCCAGGTTAGGGGATTTCTCCCCCCAAAAGAGACTGGACGACTACTCCCTGGAAGAGCTGGCCTTCCGCCGCACCGACTACTCAAAAGCTCTGTTTCCGGATAAAATCCTGGTCACAGGGCATACCCCCACCGCCCTTATCCCTGAAAACCCAAAGCCCGGTTACATATACAGGGGCAATCATCATATCGCGATTGACTGCGGCTGCGGCTTTGGCGGCCGCCTTGGCGCTATCTGCCTTGACACCGGCGAAGAGTTTTATGTGGAGTAACGGAAGCTTCCGACCATCCCCCGGTTTCCCACGCAAGGCCCGGCCCTTCGCCTTCCTTCTGCCGCCCGGCCCGGCCCGGGGCGGCCACGGGTTCGTCAATTTCCCGAAAAGACGGGATTCCTGCATTTTTGACGGTTCTCCCTTTTGTGCGACAAGCTGAATTTCCCTGTTGCCCCCCCCTTTTTTTGAGGAAACCGCTTAATTTTCACCTTTTTGCCGGATGATATTGAATTTTTTCCTCATTTGCAGTAAAATGCAGGCTGTATTATCACGACAGTTTTTCAGGATCGAGGCGACGGAGATCATGCTCAATATCGTCCTGGTGGAACCGGAGATCCCCATGAACACCGGCAACATTGCCCGCACCTGCGCTGCCACCCGCAGCCGGCTGCATTTAGTCAAACCTTTGGGCTTTGACATCAGCGACCGGGCGGTGAAGCGGGCGGGCCTGGACTATTGGCACATGGTGGACCTGCGGGTCTATGATAGCTTAGAGGATCTGTTTCACCAGAACCAGATCACCGACCTCTGGCTGGCCACCACCAAGGCGCCCCGGGATTACACCCAGGCCACCTTCCGGGACGGCTGCTGGCTCTTCTTCGGCAAGGAGACCGCCGGCCTGCCCCAGTGGTTCCGCCAGGCCCACGCCCAGCGGTGCATCCGCATCCCCATGCGGCCGGAGGCCCGCAGCCTGAACCTGGCAAACTCTGTCGCCATTTTGACGTACGAAGCGCTCCGGCAGCTGGATTTCCCCCAGTTGAGCGGCAGCGGAGATCTTTCGGCAGCAGCGCCTGCATCTGCCGGGCATTGACCAGCCCGGCCGCCAGAGCAGGGGCCGCCGCCCACCAAAATGAAAAGAAGGGGCTTTTTTCTCATGAATTATGACAAGAAGACCATCCGCGACATCGACGTGTCCGGAAAAAAGATCCTCCTGCGCTGTGACTTCAATGTCCCCCATGACAAGGCCACAGGGGTCATCCACGACGACACCCGTATCGTCTCCACCCTGCCCACCATCCGCTACTTACTGGAGCACAATGCCGCAGTCATCCTGCTCTCCCACATGGGCCGGCCCCATGGGCAGTGGAAGCAGGAGATGTCCCTTTTCTCCGCCCGGGATCATCTGGAAAAGCTTCTGGGCATCTCCATCCCCCTGACCAAGGACGTGCTGGGCCCCGACACCAAGGAAAAGTGCGCTGCCCTCCAGCCCGGCCAGGCCGTGCTGGTGGAAAACCTGCGCTTCCGCATCGAGGAAGAGAAGAATGACCCCGCCTTCGCCCAGGAGCTGGCCAGTCTGGCGGATATCTTTGTCTTTGACGCCTTTGGGGCTGCCCACCGGGCCCACGCCTCCACCGAGGGCGTGTCCCACTACCTGCCATCGGTGGCCGGACTGCTGGTGGAGAAGGAGCTCAACTTCATGGGCAAGGCCCTGGACGATCCCAAGCGGCCCCTGGTGGCCATCCTGGGCGGGTCCAAGGTCTCCGATAAGATCGGCGTGATCAACAGCTTGCTGCAGAAGGCCGACACCATCCTCATCGGCGGCGGCATGTCCTATACCTTCCAGGCCGCCCGGGGCAAGCAGATCGGCGCCTCCCTGCTGGACGAGGCCCATGTGGACTACGCCAGAGAGATGATGGAAAAGGCGGAAAAGCTGGGGGTCAAACTCCTGCTGCCCCAGGACAACATCGCCGCCAAGGAGTTCTCTGCCGACGCCCGGCCCATCCCCGTCACTCCCGACAACTTCCCCGACGAGCTCATGGGCATGGACATCGGCCCCAAGACCATTGAGGCCTTCTCCGCCGCCATCCAGGGGGCGGGCACCGTCATCTGGAACGGCCCCATGGGGGTCTTTGAGTTCCCCGCCTTTGCAAAGGGGACCAACGCCATCGCCGAGGCCATGGCCCGCCAGACCGAGGCCGTCACCATCGTCGGCGGCGGCGACTCCGCCTCCGCCGTGGAGCAGAGCGGCATGGCCGGCAAGTTCTCCCACATCTCCACCGGCGGCGGCGCCGCCCTGGAGTTTTTGGAGGGTCTGGTGCTGCCCGGCATCGCCTGCCTGGCAGACCTGTAAGGAGCCGGAGGAACGGAAGGACCCATGAACAGAAAGTATCGAAAAACCATCATCGCAGGCAACTGGAAGATGCACAAGACCGCAGCAGAGACCAAGGCCTTTGCCGAGACCCTCAAGGGGGCCCTGCCCCGGGTCAAGCGGTGCAGCATCGTGCTGTGCGTGCCCTATGTGGATATCCCCGCTGCGATGAAGGTCCTCAAGGACAGCCGGGTGGCTGTGGGGGCCCAGAACCTCCACTGGGAACAGGCCGGCCCCTACACCGGGGAGATTTCCGCCGGTATGCTGGCCGAGCTGGATGTCAAATACGTCATCATCGGCCACAGTGAGCGCCGGGAGCATTTTGGCGAGAGCGACCTCATCGTCAACCGCAAGGTCCACGCCGCCCTGGATGCCGGCCTGCGGCCCATCCTGTGCGTGGGGGAGGACCTGGAGCAGCGGAAGCTGGGGGTCACCCTGGAGTTTATCTCCTACCAGCTCAAGGCCGCCCTGGCCGGGGTGAGCCCCGAGGCCATGCGCCGGGTGGTCATCGCCTATGAGCCCATCTGGGCCATCGGCACCGGCAACACCGCCACCCCCGAGCAGGCCGGCGAGGTCTGCTCCGCCATCCGGGGGGTGCTGCGCAAGCTCTACGGCGCCCGCATCGCCCGCTCCACCACCATCCAGTACGGCGGGTCCATGAACGAGACCAACGCCGAGGCCCTCCTGCGCCAGGAGGATGTGGACGGGGGCCTCATCGGCACCGCCGCTCTGGACCCGGAAAAATTCCTGCAAATCATCCACACCGCCAACCAAGACTGACCACAGATCCAAGCGGAGCGGCTGCTCCGGGAACCGAGGAAAAGGTTTATGAAAACACCGACAACCCTGATCATCATGGACGGATTTGCCCTGGGGGAGGAGATCCCCGGCAATGCGGTGCGCGCCGCTGCCACCCCCCAGCTGGACTATCTCTTCTCCCAATACCCCTTCTGCCAGCTGGAGGCCTCCGGCCTGGACGTGGGCCTGCCCGACGGGCAGATGGGCAACAGCGAGGTAGGACACACCAACATCGGCGCCGGCCGGGTGGTATTTCAGGACCTGCCCAGGATCAGCCGTGCCATCGAAGACGGCACCTTTTTTGAAAACCCCGCCTACCTGGCAGCCGTGAAGGCCTGCCAGGAGACCGGCGGCGCCCTGCATCTCATGGGCCTGCTCTCTGACGGCGGGGTCCACAGCCACATCGAGCATCTCTTTGCCCTGCTGGAGCTGGCCAAGCGTCACGGCTTGGAGCAGCTCTATATTCACGTCTTTTTGGACGGCAGAGACGTCTCCCCCACCTCCGGCAAGGAATACCTGCGGCAGCTGCAGGAGAAGATCCAGGCGCTGGGCGTGGGGCAGATCGCCGACGTGATGGGCCGCTATTACGCCATGGACCGGGACAGCCGGTGGAACCGCCTGCAGCGGGCCTATGACGCCATCGCCAACGGCGAGGGCCCCCTGGCCGAGGACCCCCTGGCCGCCGTCCAGAGCTCCTATGACGCCGGGGCCACCGACGAATTCCTGGAGCCGGTGATCTGCACCCCCCAGGGGCATCTGCAGGCCGGCGACAGCGTCATTTTCTTCAACTTCCGCCCCGACCGGGCGCGGGAGCTCACCCGGGCCCTGGTGGACCCTGACTTTGACCACATCAAGCGCAGCCGGGGCTGTTTCCCCCTGCACTTTGTCTGCACCACCGAGTACGACGCGGCCATGCCCAACGTCTCGGTGGCCTTTCCCCACCAACCCCTGAAAAACATTTTTGGCCAATACCTCAGCGACCTGGGCCTGACCCAGCTGCGCATCGCCGAGACGGAGAAGTATGCCCATGTGACCTTCTTCTTCAACGGCGGCCAGGAGGGGGTTTTCCCCGGGGAGGACCGGTGTCTCATCCCCTCCCCCAAGGTATCCACCTACGACCGCAAGCCCGAGATGAGCGCCCCCGCCGTCACCGACGAGGCCATCCGGCGCATCGAGAGCGGCAAGTACGACGTGATCATCCTCAACTTTGCCAACTGTGACATGGTGGGCCACACGGGGGTCTTCGGGGCCGCCGTGGAGGCCGTGGAGACCGTGGACGCCTGCGTGGCCCGGGTGGTGAAGGCCACAACAGATCTGGGAGGCGTGGCCCTCATCACCGCCGACCACGGCAACGCCGAGCAGATGCTGGACGAGGACGGCCAGCCCTTCACCGCCCACACCACCAACCCCGTCCCCTTCTGCATCGTGGGCGCCGCCGTGCGCCTGCGGGACGGCCGCCTGGCAGACATCGCCCCCACCATGCTGGATCTGATGGGCCTGAACCAGCCGGAAGAGATGGACGGCAAGACTCTTATCCTCAACTGACCGGCGGGTCCGGTTTTGGAAAACACTGCAAAAGGAGCGAATAGAAACATGAAGCAGATGTTGGAAATCGTTGACGTTCTGGGCCGGGAGATCCTGGACTCCCGGGGCAACCCCACCGTGGAGGTGGAGGTCTATCTGGACGACGGCACCATGGGCCGGGCCGCTGTGCCCTCCGGGGCCTCTACCGGCGTCTATGAGGCCTGTGAGCTGCGGGACGGCGACCAGGAACGCTACCTGGGCAAGGGCGTGCAGAAGGCGGTGGAGCTGGTCAACACCGAGATCGCCGAGGCTCTCATCGGCATCAACGCCCTGGACCAGACCTACATCGACCAGCTGCTCATCGAGCTGGACGGCACCGAGAACAAGAGCCGTCTGGGGGCCAACGCCATCCTGGGCGCCTCCCTGGCCTGTGCCAAGGCCGCCAGCGAGTGCCTGGGCCTGCCCCTGTATGCCTACCTGGGGGGCGTGAACGCCAAGACCCTGCCTGTGCCCATGATGAACATTCTCAACGGCGGCGCCCATGCCACCAACAACGTGGATATCCAGGAGTTCATGGTCATGCCCGTGGGGGCCAAGAGCTGGCGGGAGGCCCTGCGCATGTGCGCCGAGGTCTTCCACACCCTCAAGACCGTGCTGAAGAACAACGGCACCCCCGCCGCCGGCGTGGGCGACGAGGGCGGCTATGCCCCCAACCTGAAGAAGGACGAGGACGCCCTGAAGGCCATCGTGGCCGCCATCGAGGCCGCCGGCTACAAGCCCTATGACGACTTCATGATCGCCATCGACGCGGCCACCTCTGAGTGGTACAACGAGGAGACCGGCTGCTATGACCTGCCCAAGGCCAAAAAGACCATGACCCGCCAGCAGCTGGTGAACATGTGGAAGAAGTTTGCCGACAACTACCCCATCATCTCCCTGGAGGACGGCATGGGGGAGAACGACTGGGAGGGCTGGGCCCTGCTGACCAAGGCCCTTGGCGACCGGCTGCAGCTGGTGGGCGATGACCTCTTCGTCACCAACACCCACCGCCTGCGCACGGGCATCGACAAGGGGGTGGGCAACGCCATCCTCATCAAGGTCAACCAGATCGGCACCCTCACCGAGACCCTGGACGCCATCCAGATGGCCCACCGGGCCGGCTACACCGCCGTCATCTCCCACCGCTCCGGGGAGACCGAGGACACCACCATCGCCGACCTGGCCGTGGCCCTCAATGCCGGCCAGATCAAGACCGGCGCCCCCAGCCGCACCGACCGGGTGGCCAAATACAACCAGCTGCTGCGCATCGAGGAGGAGCTGGACGCCGCCGCCCAGTACCCCGGCAAGAGCGCCTTCTTTAACCTCGACCTGCACTGAGTCCGTACTTCCGCTCCCGGATCGCCCTCTGTGGTCCGGGAGCTTTTTCTATGGCTGGACATTTGGTCGAATTTGTGCGATACTATCCATTGACCCTTTCCATCACCTGCAAAAGGAGGCATGTTTTTGTGAAAAAGACCCGCCTGGTCTCCGCTGCCCTGGCGGCGGCCCTGGTACTGAGCCTGCTGGTGGTCCCCTTGGCCAGTGCCGCCGGCACCTCCACCTATCAGGGCAAGACCTACAGCACCGACTACACCACCTGGCGCCAGGCCGACCCTGCCTGGGGGCAGACCGCCCTGGGGGATGTGCACAACATGGCCGGTTCCGGCTGTCTGGTCTCCTCCATCGCCATCCTCATGTGCCACTCGGGGGCCTATAATCCCGCCACCCTCAACCCCGGCTCCCTGCGGGACTGGCTGGACGCCAAGGGCTACATCAGCCACAGCTCAGACCGGTATCAGGACGCCCTGCTCTCCTTCGGGCGCATCACCTCCACCACCTCTCCCCGGTTCTATTTCGTCAACCAGACCTTCTTCTCCACCTCCACCCCTCTGGCCGATGTGGTGGCGAAGATCAACAACCTGCTGGACCAGGGCTACTATGTCATCGCCCGGGTGAAGAACAGCGGCCACTTCGTGCCCATCGCCAGCACCATTTCCGGCGATGCCAAGCTCTATGATCCCGGGGCGTCCTCCAAGGCCCTGCTGTCGGAGTACAACGGCACCATCGGGGGCCTGATCTACTTCAAGGCCAACCTCTCCGGCAAGGACACCATCCTCAACGAGCTGGCCAACCCCAGCGCCCCCTCGGTCAACAAGCTCTCCGCCACCTACGGCGATGGCGACCGGGTCACCGTCTCCTGGAGCCCCGCCAGTCTGGCCACCCACTACAACGTCTATGTGGACCAGAAGCAGAGTGACGGCACCTGGAAGGAGAACATCAAGACCTATTTCTATGCCGAGTCCCCCTACACCATCGAGCGCCTGCCGGCGGGGACCTATCGCCTAAAAGTCCAGGCCACCAATGCCAACAACTGGACCTATGCCAACTCCGACTACCAGACCTTCACCATCAAGAAGGACTATCTGACCATCACCTACGACGCCAACGGCGGCAGCGTCACCCCCGGCTCGGTGCTGGTCTCTGCCAGCAGCACCTATGACCTGCCCACCCCCACCCGCAGCAACGCCGCCTTCCTGGGCTGGTACACCTCGGTGGGCAAGGAGATGGTCACCAACGGCACCCCCTTGAAGAGCACCTATGGCCAGACCTTAGTGGCCAAGTGGGACACCGGCGGCCGGAGCCTGGTAAAGACGGAGAGCTACCAGAACGACTTCTCCGACGTGGCCAAGAGCGCCTGGTACTATGACACCGTGGTCTCCTCCTTTGAGTACGGCCTGATGAACGGCACCAAGCCCGGTCAGTTCGAGCCGGACAAGCAGGTCTCCGCCGCCCAGGCCGTCACCCTGGCCGCCCGGCTGCGGAAGCTCTATCTGACGGGCAGCGGCACCTTCTCTGCCACCACTCCCTGGTATCAGTCCTATTTGGACTATGCCATCAGCCAAAAGATCATCTCCAAAGCCCCGGAGGACATGAACGCCTATCTGACCCGGCAGGAGTTTGCCTCCATCCTGGCCAACGCCTTCCCCGACTCGGCCCTGCCGGCGGTCAACGATGTCCCCGACGGGTCCATCCCGGACGTGTACCGGTCGGACACAGGGATCTACAAGCTCTACCGGGCAGGCATCCTGGGGGGCAATGATGCCGCCGGGACCTTCCGGCCCAACGCCCCCATTACCCGGGCGGAGGCCTCCGCTGTGCTGGTGCGGATGGCTGACCCCAATGTGAGGCTGCTCTTTAGCCTGGGGGGCGATGAGTGATCGACCCGACCTGAAAAAAATGAGACCGCTGCGGAAGATGGCTTCTGCAGCGGTCTTTTTGGGGGGTGGGGTCCCGGACTCTGCCCGGGGCGGGGGCGTCCTCGGGGGCGCTGCCGCATCCGTTTCCCCCCAACAAAACAAGCCGAGCAACCACCCCGCAAAGGGCTGATTGCTCGGCTTTTGTGTTCCAAAAGGGGAAAATTACTCCTGCTCCCAGTTGTGGTAGACGTTCTGGACGTCGTCGTTGTCCTCCAGGGCATCAATGAGCTTCTCCATGTTCTTAATGTCCCCGGCATCGGTGAGCTTGACATAGTTCTGGGGCACCATCTCCACCTGGGCAGAGGCGGGCACATAGCCCTTGGCCTCCAGGGCGGCGGCCACCTTGCCGCAGTCGTCGGGCTCGGTGTAGATGGTGAAGCAGCCCTCTTCGGGCTCAAAGTCCGCTGCGCCGCAGTCCAGGGCGTCCATCATGACGGTGTCCTCGTCCAGGTCCCCGTCCTCGTTGTCCAGCAGGATCACGCCCTTGCGGTCAAAGGACCAGGACACGCAGCCGGTGGCGCCCAGGCCCTTGCCGAACTTGTCCAGCAGGTGCCGGACCTCGGGGGCGGTGCGCTGGCGGTTGTCGGTGAGGGCCTCCACGATGACGGCCACGCCGTTGGGGCCGTAGCCCTCATAGACCACGCTCTCGTAGTTGTCGGTGTTGCCGGCGCCCAGGGCCTTGTCGATGGTGCGCTTGATGTTGTCGTTGGGCATGTTCACCGCCTTGGCCTTGGCAATGACGGTGGCCAGACGGGAGTTGTTGTTGGGGTCGCCGGAGCCGCCGGTCTTGACGGCCACGATGAGCTCCTTGGCGATCTTGGTAAAGGCCGCGCTGCGCTTGGCGTCTGCCGCGCCCTTGGTCTTTTGGATGTTATGCCATTTGGAATGTCCTGACATCGGTATCTTTCCCTTCTATCATAAGAATGATGGGAGCCCCTGTGCGTGGTCCCCATCGGTATCGTTACACAGTAATTCTATCACAGCAAAAGCCCCTTGACAAGGCTTCTCCCTTATAAATATTGGAAAACCTCCCCCTGGCTCTCTGCCAGAAGGACCTCCACGGCGGGAAAGGCCTCCTTTGCCCACGCCGCCAGCGCCGGGCAGACCACCGCCTCCGTGGCGTAGTGGCCGGCGTCCAGGAGGTTGATGCCCAGGGCGCGGGCCTCCAGATAGAGGTCGTGCTTGAGGTCCGAGGTCAGGAAGGTGTCGCACCCCATGGCCTGCACCAGGGGGAGCATACTGCCGCAGGCCCCGCCGCCCACGGCCACCTTCTCCACCGGCTTCCCGGCATCCAGTGCCCGCAGGCCATCCAGGTGCAGCCCCTCCTTCACCCGCCGGGCAAAGGCCGCCAGGGACAGGGGGCCGTCGGGGAGCTTCCCCACCCGGCCGATGCCGTAGGGGCGGCCGGCCTCGTCCTCCCCCATGGGCTCCAGGGGGACGGTGTCTGTCAGGCCCACCGCCAGGGCCAGCTGGGTGTTCACCCCGCCCTCCGCCGCGTCCAGGTTGGTGTGGGCACAGATGGCAGCGATGCCCTGTTCAATGAGGGCCAGGACGTTCCGGCCGGTAGTGCTCTCATCGGTGACCTGGCCCAGCTTCCCCCAGATCACCGGGTGGTGGGTCAGGATGAGCTGACAGCCCTTGGCCGCCGCCTCTTCGATCACCGCCGGGGTGATGTCCAGGGCCACCAGCACCCGGCTGACCTCCCGGTCTCCCCGGCCCACCAGGAAGCCCGCGTTGTCAAAGTCCATCTGGGTGCGGAAGGGGGCCTTCCGGTCCAGGAAATCATAAAAATCTTTTACGGTTGCCATGTGATCCACTCCTCTCGCAGCCGCTGCAAATCTGCCAGCACCCCTTCCTCCCGCGCCAGGGCGGCGGGATCGGGATGGGCGCTCTTGGCCATCCCCGCCAGGGCCCGCTGCCGCCGGCGGATCAGGTCCTCCAAAAAGGCCAGCCGGTGGGGGGCGTCCTCCCCCGGCCGCTGCCGGCCGGCCAGCCACTCCCCAGGGGTATAGGGAGGACAGCTCCCTCCCGTGGCGGTGAGGAGCTGATAGAACTTCTCCCCCTCCCGCACCACCTGTTCCCCGGTGATGGCATAGCCGTTCTCCGCCAGCCACTGCCGCAGGTCCTCCTGGGAGCTCATGGGCTGCAGGAGAAGGGTCACCGCTCTGGTCCAGGGGGCCTGGGCCAGGATGCGGGCAATGAGGTCTCCCCCCATGCCGGCGATGACCACCGTGTCCGCCTCCCCTTCCTCCAGGCCTGTCAGGCCGTCGCAGCAGCGGAAGTCGATCCCCTCCGCCACCCCGTAGGTCCGGGCGGTCTCCTTCCCCCGGTCCAGGGGACCCTGGTTCACGTCAGAGGCAATGGCCCCCCGGATCTTCCCCGCCAGCAGCAGCCAGGCGGGCAGGTAGGCGTGGTCGGTGCCCACGTCGGCCAGACGGGCCCCCTCCGGCACCAGGGCAGCCAGGGCGGCCAGGCGGGGGGACAGGTCCAACTCTTTCATACATACCTCCGTTGACGAAAAAGACGGGAGCGGAACCTCCGCCCCCGTCTTTCTTCCGCTTACTTCCGGTTCGCCTCGATGATGGCGTTGAGCTTCTCCACCAGCTCTTCCACGGGCTGGTCATGGACCAGGCAGGCCTGCTCCACGGTCTCGTTCCGGGAAGCAGGGCAGCCCAGGCAGTGCATGCCGATGTCGATGAAAGCCGGTGCAGTCTCCGGGGCGATGTCCAGGATATCACCCACGATAGTGTCCTTGGTGATGGTTGCCATGGTGATTGTCCTCCATTCTCTTGGGCCCCTTTGCAAGTGCAGGGCCCATGGTGTTAGGTTGTATCAAAAAAGGGGAACTGACGCGGCAGCTCCCCTTTTTTTGTCTGTTCTCTGCCGTGGGAGAAGGGGGTCCTCAGACCTCCTCGTCCTCCACGTCGTCCTCCAGATCCTCTGCCCCACGGTTGTCGTTGAGCAGGGCGCGGATGGACAGGGAGACCTTCTTGCGGTCGTAGTCGATGTCGGTGATCTTCACGTCCACGATCTGGCCTTCCTCCAGCACATCGCCGGGCTTCTCAATGCGGTGATCGGCGATCTGGGAGATGTGAATCAGGCCGTCCACGCCGGGGACGATCTCGGCGAAGGCGCCGAAGGTCATCAGCTTGACCACACGGACGCTGGCCACGGAGCCCACCTCATAGGTAGAGGTAAACTTCTCCCAGGGATCCTCGCTGTGGTCCTTCATGCCCAGAGAGATCTTCTTCTTCTCGGGGTCGAAGGAGATGACATAGACGCTGACCTTGTCGCCCACGGAAACCACCTCGGCGGGGTTCTTGATGCGGCTCCAGGACAGCTCGGAGACGTGGACCATGCCGTCCACACCGCCGATGTCCACGAAGGCGCCGTAAGAAGTCAGGGACTTGACGGTACCCTCGTACTTCTTGCCCTCTTCGATGTTGGCCCACACTTCAGCAGCCTTGGCAGCGCGCTCCTCGGCCTGGACGGCGCGGATGGAGCCCACCACACGGCGGCGGGAGCGGTTGACCTCGGTGATGCGCAGCTTCACGTGCTCCTTGATCATCTCAGACAGGTCGGCCCCTCTGGGCATGCCGGTCTGGGAGGCGGGCACGAAGACGCGGATGCCCTTGACGTTGACCACGATGCCGCCCTTGTTGTCCTCGGTGACGGTCCCTTCCAGGACGGTCTTGTCCTCCACGGCGGCCTCGATGGTGTCCCAGTTCTTCACGCTGTCCAGACGCTTCTTGGACAGCGTGGCCACGCCCTCCACGTCGTTGACGCGCATGACATAGGTCTCGATCTCATCGCCAACCTTGACGATGTCCTCGGGCTTGACGGAAGGGTCGTCGCTCAACTCGGACATGGGGATGTAGCCGGCGTGCTTGGTGCCCAGGTCCACGTTGACCTCGGTGGCAGTGATGCCGGTGACGACACCGGTGACCTTATCTCCCGTATTTAAAGTTTTGATCGACTTCTCCAGCATGTCAGCGAAGGACTCTTCGATCTCCATCGTGTTGTTGTTTTCCTCGCTCATTTTGTTTTTGACCTCCTTTATTATCCACCCCGGCGTCGACGCGCCGGCGGTGATTCCCACAGAAGCTACCCCGCTCACCTTCCTCCGGTCGAGCTCCTCAGCCCGGCTGATGTGGTAAACCAGCGGGCAGTGTGCCCGGCATAACTCAGCGAGACGATTCGTGTTGGAGCTTTTCCGGTCACCGATGACGATCATGGCCTCACACTGCTCCGCCAAACTCTGCGCTTCTGATTGCCGCATACACGTAGCATCACATATTGTATCAAAGATTTCGGCGTTTGTACACTCTTTTTTTACTTTTTCTCGGCAGGGAGTCCAAATTCTATCCGTTGATGTAGTTTGCGAAACCAGGGTCACAGGTTTTTGTGGATTTTCTTTTGATTCCTCCAGAAAAACCGTCAATTCTCCCTCGTTTCGGAAGATTTTCGCACCAGTACACCAGCCCGCAATGGCCTGGACCTCGGGATGGGCCGGGTCGCCGATGATGATGACCTGGCGGCCCCGGCGGCTGGCGTCGGCCACGATCTGGTGGATCTTGGCCACCTTCACGCAGGTGGCGTCGGCCACGGGGACCCCCCGGGCCGCCAGCTGGTCATAGACCGCCTTCCCCTCCCCGTGGGAGCGGATGATGACCCCGCAGCCCTCCGGCACCTGGCCGATGTCCGTCACGCAGCCCACCCCCCGGCGCTCCAGGTCGGCGATGACGTGGTCATTGTGGATGACGGGGCCCAGCATCACATAGGGCTGGCCGCCGTCGGCGATCTTCTCGGCCAGCTCCACCGCCCGGCGCACCCCGAAGCAGAAGCCGGCGGACTTGGCAAGGATGACCTTCATCTGCCCGCCTCCATCTCCTCCCGGCTGTCCCGGACGGCCCGGATGTGGTCCATGATCTGCTCGGTGACCACCTCATAGTCCTCGGCAGTGGCCCGGCGGTCCTCGGTGAAGGGCATGTAGGGCTTGCCGATGTAGACCTTGGTGCGGTGGAAGTGCTTGCGCTCGGGGGAGATGTACACCGGCAGGATGGGCACCCCGGTGCGAATGGCCATCATGGCCGCACCGGTCTTGCCCTGGCCGATCTCCTCGTGGCGGGTGCCCTCGGGGAAGATCAGGAGCTTTTCCCGGCCCTTGAGGGCCTTCAGGGAGGTCTTCACCGCCCCCACGTCAGACTTGCCCCGGCGGACCCAGATGACAAAACCTAACCAGTTGAGCAGGCCGCCCACCACGGGATAGTGTTTGATCTCCTCCTTGGCCATGATCCAGATTTTATCCTTCCGGTGGAAGGAGTAGACGATGTAGAAGGGGTCGGAGTTGTGCACATGGTTGGCGCAGATCACCGCGCCCCCCTTGGGGATGTTCTCTTTGCCGTAGGCCTTGAGGGGGGTACGGAAGGTGACGATGCTGAAAATAATTTTACTCACAATATAGGCAAATTCATACAGTGTCACAGGGGCAGCCTCTCTTTCACAACGGTCAGCAGGGCCTCCAGGCTCTGCTCCAGGTCCAGCTGGGAGGTGTCCACCACCACCGCGTCCTCCGCCTGGCGCAGGGGGGCGGCGGCCCGGTGGCTGTCGTCATAGTCCCGCTGGACGATCTCCTGCCGGAGCTTTTCAAAGTCCACCTGCTGGCCCCGTTCCTCCAGCTCCCTGAACCGGCGCAGGGCCCGCTGCTGGGCTGATGCCGTGAGGAAAATTTTCACATCCGCCTGGGGCAGGACCACCGTGCCGATGTCCCGGCCGTCCATGACCACGTTGTGCTGCCGGGCCAGCTCCCGCTGCATTTCTAATAAAAAGTCCCGCACCGCCGGGTGGGCGGAGACCTGGGAGGCATAGCGGGAGACGGCGTTGTCCCGGATGGCGTCGGTCACGTCCTCCTCCCCCAGCAGCATGTGCTGCCGGCCATCGGGGCCGTGGGTGAGGGAGAGGCGGAGGGAGGGCAGGCGGGCGGCCACGTCGGCCGGGTCGCCGCAGTCTCCCCCCTGGCGGGCCACAGACAGGCCCACGGTGCGGTAGATGGCCCCGGTGTCCACATATAAAAAGCCCAGGCGGGCGGCCAGGGCTTTGGACAGGGTACTCTTCCCCGCCCCTGCGGGGCCGTCGATGGCGATGCTGTAGTGTTTCATTGGGCTTCCTCCTGACAGTATTGGGCGGCCCCTTCCCCCGCTGCCCGGCCGGTGCACCAGGCGATCTGGAGGTTAAAGCCCCCGGTATAGGCATCCACATCCAGCAGCTCCCCTGCCAGGAAGAGGCCGGGGGCCTTTTTGGACATCATGGTCCCCGGGTCCACCTCGCCGGTCTTGACGCCGCCGGCGGTGATAATGGCCTCCTTGATGGGCCGGGGGCCGGCAATGGGGACGGTAAAGTGCTTCATGGTCTCCACCAGCCGCCGCCGCTGGGCTTTGGTCAGGGTGTTGACGGGGAGATCCGGGGGGATCTGGGCGCGCTCTCCCGCCACGGGGACCATCAGCCGGGGCAGCAAACCCTCCAGAACGTTGTGAAAAGCCTTGTTGGGGGCCTGGGCGATGTCCCGGAGGATGCGGGCCTCCAGCTTTTCCTCGTCCAGGGCGGGCTTGAGGTCGATGATGCCCGTGTAGGTGTCCTTGGCCCAGTTGGCGTGGGCGCTGGCGCTGAGGACCAGGGGGCCGGAGAGGCCGAAGTGGGTGAAGAGCATCTCCCCCTGCTCCTGAAAGACCACCTTCTTCTTCTGGTTTTTCAGGGTGAAGGTCACGTTTTTCAGGGACAGCCCCTGCATCCGGGCGCAGGTCTCCCCCGCCTCCTCCAGGGGCACCAGGGAGGGCCGGGGCTCTGCGATGGTGTGCCCCACCTGCCGGGCCAGCCGGTAGCCGTCCCCGGTGGAGCCGGTGGCGGGATAGGACAGCCCCCCCGTGGCCAGGACAACCGCCCCGGCAGCCAGGGTCTGCCTCTCCAGCACCACGCCGGTGACCCTGCCCTCCCGGACCTCCAGGGCCGTGGCCCGGTCCCGGAGCAGGGTGACCCCCGCCTTTTTCAGGGCGAAAAACAGGGCGTCGATCACGTCGGCGGCCCGATCTGAGCAGGGAAAAACGCGCCCCCCGCGCTCGGTCTTCAGGGGGACGCCCAGGTGTTCAAAGTATTCCATCACCGCCGCCGGGGGGAAGCGCGTCACGGCGCTGTAGAGAAAGCGCCCGTTCCGGGGCACGTTCTCCAAAACCCCCTGGGGGGTGGTGTTGTTGGTCAGGTTGCACCGGCCCTTGCCGGTGATGTACAGCTTGCGGCCCAGCTTTTCGTTGGGCTCGATGAGGACCACCGGGGCCCCCGCCCGGCGGGCGGACAGGGCGGCCATCATGCCGGCGGCCCCGCCGCCGATGACCGCCACAGGATCACGGCTCATTGGTTCTCTTCCTCCATGCTCACGAATACCCCGTACTCGTCCCAGATGCGCTCCAGGCGCTCAAAGTGCTCCACCACGTCGGACTTGCTGCGGGCGATGGCCACCAGCAGGGCGTTGATGAGGCTGAGAGGGGCCACCAGGGAGTCCACAAAGGAGGCCATGTCGCTCTTGGCCAGCAGGACGTAGTCGGCGGCCTTGGCCATGCTGTTGGAGGCGCTGTCGGTGATGGCGATGACCTTGGAGCCCCGCTCGTGGGCGAAGCTGATGGCCCGCACCGTGCGCCGGGAGTACCGGGGGAAGGACAGGCCGATGGTCACGTCCCCCTCCCCCACCTGGACGATCTGGTCAAAGATCTCCTGGTTGGCGCTCTCGCCCACATGGACCACGTTGTCAAACATGAGGCCGAAGTAGAAGGACATGAAGCCCGCCAGAGAGCCCGAGGAGCGGGTGCCCAGAATGTAGATCTTCTTGGCCCCCACGATGGCGTCCACTGCCGCCCGGAAGCTCTCCCGGTCGATCTCCTCCATGGTCATGCGGATCTTTTCCATGTCCGACTGCATGACCGTGGACACCACGTCCTGGTTGCCGATGATGTCATTGGTCACCTCGATGCGCTGGATGGAGGTGAGCTTGTTGCGAATCATTTCCTGCAGGGCCTTCTGCATGGCGGGATAGCCGTCATATTTCAGCTCCGAGGCAAAGCGGACCACGGTGGACTCACTGACGTGGACGGTCTTGCCCAGCTTGCTGGCGGTCATGAAGGCCGCTTTATCATAGGAGGACAGGATGTAATTGGCAATGAGCTTCTGTCCCTTGGAAAAGGTATTCATTTTGCTGCTGATGAGAGATAAAATATCTTTCGGCATTGGGTCGCCCTCCTGTTCCTTGCCTGCGCGGCGGCCACACCCCCTGCCCGTGACGAAGGGGGCGTTCACGGCGGCACCATTTTTCGGCAGCCGGTCCGCCGGACTTTCTTGAAGGTATTATAGCGCGCCTTCCGCTCTTTTGCAAGAAAAAATTCTTATCCTTGCAGAAAAGATTCCGCCCCCAGTTTGGTCAGTTCTGCCGGGGTCAGCAGGCGCCACTGGCCGGGCCGGAGCTGCCGGTCCAGGCTCACGCCCCCCTCCCGCACCCGCTTGAGGCGGGTGACGGTCAGGCCGCACCGGGCGCACATGCGGCGGATCTGCCGGTTTTTTCCCTCGTGGATGACCACCGCCAGCCGGGCCCTGTCCCCTGCCGGCTCTCCGGCCAGACGGACCTTGGCCGGGGCCAAGGGCTGGCCGTCCAGGGTCATGGGACGGCGCAATTCTTCCATCACGCCGGGGCGGAAGCCCGTCACCCACACCAGGTATTCCTTCTCCACCTGGTGGCTGGGGTGGAGCAGGCGGTGGGTCAGCTCTCCGTCGTCGGTGAGCAGCAGCAGCCCCTCCGAGTCCATGTCCAGCCGGCCCACCGGCCACACCCGGGCCCCGCAGCCGGCCACCAGACCGGCCACCGTGGGCCGCCCCTTTTCGTCGGACAGGGTGGTCACCACCCCCCGGGGCTTATAGAGCATGAGCACGCGGCGGGCCCCGCCGGTCTGCCCCACAGGCCGCCCGTCCAGGGCGATGGCATCCCGGTCCGGGTCCGCCTTGTCTCCCAGGGCCGCTTTTTTGCCGTTCACCGTCACCCGGCCCTGCTGTATGTATTCCTCCGCCCGGCGGCGGGAGCAGATCCCCGCCGCCGAGAGGAGCTTTTGCAGCCGTTCTTCCATGGCCATCCTCTCT
>DXEA01000130.1 GCA_019115225.1 Candidatus Evtepia faecigallinarum
ATTGCGCCCTTTTCCTATGAGAGTGGGAAATTTCGTTGGGAATACAATTGAGAAAGTCGCTGTTTTGCCTATTTCAATACCTCCCCGAAAGAAATAT
The DNA here is from genome assembly GCA_019115225.1 of Candidatus Evtepia faecigallinarum. Taxonomy (GTDB): domain Bacteria; phylum Bacillota; class Clostridia; order Oscillospirales; family Oscillospiraceae; genus Evtepia; species Evtepia faecigallinarum. The sequence continues at coordinate 98 of DXEA01000130.1, forward strand.
CTGGTTTATTCACTGTTTACTCGACAAAAGGAGACGGAAAGTCCCCCTTGACGTTTTCCAGAAAATGGTATAGCATAAGAAGCGGCGGCAGGCGCTGTCCGTCATGACATCGTTCATTCCATTCTCCTGCGAAAGGAATTTTTGAACCCGCTTTGGTGGGCTTCAAAAATTGGGGGTTACGACCCCTGCGCACAAACCCCCGGCCGCTTCTGACGGCTGGGGGCGCTTTTTTGGGGAAATTTTGAACCCGCTGCGCTGGGCTTCAAAATTTGGGGGATGGCAGCCGACTGCGCGCAAGACCCCGGCCGCTTGCGGCCGGGGTCTTACACTTGCGGCTGAGAAGTATTTTTCCCCCGGCAGAGCCGGGGGAAAAATTCATTGGATTTTCTTTTCCCGTCTGCGGACGGGAAAACTCTGCGAGGCTTTTTATTGGTCTGCTGCCTGGCAGAAGCGCATGAGCATGGTCGCCAGCTGGGCGCGGGTGGCGGTGCCCTGGGGGTGGAGGTTGCCGTCCTCCATGCCCTGGATGACGTTTTCCATGGTCAGCCAGCAGAGGGCTTCGTAGGCGTAGTCACTGACGTCTGCTGCGTCGGGGAAGTCCAGGGGGAAGGACCAGTTGCCGGTGAAGCCTTCGCCCAGGGTCTGGGCGTAGCGGTAGAGCATGGCGGCGAACTGCTCCCGGGTCACCGGGTCGTCGGGGCCGAACTTGGTGGCGCTGTAGCCGGTGACGATGCCCTCACTGGCTGCCCAGCGGACGGCTTCCGTGTACCAGGTGCCGGCGGGCACGTCGGCAAAGGCCATGGTGTAGTCTGCCTGGGGCTGGCCGGCCATCCGCCACAGAATGGTGGCCACCATGGCGCGGGTGGAGGTGCCGTCGGGGGTGAAGTGGGTCGCGTCGGTGCCGGTCATCAGGTCCCGCTGGAACACATAGTCTGCCGCTTCATAGAACCAATCATCGGTGGTCACGTCCACGAAGGGGAACTCCTTGGGGGTGTGGTCCCGGTCGTCGATGACGATGACGTAGTCGCTGGCGTGGGTAAAGACCAGGGCCGCGCTGCCGTCGGGGCCGATTTTAGCAGAGGTCTGGAAGGTCAGGCTTTCCGCGTCCTCATGGTAGTAATAGAGGTTGGCCCAATAGCCCGCGTTCTTGCTGCCCAAGGGGGCGGTGAGGGTCAGCGTAAAGCCAAACTCCCCGTCGTGGGCCAGTCTCAGCTGCATGGTGCCGATCTCCCCGGTGATGGCGTTGAGGATGTCCACGGGTACAGACCCGGCGTCCATGCGCACGCCCATATCAAGGTCGGTCAGCACGGCGTTTTCGGGGATGTCCTGGCCGTTCACCGTCCAGGTGATGCCGCCGGGCAGGCTGATCTCCAGGGTCACGTCCCGGCCGGACAATTCCTCAAAAACCTCTTTGTCCAGGGTGGTCTGGCTGGGTTTGAGGGTGATCGCTGCTCCAGATCACCGTTTTGTCGGTGGCGGTGTCGGGGGATACGGTGGCGGTGAGGGTCCCGGTACCGCCCACCGTCAGGTTCAGGGTATCTTTGTCCAGGGTCACACTGGTGACGGGCACTTTCGCCGTCACCGTCAGGGTGGCGGCGCTGCTGACCACGCTGACACGGCTGGCTTCGCCCGTCACCACGCAGCGGTATTGGTAGCCGCTCATGCCTGTATTTGTGGTCTCTGTGGTATAGCTGTAGGCGGCTGCGCCGCTGATATCCTCCCAAGCACTTCCTTCACTGGTCGTTTTCTGCTGCCACTGATAGGACAGCGTATCAGCGCTTTCGCCCTCACCGGCGCTGGCGGTGACGGTAAAGGTAGCGGCGCTGCCCTCGGTGGCAGAAACATCTGCGGGCGAGGCGGTAATCTGGGGCGGCTGCTTGTCGTTGACGCTTCCCGTCAGGGTGCCGCCAGCCTCCACGGTGAGGGTGCCGCCCTCCGACACGGTGAGTTTGCCGCCAGCCTCCACAGTGAGGGTGCCCTCGTTGGTGACGGTCACACCCCCTTGGATTGTGAGGGTTTTGCCGTTCTCGATGGTCAGGGTCTTGCCGCTGGGGATGGTGAAGTCCTCGGTGGGGGTGACGCTGGTGCCGTAAATTTTACCCGCCTCATTCCCCAGGAAGAACACACCCTGCCAGCTGCTTTGGTTGCTGGTGTCCTGAATGGAGCTCCCGGTGGCGCTGCTGGCAAAGATCACGGCGTTGCCGGCGCTGCCGTCGGTGCCGGTGGAGAAGGTGCCGCCGGCGCCGCCGATCCCCGCGCCGGTGGCGCCGCCGGTGGCGGTGACGGTACCGCCGTGGATGGTGATGGTGGTGTTGTCACCGTTACCCTGGGCCACATACCAGTGTTCCGTGTCGCTGTCACTGTCGCCTCAGGTGATGGTGCTGCTGTTAATGTCGGTGTACTCGGTGACGCTTTTTTCCTCTTGCGTCACCGTGTTTGTAGTGCTGTTCCAGCTGCGCTCAATGTAGAACACATCTCCCTCCGCCCCCGCCGTCACCGGCAGCAGGGACAGGCACAGGGCCAGGGCCATGGTCAGGCTCAGCAGTCGTCGTTTCATCATGGTTACCTCCTTTTCCGCGGGGGCCGCGATGTCCTTTTTCGTGAGGAAAAATCCTCACGAAAAAGGGGGACCCCCCTTTTGTGCGCTGCATCATTTTTGCCGGTTTCCTGCCTGTTTCTCTCAGTATACCACAGATTTTCCCCCTTGCCATCCTACTTTTCGGGGCCAAAAAGTGCCATGCCGTGATTTTTTCCTGCAAATGAGCACCCCTCGCCCCCAAAAAACAACGCCCCGACCGTCACTTGACGGTCAGGGCGTTGGGGGTGTCTTGCCGGTCTCAGGCGGGCCCGCCGGTGGGCGGGGTTTGCCCGGCGGTGGGGGGTGCGTCCCCGGTTTCGGGGGTCGCCGCCCCGGCGTCGGGGGGTGCTTCCCCGGCTTCGGGGGCCGCCCCGGCGTCGGGGGTTGCCTCCCCGGCCTCGGGGTTTGCCTCCCCGGCGTCGGGGGTTGCCTCCCCGGCGTCGGGGCCGGTGAGGGGGATGGCCTCCGGGGCGGGGGACGGGTCGGGGTCCTGGCCGGCCTGCTCGGGGTCCCGGCCCTGGATGAGGGCCACCATCTCCGCGCCGGTGATGGTCTCCTTTTCCAACAGATAGGCCACCACCCGGTCCATCTCCTCCCGGCTGTCCCGGATGATGCGCACGGCGGTGGTGTAGCACTGGTCCAGCAGGCTGCGCACGGCCTCGTCCAGGGCGGCGGCGGTGTCCTGGGCGCAGTCCATGCCATAGCCCCCGTCCAGGTACTGGGTCCGCTTGGAGGCCAGGGCCATCATGCCGAACCGGTCGCTCATGCCGTACATGGCCACCATGTTCCGGGCGATGGCGGTGGCGTCCTGGATGTCCTGGGCGGCGCCGTTGGTCATGGTGTCCAGCACCACCTCCTCGGCGGCCCGGCCGCCCATGGACACGGCGATGCGGGCCAGCAGCTCATCCTTGGTGCGCAGCTCGGTCTTGTCCTCCTCGGGCATGAGCAGGGTGTAGCCCAGGGAGCCCTGGGTGTGGGGGACGATGGTGATCTTCTGCACGGGCTCGGTGTTCTTCTGCTTATAGGCCACCATGGCGTGGCCCACCTCGTGATAGGCAACTAACTTCTTTTCAAACTCGGTGAGCACGCTGCCCTTCTTCTCCGTGCCGGCGATGACCAGCTCGAAGGCGGCCAGAAGATCCTCCTGTGTGACCAGCTTGCGGCCCTTGCGGACGGCCCGCAGGGCGGCCTCGTTCACCAGGTTGGCAAGGTCGGCGCCCACGCAGCCGGCGGTGGCCAGAGCCACCTTCTTCAGGTTCACATCCTCCGCCAGCTTGATGTTGCGGGTGTGGACCTGGAGCGTGGCGATGCGCCCCGCCAGGTTGGGCCGGTCGATGGTGATGCGCCGGTCGAACCGGCCGGGCCGCAGCAGCGCCTGGTCCAGCACCTCGGGCCGGTTGGTGGCGGCCAGCAGGATGACGCCCTTGGTGGGGTCGAAGCCGTCCATCTCCGCCAGCAGCTGGTTTAAGGTCTGCTCTCGCTCGTCATTGCCGCCCATGCGGTTGTCGCGGGATTTGCCGATGGTGTCGATCTCGTCGATGAACACGATGCAGGGGGCCACCTTGCTGGCCTCCTTGAAGAGGTCACGGACCCGGGAGGCGCCCACGCCCACG
>DXEA01000131.1 GCA_019115225.1 Candidatus Evtepia faecigallinarum
CCAGCAGGGCCTTTTCCTTGTCGTAGTCCCCCCGGGGCACCAGCAGGGCGGCCACGTTCTGGGCGCCGAAGCGGTCGCTGATCTTCTGCTGGGCGATCTGGCTCTCGCTCTGGCGGCTGGTGGTCAGCTGGGTGTAGCTGTAGACATAGGGGCACTGGTTGGACATCCAAAAGCCCAGGATCAGCAGGAGGGCGAAGATGGGCACGCTCACATACCGGGCTTTCACCGTAAACTGTCCCCAGCGCTGGATGGAGGGGATGAAGCTGCGGTGCCGGGTCTTGGCCATGGCCTTGGAGAAGAGGATGAGCAGGCCGGGCATGAGGGTAAAGACCGACAGGAGGCTGAAGCAGATGGCCTTGATGAGGACGAGACCCATGTCAAAGCCGATCTGAAACTGCATGAACATCATGGCCGCCAGGCCCGAGATGGTGGTCAGGCTGCTGGCGGAGATGGCGGGGATGGCGGCGGCCAGGGCGGTGATGCAGGCCTGGCGGTCACTGTCGGTGTGCTCCCTGGCCTCCAAGAAGCGGTGGAGGAGGATGATGGCGTAGTCGATGGCCAGGGCCAGCTGGAGGACCACGGTGACCGAGTTGGAGATGAAGGAGATCTCCCCCAGCAGGTAGTTGGTGCCCATGTTCAGCAGGGCCGCCGCCCCAAAGGTGAGCATCAGCACCGGGATCTCGGCGTAGGAGTGGGAGGTCAGGCCCAGCACCAGGACGATGATGACCACCGCCACGGCGAAGATGATCCCCATCTCCTGGCCCAGGGAGTCTGCCCGGGAGGCCCCCACGGTGCTGTCGATGTAGAAGTCATAGGGGGCCAGGGTGGTCTTGAGCTCCTCCATGGCGGCCAGGCTCACCGGGTCGTCCTCCTCCCCGTCGAAGGTGACGGAGATGAGGGCGTCGGAGCCCCGGAAATACTCTGCCATGTCCTCCGGGGTCTCCCCGTCCTCCCCGGTGCCGAAGGAGGCGGTGGTCACCCCGTCGATCTCCTCCAGCTGCCGGGCCAGGCCGGCGGCGATGTCATAGGTCACGTTGCTGACCATGACGCGGGCGGTGCCGTAGGTCACCACCTCTTCCTCCATGAGGGTCAGGCCCTGGCGGGTCTCCGTGCTCTCGGGCAGGTAGGCCGTCAGGTCGTTGCAGACCTGGACCCAGTTGCGGGAAAAGAGGGAAAAGAGCAGGGCGCACAGGTAGAGGAAGAAGATCAGGTTCCGCCGGTCCACGATGGCAGTGGCCACCTTTTCAAAAAAACCGGGGCCGTCGGTTTGCTTGCTCATGGTCTCACCTCCCGTCCTTTTCCCCGCAATGGGGCCAAGGTCACATTCTTCCTCTCAGGATACGTCCCTCCCCGGCGGCAGGCAAGGCACAAACCCTGTGGGTTTGTTAAATTTTTCACAAAATCCCGGCAAGTGTTGGGATGACTTCCGGCAGTTCTCCCGCTGGATTGTTCTGGCAATTTTAGTGTATGATAGGAAAATCAGCAGCACACCCCACGATGACAGGATCCCCCGGAGGGATCAGGAGGCCCCCGCCTATGACATACCCCACCTCAGAGAACACCAAGCACGCCCTGGCCGCCGCCCTGAAGCAGTGCATGAAGCAGAAACCCTTGGACAAAATCTCCATCCGGGAGATCACCGACCTGTGCTCCCTGCGGCGGGAGACCTTTTACTATCACTTCTCTGACATCTACGCCCTGGTCCAGTGGCTCTTTGAGGAGGAGGCCCTGGAACTGCTACGCCGGCACCAGGGGGCCCACCTGTGGCGGGAGGGACTGCTGGACCTGTTCCGCTACATCCAGGACAACCGGGAGTTTTGCCTGTGCGCCCTGCGCTCCATCGGCCACGGCCACCTGCGGCGGCTGTTTCTCCAGGACCTGCAGGCCATTGTCCAGCGCACCGTGGACCAGCTGTCCCAGGAGCTGGGCCTGCCGGCGGATGATCTGGTGACCCAGTTTTACACCATCGCCCTGGCCGGGTGCGTGGAGAGCTGGCTGCTGGGAGAGCTCCCCTATACCCCGGAAGAGCTCATTCAGTTTGCCGACACCATGCTCCAGGACCATTTGCAGGGGGCTGTGCTGCGCCGGGACGCTGGCACAGCCAAAGCGTAAGGCTGCAAAAAAGAACCGCGCCCGAACGGGGAGGAACTCCTCTCCGTTCGGGCGCGGTTTGTTTAAGCTTCAAAGACCGCCAGGGCCGTATCGTCCAGGGCGTACAGGCCGTCAATCAGGCCGGCGGCGAAGTGGCTGAGGCTGCGGTGGGTCTGGAAGGTGGCTGCGCTGGCCTCTCCGGCCAGGCCCAGCAGGGCCGCGCCGGCCTGGGCGGCGGTGAAGGGATCGGTCACCGCCAGGAAGGCCGCCACCACCGCCCCCTGGAGGCAGCCGGTGCCGGTGACCTGGGCCATGAGGGGGTGGCCGGCGGTGAGGGTGCAGGTGCGTAGCCCGTCGGTGACCACGTCCGTGGGCCCGGACAGCAGGGTCACCGTCCCAAAGCGGCGGGCCGTCTCCCGGGCCACGGCAATGGTCTCATTCCGGTCGTCGGGCTCGCCGCTGTCGATCCCCTTGGCGTGGTGGGGCAGGCCGCACAGGGCCCGCAGCTCCGAGGCGTTGCCCTTGAGGACCGCCGGGGGCGTTTGGACCAGAAAGGTTTTGGCAAACTCCAGCCGCAGGGTGCTGCACCCCACCCCCACGGCGTCCAGGACACAGGGGATGCCGCTGTCCCTGGCCGCCCGGGCGGCGTTGGTGATGGCCGCCATGCGGCTGTCGGAGATGTTGCCTAAGTTCACCATCAGGGCCTGGGCCGTGGCCACGATCTCCGCCGCCTCCGCCGGGTGCTCGGCCATGATGGGCCGGGCGCCCAGGGCCAAGAGGCCGTTGGCACAGTCCCGGATGGAGATGTGGTTGGTGATGCAGTGGATCAGGGGCTGCTCAGTTTGAATCTGCCGGCGCAGGGCGGCCAGCGGGATGGGATAACTCATAGACCTTCCCTCCTAACGCAGTTTGGATCTTTGCCAGCATCCCCGTGCGGCGCAGGGCGGTGAGAAAGACAAAGGCGATGGCCCCGCCGATGAGGGTGCCGCTGATGAACAGGGGGGTGTAAAAGAACCAGGTCAGCCCCGACTTGTGCACCAGGAAGGCCATGACGGGGTAGCTGATGAGGGAGCCGATGATGCCGGTGCCGATGACCTCCCCCAGCACGGCGCACCAGAGCTTTCCCTTGGACGCCCGGTACAGAACCCCCGACAGGAAGGCCCCGAACACCGCCCCGGTGAGGGCCAGGGGCGGGATGCCCATGAAGGACATGCGGATGATGCCGATGAGGGTGGCGCACAGCAGGGAGTACCAGGGGCCCATGAACACGGCACAGGTGATGTTGATGAGATGGGCCATGGGGCACATGCCCTCGATGCGCAGGATGGGGGAGATGACCACGCCGATGGCCACCATCATGGCCAGCATGGTCATACGCAGGATGTCGGTCTTACTTTTGGCTTGCATGATGAAATTACCTCTCTTTCCGCCCGGTTCACGGTCGGGCTGCGGGCGGAAAGGGATAGACTCCGCCCGTGATAGTTCGGACGGTCGAGGCTCAAAAGCCTCCTCTCACCTTGAAACACAAGTTCCCTCGCTGGTGCGGGAGGGACAAAGCTCCGGGCGCTCCCCCGCAGCTTCCCTTCCGGTCAGAGGACCGGAAACCTCCCAGGTATGTGATTGTTCTCCGGCGGCCTCGGTCACCGCTCGGTGCAGAATTCCACCTTCTTTCCCTCCAAGATCATGTTGGTAGTGCGCACCGCGCACATCTTGCCGCACATGGAGCAGGTGTGGCGGTCGGCCGGCGGGGTGCTCTCGAAATAGCGCCGGGCCTTTTCCGGGTCGGCGGCCAGGCGGAACATTTCCTCCCAGTCCACCCGGTGGCGGGCTTCGGCCATCTGGTTGTCCTTGTCCCGGGCGTGGGGGATGCCCTTGGCGATGTCGGCGGCGTGGGCGGCGATGCGGGAGGCCATGATGCCCTCCTTCACGTCATCGGCGTCGGGCAGGCGCAGGTGCTCAGCGGGGGTGACGTAGCACAGGAAGTCCGCCCCGTTGGCCGCGGCGATGGCCCCGCCGATGGCAGAGGTGATGTGGTCATAGCCGGGGAAGATGTCGGTGACCAGGGGGCCCAGAACATAGAAGGGGGCCTCGTGGCACAGGCGCTTTTCCAGGCGCATGTTGGCGGCGATCTCGTTCATGGCCATGTGGCCGGGGCCCTCGATCATCACCTGGACATCCTTGGCCCAGGCCCGCTTGGCCAGGTCCCCCAGCTCGATGAGCTCGGCAATCTGGCCGGCGTCGGTGCTGTCGTCCAGGCAGCCGGGGCGCAGGGCGTCGCCCAGGCTGATGGTCACGTCGTACTCCCGCAGGATCTCCAGCACGTCGTCGTAGTACTCAAAGAAGGGGTTCTCGTTGCCCGTCATCTCCATCCAGGCAAACAGGAGGGAGCCGCCCCGGGAGACAATGTTCATCTTCCGCTTGTCCCGCTTGAAGGCCTCCACCGCCCGGCGGTTGATGCCGGCGTGGATGGTCATAAAGTCCACGCCCTCTTCCGCGTGGGCCCGGACCACTTTGAGGAAGTCCTGGGGGGTAATCTCCAACAGGTCCTTTTCCAGATAACCGATGGCGTCGTACATGGGCACGGTGCCGATCATGGCCGGGGAGAGGTCGATGAGCTGGCGGCGGAAGGTGTTGGTCTTGCCGTAGTTGGACAGGTCCATGATGGCTTCCGCCCCGAACTCCAGGGCCATGCGGACCTTGTCCAGCTCGGCCTCATAGTTGTTGGCATCCCCGGAGATGCCTAAGTTCACGTTGATCTTGGTGCGCAGTCCCTTGCCGATCCCCTCTGGGTCCAGGGACTTGTGGTTGATGTTGGCGGGAATGGCGATCTGGCCCAGGGCCACCAGCTGGCGCAGCTGGTCCGGGTCCATGTACTCCTTTTCGGCTACCTTCCGCATCTCCGGCGTCAGGATGCCCTTCTTGGCCGCCTCCATTTGGGTCGCATAGTCTCTCAAAATCGTTCCCTCTTTTCGGGCAAAAAAATTGCGGCCGTCATTCGCCGCGACGAATTGACAGCCGTTTCTCCATAAACGAATTCCCTCCGTCGGCATTGTCCGAATCAGGTGCGCGGCGCGTGCGCCGCAGGGTCGAAACAACTGTTTCCTCTCAGCCGCTGCTGCGGCTCCCCTATCCGAATGTTATTTTACCACGGCCCGCTGCCCCTGTCAACGGGCGGCCTGCCCAGGAAACAATGTTTTTCTTGACAATTTCCTGGTTGTCCTGTAACATGAAGAAAACTTCACATGAAGTAACCTTCATATTGTGGAGGGTCCTATGAAAACCAAGATCAAAGAACTGCGCACCGCAGCGCACATGACCCAGCAGCAGCTGGCCGAGCTGGTCCACGTCTCCTCCCGCACCATCATCTCCATTGAGAAGGGGCAGTATAACCCCTCCCTGATGCTGGCCTATCGCATGGCCCTGGTGTTCGGGGTGACGGTGGAGGAGCTGTGCTGCCTGGCGGAGAACAAGGCGTGGGAGGATGCCGAGTATGAAAATCTACCATAAGAAAAACTTTGCCGTGGGCCTGGGGATGAGTCTGCTGGGCGCGGCCAACCTGGGGCTGATGTTCTGGAAGGGCTGGCAGGTCAAGGGGACGGTCACCGCCCTGCTGTGCCTGCTGCTGGGGATCGGCAGCCTGCTGTGCAGCCTGTCCCGGGACATGGCCCGGGAGGATATCCTGGAGGAGCGGGACGAGCGGAACCGGCTGGTGACCCTGAAATGCCGCAGCTCTGCCCTGCGGCTGACCCAGGGGATCAGTTTTGTGCTCATGCTCCTGCTCTTTGTGCTGAGCAAGACTTCCGGGCAGCAGAGCCTTCTTCTGGTGGGCCTTGGCCTGGGCCTGGCCCTCTCCGTGAGCATCTGGAGCGAGCTGGGTGCCGAGCTCTACCACCAGAAACACACCTGAGAAAGAGAGGGTCTGGAGATGCATAGCAATGACAAACGCCCCATCAAAGACGAACGGGACCGGCAGATCGACACCGCCGCCCGCAGCCACGCGCTGGACTTCGTGGTGGCCGCCACCCAAGTCCTGACCGTGCTGTGCGCTGTGAAAGGCAACCCTGCCTGGAAGGGCAGCCTGTCGCTGCTGTTTTTGGGCGGGGCTGCGATGCTGTTTTACAAATACGATCAGTACGAAGAGCGGCCCTACCGACAGGTGGGCGTGGCGCTGGGCCTGATCGGGCTGGCCCTGCTGATTTGGTTCGGGATCACTGGATAAGGACTTGCAGACGGCGGCCATCCACGGTACAATGGGAGACAGCAACGAAGGAGGGCGCCGCATGGAACAGGATCACAAGCGCCGGGTGCGCTATAAGGGGACCCATCCCCGCCATTTTGAGGAAAAATACAAGGAACTGGACCCGGAACGGTATCAGGATGAGGTGGAGAAGATTCTCCGCAGCGGCAAGACCCCTGCCGGGATGCACCGGCCCATCTGCGTGAAGGAGATTCTGGACTTTCTCCACGTCCGGCCCGGTCAGGTGGGCCTGGACGCCACCCTGGGCTACGGCGGCCACAGCCGGAAGCTGCTGGAAGCCCTCCAGGGCCGGGGACATCTGTACGCCACCGATGTGGACCCCATTGAGTCGGAAAAGACCAAAGCCCGGCTGGAAGGGCTGGGGTATGGACCGGAGATTTTTACCCTGCGGCGGATGAACTTCGCCCGGCTGGATCAGGTGGCCCCGGGGGTCCTGTTTGATTTCGTGCTGGCCGACCTGGGGGTGTCCTCCATGCAGATCGACAACCCGGAGCGGGGGTTTACCTTCAAGCAGGACGGGCCCCTGGACCTGCGCCTGGACCCCACCGCCGGGGTCCCCGCGTCCCAGCGGCTGAAGGAGCTGGACCGGGAGGAGCTGGCCGCCCTTCTTTGGGAAAACGCCGACGAGCCCTATGCCGACCAACTGTCCAAGGCCATTTTTCACAAGGTCAAGCGGGGGGGCGGCATCCGCACCACCCAGGAGCTGGCCCGGGTGGTGGAGCAGGCTCTGGACTTTTTGCCCCCCGCCGAGCGGAAGGAGGGGGTGAAGAAGGCCTGCCAGCGGACCTTTCAGGCTTTGCGGATCGATGTGAACAGCGAGTTTGAGGTGCTGTATACCTTTTTGGAAAAGCTCCCCCTGGTCCTCAAGCCGGGGGGGCGGGCGGCCATCCTCACCTTCCACTCCGGAGAGGACCGGCTGGTGAAGAAATCCTTCCAGGCCCTCTGCCGCGAAGGGGTCTATGGGGAGGTCTCCCGCCAGGTCATCCGCCCCACCGCCCAGGAGTGCGCCCAGAACCCCCGGTCCCGCTCGGCCAAGCTGCGCTGGGCCATCCGGGCCGGCGGCGACAACACGGAAAGGGGCTGAGCTGCCATGACACAGACCACTACCTTAAAGGACCTGGAGCTGGGCCAGACCGCCGTCATCACCGCCGTGGGGGGCGAGGGCTCCCTGCGCCAGCATTTTCTGGACATGGGGGTCATCCCCGGGGCCGAGGTCACCCTGATGAAGTTCGCCCCCATGGGGGACCCCATGGAGCTGCGCATCCACGGCTATGAGCTCACCCTGCGCCTGGCTGATGGGGAAAAGGTCACCGTGGCCCCCCTGCCCAAGGACCGCCCCCGGCAGCAGGCACCCTGGGTGTCTTCCCAGGCTCCCGACAACCAGGTCCACCCCGGCCTGGGCGAGGGGGGCAAGTACCACGTCAAGGCCGACGAGAACCCCCTGCCCCCCGGCACCCAGCTCACCTTTGCCCTGGCGGGCAACCAGAACTGCGGCAAGACCACGCTGTTTAACCAGCTCACCGGGGCCAACCAGCATGTGGGCAACTTCCCCGGGGTCACCGTGGACCAGAAGAGCGGGTCCATCCGGGGCCACAGCGACACCCTGGTCACCGACCTGCCGGGGATCTACTCCCTCTCCCCCTACACCAGCGAGGAGATCGTCTCCCGGCAGTTTATCCTCAATGACCACCCCACGGGGATCATCAACATCGTCGACGCCACCAACATCGAGCGCAACCTCTACCTGACCATGCAGCTCATGGAGCTGGACGTGCCCATGGTCCTGGCCCTGAACATGATGGACGAGGTCCGGGGCAACGGGGGCTCCATCCGCATCAACCGCATGGAGGAGCTTTTGGGCATCCCCGTGGTGCCCATCACCGCCGCCAAGAACGAAGGGGTGGCGGAGCTGGTGGACCACGCCCTCCATGTGGCCCAGTACCAGGAGCGCCCCGGCCGGACGGATTTTTGCGACAAGGACGACCACAACGGGGCGGTCCACCGCTGTCTCCACGGCATCATGCACCTGGTGGAGGACCACGCCAAGGCCGCCGGCATCCCCCTGCGCTTTGCCGCCAGCAAGCTGGTGGAGGGGGACCCCCTGATCCTGGAGGCCCTCCACCTGAGCCAGAATGAGCGGGAGATGCTGGAGCACATCATCTGCCAGATGGAGGAGGAGCGGGGCCTGGACCGGGCCGCCGCCATCGCCGACATGCGCTTTGCCTTCATCCAAAAGCTCTGCCAGCAGACGGTGGTCAGGCCCCGGGAGAGCAAAGAGCATGAGCGCAGCCGGAAGATCGACACCTTCCTCACCGGCAAATACACCGCCATCCCCGCCTTTGTGGGCATCATGGCTTTGGTGTTCTTCCTCACCTTCAACGTCATCGGCGCCTGGTTCCAGGGGCTGCTGGCCACGGCCATCGGGTGGCTCACCGACGGGGTGGACGCCGCCCTCACCGCCTGGCACATCAACGATGTCCTCCACTCCCTCATTATCGACGGCATTTTTAATGGTGTGGGGAGTGTGCTGAGCTTCGTGCCCATCATCGTCACCCTCTTCTTCTTCCTCTCCCTGCTGGAGGACAGCGGGTATATGGCCCGGGTGGCCTTTGTGATGGATAAGCTTTTGCGAAAAATCGGCCTGTCCGGGCGGAGCATCGTGCCCATGCTCATCGGCTTCGGCTGCACGGTGCCGGGGGTCATGGCCAGCCGGACCCTCCCCTCGGAGCGGGACCGGAAGATGACCATTCTCCTCACCCCCTTTATGAGCTGCTCGGCAAAGCTGCCCATTTACGGCTTCTTCACCGCCGTCTTTTTCCCCGGCCGGGGCGGGCTGATCATGGTGGGGCTGTACTTCCTGGGCATCCTCATGGGCATCCTCATGGCCCTGCTGTCCAAGAACACCATGTTCAAGGGCGAGGCCGTCCCCTTCGTCATGGAGCTGCCCAACTACCGCATGCCCGGGGCCAAAAACGTGGCCCACCTGCTGTGGGACAAGGCCAAGGATTTCCTCCAGCGGGCCTTTACCGTCATCTTCATCGCCACCATTGTCGTCTGGTTCCTGCAGACCTTTGACCCCCAGCTGAACATCGTGGCCGACTCCCAGGAGAGCATCCTGGCCATGGTGGCCGGGGTCCTCACCCCCCTCTTTGCCCCCCTGGGCTTTGGGGACTGGCGGGTGTCCACCGCCCTCATCGCCGGCTTTATGGCCAAGGAGAGTGTGGTCTCCACCCTTTCGGTCCTCTTTGGCAGCACCGGGGCCATCGTGGCAGTGCTGTCTCCTCTGGCGGCAGCTTGCCTGCTGGTCTTCTGCCTGCTGTACACCCCCTGTGTGGCGGCCATCGCCGCCATCAAGCGGGAGCTGGGCATGAAGTGGGCCGTGGGTGTCGTGGTGGGTCAGTGCGTCATCGCCTGGCTGGCCGCCTTGGTTGTCCGTCTGATCGGCCTGGCCCTGGGGGTGGGGGGATGAACCTGCCCTCGGTCGTGCTGCTGGGCCTGCTGCTCCTGGCTGTGGGGCTGGCCCTGCGTGTTCTCTGGAAAAAACGGGGGCGCGGCTGCGGCGGCTGTTCTTCCTGCGGCAGCTGCCCGCACCGGGGCCATTGTCCCGACCAGAACAACGGCGTCTTTCGCTGAATCCTGCCGCCCTGCCGGTCTGTGCCGGCGGGGCGGCGTTGGTTTTTGCGTGCTTAGATAAGAGTACCATGACCACAGGATAAGTTCTCGCTGATATATGGTTGAAATCCTACGAAAAGTGTAGTACAATCGGGAACGCTGCTGCGCAGCGAGAGAAAAAAGATCGGAGAACCAATATGCAGCGTGAACAATTAGGCAGCCGTCTGGGCTTTATCCTGCTCAGTGCCGGCTGCGCCATCGGCATCGGGAACGTGTGGAAGTTCCCCTATATGGTGGGACAGAACGGGGGCGGCATTTTTGTGCTCATCTACCTCTTCTTCCTGCTGATCATGGGCATTCCCGTGATGACCATGGAGTTTTCCTTGGGCCGGGCCAGCCAGAAAAGCCCCGTGCGGCTGTATCAGGCCCTGGAGCCCAAGGGCAGCAAGTGGCACCTCCACGGCTATCTGGCCCTGGCGGGCAACTACCTGCTCATGATGTTCTACACCACTGTGGCCGGCTGGATGATCCAGTATTTCCTGGCCATCGCCTCCGGCCGCTTCAACGGCATGGACACCAAGCAGGTGGAGGCCGCTTTTAACAGCATCTGCGCCAACCCCGTGACCATGGTGGTCTTTGCCTGCCTGGTGGTGGTGCTGGGCTTTTTCATCTGCTCCTTCAGCCTGCAGAAGGGCGTGGAGAAGGTGAGCAAATTCATGATGCTGGCCCTGCTGATCATCATGGTCATCCTGGCCATCAACAGCTTTACCATGGACGGTGCCAAGGAGGGGCTGTCCTTCTACCTCAAGCCCGACCTGAACCGGGCCATGGAGGTGGGCATCGGCAACGTCATCGTGGGGGCCATGACCCAGGCCTTCTTCACCCTCAGCCTGGGCATCGGCGCCATGGCCATTTTCGGCAGCTACATCGGCAAGGAGCGGGCCCTGCTGGGCGAGTCCATCAACGTGGCCATTCTGGACACCTTTGTAGCGGTGGTGTCGGGCCTGATCATCTTCCCCGCCTGCTTTACCTACGGGGTGGAGGCGGGAAGCGGGCCCAGCCTCATTTTTGTGACCCTGCCCAATGTGTTCAACCACATGCCCCTGGGCAACCTGTGGGGGGCCCTGTTCTTTGTCTTTATGACCTTCGCCGCCCTGACCACGGTGCTGGCGGTGTTTGAGAACATCCTGGCCTGCTGCCGGGATATGTTCGGCTGGAGCCGGAAAAAGGCCTGCCTGGTCAACTGCCTGCTGATGATCGTCCTCTCCCTGCCCTGCGCCCTGGGCTTCAATGTCCTCTCGGGGGTGCATCCCCTGGGGGGCACCACCAACTTCATGGACCTGGAGGACTTTTTGGTCAGCAACCTCCTGCTCCCCCTGGGCTCCCTGATCTTCGTCCTGTTTGCCGTGAGCAAAAAGGGCTGGGGGTGGAAGAACTTCCTCCAGGAGGCCAACGCCGGCAAGGGCCTGAAGGTCAAGCCTTGGATGCGGGGGTATATGACCTACGTCCTGCCCCTGATCATCCTGGCCCTCTTCCTCATCGGTCTGGTCACCTATTTCCTGCCCAAATAAGTACTCTCCCCCGTTTCCGCCCCCTCCGGGGCCGGGAACGGGGGACCTTTTTGGCCGGCCTGGGAAAGATTGTCCTTTTTTGCTACAAACCGTTGCATTGTATCCACAAATATAGTACAATGGGGTCCCCTTTGGTTTTTGACGTTAAAGCATCAAAAGTGCAAAGAAGCAAATCTATCAAAAAGAGAGGAAACGATATGGAGCGAGAACGCTTAGGAAGCCGCCTGGGCTTTATC
>DXEA01000132.1 GCA_019115225.1 Candidatus Evtepia faecigallinarum
AGGGGCAGCGGCGGTACGTCGAGAGCCTCTCGAGCTACGCGCGGATGTTCCTCGGCCAGATGGAGAAGCCGGACGTGGACTATATCGACGGCCTCTCCCCCGCCATCTCCATCGACCAAAAAACCACCAGCAAGAACCCCCGCTCCACCGTGGGCACGGTGACGGAGATCTATGACTACCTCCATCTCCTCTGGGCCCGGGTGGGCACCCCCCACTGCCCCAAGTGCGGCAAGGAGATCCGCCAGCAGACGGTGGACCAGATCATCGACCAGATCATGGCCCTGCCCGAGGGCACCCGCATCCAGGTGCTGGCCCCCGTGGTCCGGGGCAAGAAGGGGGAGCACGCCAAGGTGCTGGAGAACGCCCGGAAGTCGGGCTACGTCCGCTGCCGGGCCGACGGGGCCCTGTACGAGCTGACGGAAGAGATCCCGTTGGAGAAGAACAAGAAGCACAGCATCGAGATCGTGGTGGACCGGCTGGTCATCCGCCCGGACATCACCCGCCGTCTCACCGACTCGGTGGAGACCGCCGCCGGCCTGGCCGGGGGCCTGGTGCTCATCAACCTGGTCCAGGAGGACCGGGACCTCTCCTTCTCCCAGAACTACGCCTGCGAGGACTGCGGCATCTCCATCGAGGAGTTAACTCCCCGCATGTTCTCCTTCAACAGCCCCTTCGGGGCCTGCCCCACCTGCACGGGTCTGGGCAGCCAGATGAAGGCCGACCCCCAGCTGGTCATCCCCAATCCCGGCCTGTCCATTCTCGACGGGGCCATCGCCGTCTCCGGCTGGCAGAATGTGAAGGGGGACTCCATCGCCCGGATGTACTTTGAGGCGCTGGGGAAGAAATACGGCTTCTCCCTGCACACCCCCTTCCGGGACCTGTCCGCCCAGGCCCAGGAGGTCATCCTCCGGGGCACCAAGGGGGAGAAACTAAAGCTCACCTATGAGCGGGCCGACGGCCGGGGGACCTTCCAGCAGGCCTTTGAGGGCATTCTGAACAACGTGGAGCGCCGCTTCACCGAGACCCAGTCCGACGCCTCCCGCAAGGAGCTGGAGGAGTGCATGAGCCAGTGCCCCTGCCCCACCTGCCAGGGGCGGCGGCTGAAGAAGGAAGCCCTGGCCGTCACCGTGGGCGGGCTGGACATCGACACCTTCTGCCACAAGTCGGTCACCGACGCCCTGTCCTTTGTGGACGAGCTCACCCTCACCGAGACCCAGGCCCAGATCGCCCAGCAGATTCTGAAGGAGATCCGCTCCCGGCTGACCTTCCTGCAGAGCGTGGGCCTGTCCTACCTCACCCTCAGCCGCCAGGCCGGGTCCCTGTCCGGCGGCGAGAGCCAGCGCATCCGCCTGGCCACCCAGATCGGCTCTTCCCTCATGGGGGTGCTGTATATCCTGGACGAGCCCTCCATCGGCCTGCACCAGCGGGACAACGACATGCTGCTGGAGACCTTGAAGCACCTGCGGGACCTGGGCAACACCCTCATCGTGGTGGAGCACGACGAGGACACCATGCGCGCTGCCGACTACATCGTGGACATCGGCCCTGCCGCCGGGGTCCACGGGGGCCAGGTGGTGGCCGCCGGCACGGCGGAGGAGATCATGGCCTGTCCCGACTCCATCACCGGCCAATACCTCTCCGGGGCCAAGCAAATCCCCGTTCCCCCCCGGCGGCGGCCGGGCAACGGCCACAGCCTCACCATCCGGGGGGCCCAGGAGAACAACCTGGACCATGTGGATGTCTCCTTCCCCCTGGGCACCTTCACCTGCGTGACGGGGGTGTCCGGGTCGGGGAAATCCTCCCTGGTCAACGAAATCCTCTTCAAGCGTCTGGGGGCGGACTTAAACCGCATGAAGGTCCGCCCCGGCAAGCACGAGGGCATCGAGGGGGAGGAATTCCTGGACAAGGTCATCGCCATCGACCAATCCCCCATCGGCCGCACCCCCCGCTCCAACCCCGCCACCTACACGGGGCTCTTTGGGGACATCCGGGAGCTGTTTGCCTCCACCCCCGACGCCAAGTCCCGGGGCTACGGGCCGGGCCGGTTCTCCTTCAACGTCAAGGGGGGCCGGTGCGAGGCCTGCGCCGGGGACGGGTTATTGAAGATCGAGATGCACTTCTTGCCTGACATCTACGTCCCCTGCGAGGTGTGCAAGGGCAAGCGCTACAACCGGGAGACCCTGGAGGTACGCTACAAGGGCAAGAACATCCACGACGTGCTGAACATGACCGTGGATGAGGGGTTGGAGTTCTTCGCCAACCTGCCAAAGCTCCGGCGGAAGCTGGAGACCCTCTCCTCGGTGGGCTTAGGGTATCTGAAGATCGGCCAGCCCTCCACCACCCTCTCCGGGGGTGAGGCCCAGCGGGTGAAGCTGGCCACGGAGCTGGCCCGCCGGTCCACCGGCAAGACCATCTATATCCTGGACGAGCCCACCACCGGCCTGCACACCTATGACGTACACAAGCTGCTGGAGGTCCTGGACCGGCTGGTGGAGGGGGGCAACACGGTGGTGGTCATCGAGCACAACCTGGATGTCATCAAGTGGGCCGACCACGTCATCGACCTGGGCCCTGAGGGGGGCAGCGGCGGCGGACACATCGTCTGCACCGGCACCCCGGAGGAGGTGGCCCGGTGCGAGGCCTCCTACACCGGCCAATACCTGAAAAAACTTTTGAAATAACGGACAGGCACCCCGCCGCCCCGCCGGACATAGACTGGGCTGGAGGTGCTGTCTGTGGAAATGATCCTGGCTCTGCTCTGTGTGGCCGTGCTGCTGGTGACCGGCCGCCTGCTCCTGCTCCACCTGCTCTCCCCCACCCAGCAGGGGACGGTGCCTGTGTTTGCCGTCATCCCCGCTGCCGGGGACGGGGAGGGGCTGGAGCACACCCTGCGCCACCTGCACTGGCTGCGGGAGGAAAAGCTGTCCCACTTCACCCTGCTCATTGTGGATGCCGGCCTGACCCCCGCAGGGCGGGCCCTGGTGACCGCTTTGCAGCGCAAAGACCCCGCCCTCCTGTTCTGTCCGGCGGAGGAGGCCACCCTGATCCTGAAAAGGAGGGACGACAATGGATACTTCTCCCTCTGAGCTGCTGCTGCTGGAGGGCACCGTGGCGGCGGTGATCTTCCGCAACGAGGAAAACGGCTATACCATCCTGCGCCTGGAGAGTCCCGATGCCGGGGAGGAGGTCACGGTGGTGGGCACCATGCCCGGCATCACCCCCGGCGAGGGGCTCTCCGTCCACGGGCACTGGACCCGCCACAGCACCTACGGCGAGCAGTTCAAGGCCGAGGTGGTGGAGCGGCGGATGCCCGTGGGGGAAAAGGCGCTGCTGGAATACCTGTCCTCCGGGGCGGTGAAGGGGGTGGGCCTGTCCACCGCCCGGCGGCTGCTGGACGCCTTTGGGGAGGAGGTCCTCACGGTCATCGAGGAGGACCCCCAGCGGCTGACCCAGATCCGGGGCATCTCCCCCAAGCGGGCCCAGACCATCCACCAGGCCCTGTGCACCCAGCTGTCCATGCGCCGGCTGCTGGATTTTCTCTCCGCCCACGGCCTGCCCCTGTCGGCGGCCATGCCCCTGTACCGGCGGTATGGGGAGCTGGCCCTGAACGCCCTGCGCTCCGACCCCTTCCTGCTCATCGAGGAACCCCTGTTTGTCCCCTTCCCCGCCGCGGACAAGCTGGCCCAGGAGCTGGGGGTGGAGGCCGCCGACCCGGTGCGCCTGGAGGCCGGCCTGCTGTATACCCTCTCCCACAACCTGGACAACGGCCACGTCTTTCTCCCCTGCCAAAAGCTCCTGGCCGCCGCCCAGCGGCTGCTGGGCACCGACCCGGACACCCTCAACGACTGCCTGGACGACCTGGCCCGGCGGCACAAGGTGGTCCGGGAGGAGATCGCCGGCCAGGACGCCTGCTATCTGACCAGGCTCCACTACTGCGAGACCTATGTGGCCAACGCCCTGCTGGCCATGGACGGGGCCGCGCTGTGCCCCCCGGAGGACCTGGACGAGCTGCTGGAGCGCATTCAGCGGGAGCAGGGGCTGACCTACGCCCCCCTCCAGGCAGAGGCGGTCCGGACCGCCGCCCGGTGCCAGGTGATGCTGCTCACCGGCGGCCCGGGCACCGGCAAGACCACCTCCCTCAAGGGCATCCTGGCCCTCTTTGACCACCTGGGGCTGCGCACGGCCCTCACCGCCCCCACCGGGCGGGCGGCCAAGCGCCTGTCGGAGACCTGCGGGGCGGAGGCCTCCACCATCCACCGGCTGCTGGAGACCCGGTATGACGAGCAGACCGGGGCCCTCTCCTTCACCCACAACGAGCAGGAGCCCCTGGAAACCGACGCCGTCATCCTGGACGAGGCGTCCATGGTGGACATCGTCCTCATGCAGGCCCTCCTGGCCGCCCTGCCGGGTGGCTGCCGGCTGGTGCTGGTGGGGGACCCCCATCAGCTGCCCTCGGTGGGGCCGGGGAACCTGCTCTCCGACCTGCTGCGCGCCCAGCGCCTGCCCACCCTGCGCCTGACGGAGATCTTCCGCCAGGCCGCCGCCTCCGCCATCATCCGGGGGGCCCGGGCGGTGGACCAGGGGGAGTGCCCTGTGCTGGTCAACGACGCCGCCGGGGACTTCTTCTTCCTGCGCCGGACGGACCCCGAGGCGGCGGCGGAGACCATCGTCTCCCTCTGCCAGACCCGGCTGCCCCGGAACATGGGCATCCCCCCGGACCAGATCCAGGTCCTCTCCCCCACCCGCAAGGGGACGGCGGGGACCACCTCCCTCAACCACGCCCTCCAGGAGGCAGTCAATCCTCCCGCCCCCGACAAACGGCAAAAGGCCTTCGGCCCCCAGCTCTTCCGGGAGGGGGACCGGGTGATGCAGGTGAGGAACAACTATGACGTCTTATGGGAGTCTGCCGGGGGCCGCGAGGTGGGCATGGGCATTTTCAACGGGGACATCGGCCGCATCGAGACCATCGACCCGGCCAGCGGCCTGGTCACCGTGGACTTTGAGGGCCACCGGGCCAGCTACACCCCGGACATGATGAACCAGCTGGAGCCGGCCTACGCCATCACCGTCCACAAGGCCCAGGGCAGTGAGTACCGGGCGGTGATCCTCTCCGCCGTGGAGGCCGCCCCCATGCTCCTGACCCGCGGGGTCCTCTACACCGCCATGACCCGGGCCAAGGAGCTGCTCATTGTGGTGGGGGACGACGCCGTTCTGGCCCGCATGGCCGCCAACGACCGCCAGCAGCGCCGGTACAGCGGCCTGCGCGCCCGGCTGGCCCGGGGAAGGGAGTGAGTGTATGGCCTTGCTGCGTTCCGTGCTGGACCTGCTCTATCCCCCCAAATGCCCCTTCTGCGGCGGAACCGGGACCTCGGGGCAGACCGGCCCCTGTCCCCGCTGCCAGGACGCCCCCTTCTGGCTGGAAGGGGGACAGGCCGTGGTGAAGGGACGGGACTTTGTCCGCTGCGCCTGCGCCGCCTGGTACCAGGAGCCCCTGCGCACGGCGGTCAAGCGCTTCAAATTCTCCAACCAGCCCCAGTATGCCGCCGCCTACGGGGCGGTACTGGCGCAAACCATCCGCACCTATCTGCCGGGAAGCTATGACCTGCTCTCCTGGGTCCCCGTCTCCCCCGCCACCCTGAAGCACCGGGGGTACGACCAGGCCCGGCTGCTGGCCCAGGAGGCCGCCCAGGTCCTGAACCGGGAGGCGGTCCCCCTGCTGGCCAAGACGGGGCACAACAGACCCCAGTCCTCCCTGGCCCACGGCGAGCAGCGGTGGAAGAATGTGGCCGGGGTATACACCGTGCCCCACCCGGAAGAGGTGACCGGCCAGCGCATCCTGCTCATCGACGACATCCTCACCACCGGGGCCACCCTCAACGAGGCCGCCCGGACCCTCCGGCAGGCGGGGGCCGCCCAGGTGGTGTGCGCCACCCTCTGCCGCACCCCCAGTACAGATCCCTGAGAAATCCGAGAGGCTTTTTCGACGGACTGAGGCTTTCCCATATTTCGTGGGAAAGCCTCTCTTTGTTTCGGCTATACTCTCCCTATCAAGCCATAGAAGGAAAGGGAGCGTGGATATGGACAAGCGAGCGCAAGGGGGCTTTGCCCGGGACATCGCCATGGATCTGGGGACCACCTCCGTGCTGGTGGCCCTCCGGGGCCGGGGCATCCTGCTGCAGGAGCCGGCGGTGGTGGCCGTGGACCGGCGCACGGGACAAGTCCTCCAGGTGGGCCAGGCCGCCCGGCAGATGCTGGGCAGGACCCCGGGGGAGCTGGTGGCGGTGCGCCCCCTGCGGGAGGGGATCATCGACCGCTGCACCGTGGCAGAGGCCATGGTCCGGGCCTTTTTGCAAAAAGCCGCCCCCGGCCGGCTCTTCAAGCCCCGGCTGCTGGTGGGGGTCCCCTCGGGGATCTCCGAGGTGGCGGAGCGGGCGGTGGTGGAGGCCGGCTTACAGGCCGGGGCCCGGCGGGTCTATCTCATGGAGGAGCCCCTGGCCGCCGCCTTAGGGGCGGGGGTGGACATCACCCAGCCCGAGGGCCACATGGTGGTGGACATCGGCGGGGGGACCACCGACGTGGCGGTCACCGCCCTGGGGGGCGTGGTGACGGCGGTCTGCCTGACCACCGCCGGAGACCAGTTCGACCAGGCCCTGATCCAATACGTCCGGCAAAAATATGACCTTCTCCTGGGGGCCCGGAGCGCCGAGGAGGCAAAGTGCGCCATCGGCCAGGTGGCCGGGCCGGGGGAGGAGACCTTAGCCGTCAAGGGGCGGTGCCTGAACACGGGCCTGCCCCGGGAGGTGGTCCTGTCCGGGGCCGAGACCCAGGAGGCCTTCGCCCCGGTTGCCGAGGCCATCGCCGCCGCCGTGCAGACGGTGCTGGAGCGCACCCCGCCGGAGCTGGCCGCCGACGTGGCCGTCAGCGGCATCCTCCTCACCGGCGGGGGGAGCCTGCTGCGGGGGATGGACGAGCTCCTCTCCGCCCGGACGGGCATCGCCGCCCACCTGGCCGAGGAGCCCATCCAGGCAGTGGCCCTGGGGCTGGAAAAGACGCTGGGCCAGCTATCCCGCCGGCAGGAGGGGGTGCTGAACCTGGCCCAGCGGCGGCAGCTGACGGGCTGAGGGAGGACCCCCCATGCAAAGAGAGGACCGCTGCTGTTCCCGCAGCGGTCCTCTCTGTCGTTTTTTCAGATGGTCTGTGCCCTCAGCCGGCGGCGTCGGGCAGGCCGGTGGCTCCCGGACGGTCCCGGAAGACGAGCTTCAGCAGCACCGGCGTGACGATGGTGGTCACCACCACCACCACGATGACCGGGCCGAAGAGTTCGGTGTTGATGAGGCCCAGGCCCTCGCCCTTGGTGGCCACGATGAGGGCCACCTCACCACGGGAGATCATACCCACGCCAATCTGCACCGACTGCTCCCGGGAATACCGGCACAGCCGGGCCCCCAGGCCGCATCCCAGGATTTTGGTGAGAATGGCCACGATGGTCAGCACGATGGCAAAGAGGACGATGTGGCTGTTCATCCCCTCCAGCTCCACCTGCAGGCCGATGCTGGCAAAGAAGACCGGGGAGAGGTAGAGGAAGGAGACCGACTCGAACTTGTCCGCCAGATACTTCCCCCGCCTGCCGGTGGTGGAGTTGGCCAGCACCAGGCCGGCCACGAAGGCGCCGGTGATGTCCGCCACGCCAAAGACCTTTTCGGCCAGGAAGGACATGAGCAGGCAGAAGACAAAGGCCACAATGGCGTGCTGGGTCCGGTTTTCCTCCGTCTTGCCCGTCCACCAGCGGTACAGCCGGGAGAAGGCCAGGCCGGCCACGATGGCAAAGACGAAGAAGAGGACGATCTTCAGCAGCACGATCCACACATGGACCGACCGGTCGGAAAAGCTGGTGACGATGGTCAGGGCCACAATGCCCAGCACGTCGTCGATGATGGCGGCCGCCAGGATGACGCTGCCGGCGGTACTCTGGAGCTTGCCCAGCTCCCGCAGGGTTTCCACGGTGATGCTCACCGAAGTGGCGGTGAGGATGATGCCCAGAAAGACGTTCTGGAGGAAAAGGGTCCCCTCGGGGCCGGCGGCGTTGTTCACCAGCAGGGTGGGGTCGTTGAAGTAATACCCCACCACGAAGCCCCCGGCCAGGGGGAGCAGGACCCCTGCCATGGCGATGAGGAAGGCGGAGCGGCCGCAGCGCTTGAGCTCGTTGATGTTGGTCTCCATGCCGGAGGTGAACATGAGCACCACCACGCCCAGGCTGGCGGTGGTGTGGAGAAACTCGGTCTCGTCAATGATCCCCAGCACCGCCGGGCCCAGCAGCAGGCCGGCCACCAGGGCCCCCACCACCTGGGGCATCCGGAACCGCTGGGAGCACAGGCCCAGCACTTTGGTGCACAGCAGGATCAATGCCAGGTCCAGAAGGTATTTGTAGCTCATACAGTCGCCGCCTTTCCCCGGAAGGATGCCCCTTCCTTTTCTCTCTAAAGGATACTCCAATTATAAGCCGCTAAGGGAGAAATGGCAACAAATTTCTTCATTGTCCTCCCAATCCTGTTAATTTCATACAAATTTTACCGTTATTGCATAAAAAACGCACCCGGCAAAGCCGGGTGCGCAGGGAACAATCTGCCGCGCCCTCAGGCGCCGGCGTCGGCCAGGGTGAGGACCTGGCTGGTGTTGAAGCTGTACGTCCAGCCGTCGGTGGTCAGCACGATGGTGCCGCTCTTGCCGGTGCCGTACACGGCGGCCCCCACGTTGAACAGACGCTGGAGGGTCTCCCTGGCCGGGTGGCCGTAGGCATTGTCCTGGCCGTAGGAGATGACGGCGGCCTCCGGCTTCACCACCGACAGGAAGGAGGCGCTGGAGGAGGTGGCGCTGCCGTGGTGGCCCACCTTCAGCACGTCCACGTCGGCAAACAGGGGCAGCAGCTTCTGCTCCACCTGCTGGGACATATCCCCGGTGAAGAGGACCTGGATGTTGCCGCAGGTGAGCTGGCAGATCACGCTGCAGTCGTTGCTGTCGGCCCAGTCGTCCCCGGTCTCCAGGATGGACAGGGCGGCCAGGGGGCTCAGGGCGATGATCCGGTCGGCCCCGGCAGAGACGGTGCAGCCCTCGGCCTGCACGGCGGCCCAGTAGTCCCGATAGGTGTCGGTGTCGGCGCTGCGGCCGCTGTCGATGACCTCTTTGACCTCAAAGGCCTCCAGCACCGCGTCCAGGCCGCCCACATGGTCGGCGTCGGGGTGGGTGGCGATGACATACTCCAGGGGGCCGTCCACATAGCCGTTGAGGTAGGAGACCACCTCATCCCCGGCCCCGTTGGTGCCGCCGTCGATGAGGACCTCTGTCTCCCCGCAGTCGATGAGGATGCTGTCCCCCTGGCCCACGTCCAGGAAGTGGACCCGCACCAGACTGCTGCCGGTGGTGATCTCCACCAGCAGGTTTTCCTGGTCCCAGGTCACCGAGGCCCCAAAGGCCTCCATCACCGGCCGGATGGGCAGGTAGGTGCGGGTGTTGACGATCTGGGCGGTGGTGTCCATGGCCACCCGCTTGCCGTTGACCAGCAGGTAGGCCTGGCCGATGGGGACCTCCACCCGGGTGTTGTCTTTCTCAGCAATGGCGGTGCGGGTGTCGTTGTCCCAGTCCACCGTGCAGCCAAAGCTCTCCATGGTCAGCCGGAAGGGCACCTGGGTCCGCCCGGCACTGTCCAAAAAGGGACGGCCATAGCCGTCGTCATAGACCACCGCGTTGCCGTCGATGGTCACCCCGATCTCTCCGGCGGCCCCGGCGGGAAGGACCAACAGGGAGAGCAGCAGGGCAAGGGCGAGGGCTACCGCCCCCCATTTCTTTCCCAGCATAAGGACACACCTCCAAAAAATTCTGGTATTTCACCCTCAATATACCATGAAACGGCAAACCAGGTCAAGGCGGTTTCCCGTCCCGGAGTGAGAAAAAATCCCCCGTCCCGACCCTGCAAAAAACGCCGCCATACACCGGGTGCATGGCGGCGCGGGACAGGCAGGCGGAGGACCTCACTCCCCCAGGCGCTTGATGTCCATATCCTTGGGCAGGATCAGGCTGAGCAGGATGGAGACCACAAAGACCACCGCCACCACATTGGCGGAAAAGACCGACTGGACCACGCTGGGGAAAATGTGCCAGAGGTCGATCTCGCTGGCCGCGGTAAAGCCGATGCCGATGGACAGGGACAGGGCCGCGATGGTGACGTTGCGCTGGGTAAAGCCGGCCTTGGCCAGCATCTCGATGCCCGAGATGAGAATGGTGCCGAACATCATGATGGTGCAGCCGCCCAGCACAGACTCCGGCAGGGAGGCGAAAAAGTTGCCCACCGGGGGCAGGAAGCCCGCCAGGATCATGAACCCGGCGCCTGTGGCGATGGTGAAGCGGTTGACCACCTTGGTCATGTTGATCAGGCCCACGTTCTGGGAGAAGGAGGTCACCGGCGGGCAGCCGAACAGGCCCGAAATGGAGGAGGAGAAGCCGTCGCAGGCCAGGGAGCCGGAGATCTCCTTCACCGTCACGTCCCGGCCCAGGCCGCCGGCGGCCAGGGCGGTGGTGTCCCCGATGGTCTCCGCCGCGGAGACCATGAAGATGATGGCCACGGAGAAGATGGCCCCCGCGTGAAACTCCGGCGGGTAGGGCAGCAGGCTGGGCAGGGAGACGATGCCCTCGGAGAGGATGGCGCTCAGGTCCACCTTCCCCATCAGGGCGGCCACCACATAGCCCACCACCAGGCCCACCAGCACCGACAGCTGCTTCAGATAGCCCTTGGCCAGGCAGTTCCAGGCCAGGCAGACGGCCAGGGTGATGGTCCCCAGCAGCAGGTTGGCCCCCGAGCCGAAGTCCTCCACATAGCCCCCGCCGAAGGACCGGGCCCCCACGGAGAACAGGGAGTAGCCGATGGAGATGACCACCGAGGCGGCCACCACCGGGGAGATGATTTTTCGCCAGTACTTGGCAAACAGGCCGATGACCCCCTCAAAAACGCCCCCGCACAGCACGGCGCCGATGACGGCGGGGTAGCCATAGTTGGCCGCCACGGTGCTCAGCACCGTCACGAAGGTGAAGCTCACCCCCATGACGATGGGCAGCCGGGAGCCCACCCGCCAGACGGGGAAGAGCTGGATGAGGGTGGCGATGCCCGCCACCAGCATGGCGTTCTGGAGGAGCACGGCGATCTCCGTCTGGCCCAGACCGCCGGCGGCGGCGATGATGGTGATGGGGGTGAGGTTGGCCACGAACATGGCCAGGATGTGCTGCAGGCCGAAGGGGATGGCCCGGAGCAGGGGGACGCGGCCGTCCAGCTGATAGATGTTCCCAAGGGTGGGCGGAAGTTGTTTCATGGCAGGCTCTTCTCTTTCTCTCTTCAATCTAAGGCCCCGGGGACCCCCCCGGGGACAGGCATGGACCATTGTAAAAGATTTCTCTTCCCCTTGCAAGGGGTTTCTTTCATGGGGAGGAAGATTTTTCTTAGGCTGCCCAAAAAAGCAGCGGGGCAGAGGCCCCAGCCTCCGTCCCCGCGTTCCTATGTCTGTGTCCCGGTCCCCCTGCGTTTGAGGAACCCTTTCACTGCCAGACAGACCAGCACCACCACCAGCGTCACCCCGCCATACAGCAGGATGCTGGTATACCACGGCGCCGACTGCATGGCGTAGAGCCCGGGCCGCGTTCTGACGCTCCAGACAACGTAAAGGCTATGTCCCAGGAACACCCCAACGAAGGCGCCCAGGATGCCATTGAGTATCCCGTTCCACTTTCTCATGTCGTCCCCCTCCCCTTTCCGGCCAAGGTTTCTATTGCAGGCCCAGCACAAAGGCCACCAGCGCCAGGATAGGAAACAGCGTCCAGACAAGATATCGCCGCGAAATCTCCCACTCGGAAGGCTCTGCCCCTTCCACCCGGCGGATGCGAAGGCTCAGTTCCCAACGGAAGATCTCGTTGGCAAAGAGGATCTCGCAGACCGTGAGCACACAGAGTACCATGCCGCACAGCCAGCCCAGACCAACACCCTTGTGGGTCAGCGCCGGCCCCGCCATCACCTGGAGAATGCCGGCTGCCGTAGGCTCCTGGGCAGCAGGGTCCATCCCTGCTCCATCGCCATAGTACCCCAGCACACCGATGCTCTCCGTGCTGCCGTCCTCGTTGTACAGAACGTACTCCCCTCCCAGCGTCATCACCCCGCCGCGAAAGACAACCCTCTCGCCGCAGCGCAGCTCCACGCCGGTCATCTGGCGGCCGCCGTCCACCCCTTCGGGGATGGCGGCGGGGTCCTCCTTGGCGGTGTAGGGGCCATAGGTCTGTCCGCCATATTGGTAGGTGACCGCCTTGTCCGCCGAGACGGTAAACCGGGCCTGCTCCCCCCGGATTTTTCCGGAATAGACCACACTGCCGTTTTCCTCGCTGGGCACTAAGATGGTGTCCTCATACAAATATCCCTCCCGACTGAGGGTCACCGGGTAGAGCACGCTGAACACCACCGCCAGGGCCAGGACCACCAGCAGCACCACTTTTTGATAGCCGTTGAGCGCTTTGATCCGTTTCACAAGGATTCCCTCCATCACACAGGGGCGGCATCTTTCTCATTATTGTACCATACCTGACTGCCCCTGTCATCCTCCATTCTCGCCACAGTTCTCCAATGGGACGAGAACGGCAGAGGCCGGTGGCCTCTGCCGTTCCCTGTCTTAGGTTGCCGCGTCCAGCATGTTCTCTGCCAGGATGCCGTAGCCACGGTCGGCGTGGTCCACCAGTACGTGGGTCACGGCCCCCACCAGCTTGCCGTCCTGGAGGATGGGCGAGCCGCTCATGCCCTGGACGATGCCCCCGGTTTTCTCCAGCAGCTTGGGGTCGGTGACCCGGAGCATCAGGTCCCGGGTGTCCGCGCTGTCGTCAAAAACTTTGAGGATCTCCACCGTGTACTCCTCCACCTGGGTGCCGGAGACGTTGGACAGGATGGTTGCCTGGCCCGTGTGGACCTCCTCCTGCTTAGCCACCGGCACCGGGTCACCGGCAAAGGCCCCAGGGTCATCCAGATAGCCAAAGACCCCCTGCTGGGTGTTGGCAAAGAGGGTGCCCAGGTCCGCCCCGGCAGTAAAGGTCCCCCGGAGCTCCCCGGGCCGGCCGTCCATGCCCTTGGCCACGCTGGCCACCGAGGCCGGGGTGATGGCCCCGGACTGGAGCTTCATGAGCACCGACGTGTCCACGTCATTGATGCCGTGGCCCAGGGTGCCAAAAAGCCCCGTGGCCGGGTCCACAAAGGTCAGGGTGCCGATGCCCGCCATGGAGTCCCGGATCCAGGCCCCTAACTTGTACTCGCCATCGGCGCTGCACTGGGCGGCCCTGGCGGTCACCTCCCGGCTCTCGTCATCCCGGACCACCGTCAGCTCCATCTCCTGGCCGTCCAGGTCCTGGAGGATGGTCTGGACCTCCTCGATGGAGTCCACCTGGGTGTCGTTGATGTGGGTGATCACATCCCCCTCCTGCAGGCCGCAGGCCCGGGCAGGGGAGGCTACCCCTTCCTCGGTGGTGATGTCCGACAGACCCACCACCAGCACCCCCTGGGCAAAGAGCTTGATGCCCACCGCCCGGCCCAGGGGGATGACGGTGCGGGGTTCCTCCCCCGCACTCTCCGCCGCCCGGGCACCGGGCGCCAGGCTGAGCGCCAGCAGAGCCGCCGCGGTCAGCAGGACCAGGAAGCGAAACAACAGCGGCGCTGCGTGATGCTGTTTGATCTCCTGCAAGAGATCACCTCTCCTTCTGTTGCGTTCATCCTTGGCCGAAGGACTCTTTTGATTTTGATGAAGAAAAAGTCCGGCCCGTGACGCAGGGCGGCAGCCGGTGCGACTGCCGCCTGCGGCGCGCAAAAACGCGCAAGGTTACTATGACCGGTTTTTTGCAAAAAAGACGCGGCAATGTTACACTGTGTTTCCTTGGAAGAGACTGCTTGCAATTTTTCTTTGTCTTTGTTAAGATGAAAAAAATTGCATGGAAAGGAGGCAAACACCATTGACCATTGAGTACAAGACCAAAGGGGTCTGCTCCCAGAAGATGACGGTAAAGCTCAAGGACGGCGTCATTGAGCATGTGGACATCCTGGGCGGCTGCGCCGGCAACAGCCAGGGCGTGGCCCGGCTGGTGGAGGGGATGCGGGCCGAGGACGCCATCGCCAAGATCTCCGGCATCCGCTGCGGGTTCAAGGCCACCTCATGTCCTGACCAGCTGTCCAAAGCCCTCCAGATCGCCCTGGCCGAGGAGGCCAAGCGGCAGGGCGCCTGAGCACCCCTTTCTCTGATAGATCACCTGCCGCCCCACCGGGCGGCCCATCCAAGAAAGACAGGAGGACAAACCCATGGCAACCATTTTCTTTGGCGGATGTACCCCCACGGCGGACCATCCCGCCGAGAGCAAGAAGCTGGCAGAGTACATCCAGAAAAAATTCGGTGTGGAGCCCATCGGCTGCTGCCGGGTCAACCACCCCAAGCTCACCGAGCAGGACACCGCCATCGTGGTGTGCAACAACTGCGCCAACATCATCACCGAGAGCGGCAAGGCCGACCACATCGACTTCGTCTGGGAGATCATCGACAACGACCCCGACTTCCCCTTCCCCGACTACCACGGGGAGAAGATGACCATTCAGGACTGCTGGATGGCCGTGGGCAAGGACAACGTCCACAACGCCATCCGCTCCCTGCTGAAAAAGATGAACATCGACGTGGTGGAGCTGGCCGAAAACCGCAACGACACCAAGTACTGCGGCATGAAGCTGGCCTCCCCCTGCATGGAGAGCGACGCCAAGCTGGCCCCCAAGCGCTATGTCCAGGAGGGGGCCCACATGTTCCAGCCCATCCCCCCCGAGGAGCGGCCCGCCCACTTCAAAAAATACTGCGAGCAGTTCACCACCGACAAGGTGGTCTGTTACTGCCGCTCCTGCCGGGGCGGCCTGCTCATGGGAGGCAAGCAGGCCAAGCACGTGCTGGAGCTCCTCTTCCCCAACCCCTGATGTGCAAAAAAGAGACTGCTATGGCAGTCTCTTTTTTTATGTCCGTTTTTATGTCCCTCAGTGTAATGTCAGGATGAGCACCATGCTCATCACCAGCACCATCACCGCCGCCGGCATGGCGTATTTGCAATAACGGCGCCAGGTGATGGGGTGGCCCTCCTGGGCTGCCACCGTCACCCCGGCCACGTTGGCCGAGGCCCCGATGGGGGTGGCGATGCCGCCGATATCGGTGCCCTTGGACACCGCCCAGGTGAGAGTGTGCAGGTCCATGTCCAGGTTCCCCGACAGGGACAGCAGCACCGGCACCATCACCGTGGCCATGGGGATGTTGTCCACAAAGGCCGAGACGATGGCGGTGAACCAGATGAGGACGATCACCATCATCTCCTTGCTCTCCCCGCCCAGGGAGCCCAGGAAGAGGGCCATGCCGTCCAGCACCCCCGTCTGCTCCAGGCCGCTGACGGTGAGGAAGAGGCCGATGATAAAGCCGATGGTCCGCCACTCCACCTGCCGCAGCAGGCTGCGGGGATAGCGGACGCTGAGCAGGGTGACCACCGTAGCGATGACCCCGATGGTGGGCATGGTCAGGCCCGTGAGGGTGTGGGTGGCGAT
Organism: Candidatus Evtepia faecigallinarum; assembly: GCA_019115225.1. Taxonomy (GTDB): domain Bacteria; phylum Bacillota; class Clostridia; order Oscillospirales; family Oscillospiraceae; genus Evtepia; species Evtepia faecigallinarum. Next base: position 15,629 of record DXEA01000132.1, read on the forward strand.
GAGGAGGATGACCACCCCGAAAATGGCCACGCGGATGCCAAAGGTCTTTCGGTTGAGGATGGCATCCCCCGGGTTCATCTCCCACAGGGCCGGGTCCACGGTGTAGCCCGCCTTGAGCTTGTTGCGGAAGCAGAAGTAGAAATAGACCAGTACCATCCCCAGGCCCACCAGACAGATGACGCCGTTGTTGCGGATAAAGTCCCAAAAACTCAGGCCCAGGGAGGTACCGATGATGATGTTGGGGGGATCACCGCTCATGGTGGCCGCGCCTCCCAGGTTGGCGGAAAAGATCTCGGCGATGATCAGGGGCACCGGGTCAAACTTCAAAAAGTGGGCCAGGCGCACCGTGGCCACCACCAGGAAGAGGATGACCGTGATGCTGTCCACGAACATGGACAGCAGGGCCGCCAGGATCATGAAGCTGAGCATCAGGGGCATGGGGCGGAACTTGAGCTGCTTGGCCAGTTTCAGGCAGATCCAGTCGAAAAAGCCCGCCTCGCTCATGCCCTCCACCATGACCATCATCCCCGTCAGAAAGAGGACGGTACTCCAGTTGATGCCCACATTGAACTCCGTCACGCCCCCGTGGGCATACCAGAAGGGGAGCTTGACAAAGCTGTTCAGGCTCAGGGCCTCCCACACGGCGTCCACGCTGCCCATGGCCCCCAGCAGCACCACCAGGACCATCACCGCCCCGGCAGACAGGGTCAGCAGACAGCGGGAGCGTTTCCCCCGCAGCAGTTCCACAAACAAGACGATGACGATGACCAGAGCCAGGACACGGCTGAGCATGAACGGATCGTTCCTTTCTGATAAAATCTTGCCCTCAGTAGCGCAGCAGGATCATGGCCATGCTGATGGCCACCACGATGACGGCGGCAGGGGCGGAGTATTTGCAATAGCGGCTCCAGCTGATGGGGTGGCCCTCCCGGGCGGCGATGGCGGTGCCCGCCACGTTGGCCGAGGCCCCGATGGGGGTGGCACTGCCGCCGATGTCGGTGCCCATGGACAGGGTCCAGGCCAGGGTGTTCAGATCCACCCCCATGGTCGTGGACAGGGAGGTGATCACCGGCACCATGGTGGCCGCAAAGGGGATGTTGTCCACAAAGGCCGAGGCCACGGCGGACAGCCAGATGATGATGATGACCATGATGGTCAGGTTGCCGCCGGTGATGCTGGCGATGCCGTTGGCCATGGCCTCCAGCACCCCGGTCTGCTCCAGGCCGCTGACGGTGAGGAAGAGGCCGATGAAAAACAGCACCGTCTGCCAGTCCACCCGCTGGAGCAGGAGGATGGGGTTCTTGTTCACCGCCAGGGTGAGCACCGCGGCGATCACCCCCACCGTGGCCACCGTCAGCCCCGTCATGGCGTGGGTGACCAGCAGGATGACCGTGACCACGAAGATGGTCACGCTGATGTTGAACTTGCGCCGGTTGGGGATGGAGTCCCGGGGGTCCAGCTCCATGGCCTCCCGCCGGGCTTTCTCATCCACCTGCCCCACCTCCTTGCGGAAGCAGAAGTAGAAATAGGGCACCATGACCACCATGCCCACCAGGGCGATGAGGCCGGTGTTCTGCAAAAAGTCCCCAAAGGTCAGGCCCAGGGCGGTGCCGATGATGATGTTGGGGGGATCCCCGCTCATGGTGGCAGAGCCGCCCAGGTTGGCGGTGAAGATCTCGGCAATGATCAGGGGGATGGGGTCGAATTTCAGCAAATGGGCCAGACGGACGCTGGCCACCGCCAGGAACAGGATGACGGTGATGCTGTCGATGAACATGGACAGCACCGCCGACAGGATCATAAAGCAGATGAGCAGGGGCACGGGCTTATAGTTGACCAGCTTGGCCAGGCGCAGGCACAGCCAGTCAAAAAAGCCTGCCTCGCTCATGCCCTCCACCATGATCATCATGCCGCTGATGAAGATGATGGTGCTCCAGTTGATGCCGGTGTTCATCTCGTTGACCACATGGGCGCCGGTGTACCAGAAGGTGGTCTCCGCCATGCTGTGCAGGCTCAGGGCCGTGAGCACGTCGGGCACGCTCTGCATGACCACCAGAAAGACCACCACCAGGGTCAGGCCGCCGGCCACCAGGGTGACCAGATAGCGGGGAAACTTCTCCCGGACGATCTCCACGAACATGGCCGCAAAGATCACCACGGCCAGGATCTGACTTAACATGCTCCATTCCTCCCATGGGAGCGGGCCGTCAGCAGGACCCCCTCCTGTTTTTCATTCTATCTATATCCTTTCCGCCGGGGCGGGATGCCCCGACAGACCAATCTTCGGCCAGCCCCCCTCTGAGGCAGGGACCGGCCCTTCCTGTTTTTGCACGTTTTGCCTGTTATCCCCAAATATTTCCTGGGGTTCCCAAAAATAATTGGGCAGGAAAAAGGAGCAGGGCTCACGGGGGGTCCTGCTCCCTTCTGGGGGTGGCTCTTGGGAGCAACTGGGATTCGGTTCTTCAGGGCGGGCTCAGCCCTCATGGAGGAAGGCGTCGAACTTACACAGCTGGTCGCACACGCCGCAGCCCACGCACTGGGTGGGGTCGATGACTGCCTTCTTGTCCTTCTCCTTCCAGGAGATGGCCGGGCAGCCGATGCGCATGCACAGCTTGCAGCCCTTGCACTTGTCGGGTTCAATGCGGTAAGGGGGGTGCTTCTCCACGGACTTGAGCAGCACACAGGGCCGGCGGGTGATGATGACCGACGGCTCGGGGGCGGCCAGCTCCTCGGTGACCGCCTGCTCGGTGGCCTTCAGGTCATAGGGGTCCACCACTCGGACCCGGCGGATGCCCATGGCCCGGCAGAGGGTCTCCAGGTCGATCTTGCCAGCGGGGTCCCCCCGGAGGTTCTTGCCGGTGGTGGGGTTCTCCTGGTGGCCGGTCATGCCGGTGGTGGAGTTGTCCAGGATGATGACGGTGGAGTTACTCTGGTTATAAGCGATGTTGGCCAGGCCGGTCATGCCCGAGTGCATGAAGGTGGAGTCCCCCAGCACGGCCACGGTCTTGCCCTCGCTCTCCTGGCCCCGGGCCTTGTTGAAGCCGTGGATGGAGCTGACCGAGGCGCCCATACATTCACAGGTCTCGATGGCGTACAGGGGCTCGTAGGCGGCCAGGGTGTAGCAGCCGATGTCTCCCAGCACGGTGACCTTGTGCTTGGCCAGGGTGTAGAACAGACCCCGGTGGGGACATCCGGCGCACAGCACCGGCGGCCGGCCGGGGACCTGCTCGTCCAGGCTGACCCAGGGCTTTTCCACCTGGCGCAGCTTCTGGGCCACCAGGCCTTGGGAGAACTCGCCCACCAGGGGGAGCTGATCCTTGCCCAGCACCTCCAGGCCCAGGGCCCGGCAGTGATCCTCAATGAAGGGGTCCAGTTCTTCCAAAACGATGAGCTGGTCCACCTTGGCGGCAAAGTCCAAAATCTTCTGCCGGGGCAGGGGGTTCACCAGGCCCAGCTTCAGGATGGAGGCCTGGGGCCCAAAAACCTCCCGGGCATACTGATAGCAGGTGGAGGAGGTGATGATGCCAAAGGAGGTGTCCCCCCCCAGCTCCACACGGTTGAGCTCCGTGGTCTCCGCCAGCTCCTGCAGCCGCCGGGTGCGCGCCTCCACAATGGGGTGGCGGGGCCGGGCGTTGCCGGGGACCATGACGTACTTGGCAATGTCCTTCACATAGGGGCGCAGGGGGCGCTCCTCCCGCTCGCCCAGTTCCACGATGCTCTGGGAGTGGGAGATGCGGGTACACATCTTCAAAAAGACGGGGGTGTCGTATTCCTCAGAAAGTGCAAAGGCCAGCTTGGCGTACTGCCGGGCCTCCTCCGAGTCCGCCGGCTCCAGCATGGGCAGCTTGGCCGCGGCGGCGTAGTGCCGGGAGTCCTGTTCATTCTGGGAGGAGTGCATCCCCGGGTCGTCTGCCACGCAGATGACCATGCCGGCGTTGATGCCGGTGTAGGAGATGGTAAACAGCGGGTCGGCCGCCACGTTCACCCCCACGTGCTTCATCACGCAGGCGCTGCGCTGGCCGGCCAGGGCGGCGCCGAAGGCCACCTCCATGGCCACCTTTTCATTGGGGGCCCACTCGCAATAGATTTCGTCATACTTGGCCGCCTGCTCAGTGATCTCTGTGCTGGGCGTGCCGGGGTAGCTGGAGATCAGCCCGCAGCCTGCCTCATACAGGCCCCGGGCCGCCGCCTCATTGCCCAGCATCAGTCTCTTCTTCATAACCTATCCATATCCCCTTTCCTGGGACCCCGCCCCGAAGGAGCGGGAAAAACGTAATAATAATGCATCGTTTTACATCATACCATCCCCTCTCCCATTCGTAAACTGCTTTTGACAACAAAATTTCTCCCGCCCGGGATTTTTTTCTGGTTTTCCTGGATTTCTGCCCCCTGCTGTCTCAGCCGGGGGAGACGGCGCGAAAAGTGTCGAACTTTTCTGGAAGTTATTTTCCAGTATTTTACATTTTTACCTTGTGTTTTCTGTCCCATCGTGGTAAATTATGGATGACTGGTGGAAACCTGTTAAACTGCATGAAAAACTGGGACAGCCGGGGGGACCTGGCTGTCCATAGAGGGAGTAGAGCTGCATGGAAATGAAGAAAACCATTCTCATCGCCGACACCAGCGAGGAGTTCCGCGCCGTTTTGGTGGAGGCTTTTCAGGCCGAAGAGGGCCTGGAGGTCGTTGGGCAGACCAGCGACGGACAAGAGGCGATCCAACTGGTCAACGAACGGGGGCCGGACATCCTGATCATGGACCTGGTACTGGGGCGCATGGACGGCTTTGACGTGCTGGACGCAGTGAAGGGCAAGCCCGTGAGCACCCTCATCCTCTCCAGCTTCGCCCGGGGGTGCATGGCCGAGCAGGTGGCCGCCCGGGGCGGGGACTACTACATGATGAAGCCCTGCCGGGTGGCCTCTGTGGTGGAGCGGGTGCGTCTGCTGGCCTCTGACCGGTGGGCCGAGGACAGCGAGCCTGCCCCCTCTGCCGCCGCCAGCCGCCAGAGCCTGGAGGCCAGCGTCACCGCCATCATCCACGAGATCGGGGTGCCCGCCCACATCAAGGGCTACCAGTATCTGCGGGAAGCCATCATCATGACCGTGGAGGACATGGACGTCATCAACGCCGTCACCAAGATCCTCTACCCCGAGGTGGCCCGGAAGTTCGGCACCACCGCCTCCCGGGTGGAGCGGGCCATCCGCCACGCCATCGAAGTGGCCTGGGACCGGGGGGACCTGGATACCCTGCAGAAATACTTTGGCTTTACAGTCAGCAATTCCAAGGGCAAGCCCACCAATTCCGAGTTCATCGCCATGATCGCCGACCGCCTGGTCCTCCAGCGCCGGCAGGGATGACCTGCCCGGCCGCATCCCTTGCCATGATATAGAATCTTTTTTGAAAAATCCATCAGATCTGCCCGAATCCTGGAAAACCGCCAGGTCGAGCAGATCTTTTTTGCAAGATTTCTCTTGACAGTGCGGGGGGTGCGTGCTATACTAATCGCCGTAAAATAAAGTAGGAAGGTTCCGCCTGCCTCACCTCTGTGCCCGTGCTTCAGGGGTTGATAACATGCCGCCGCCGCTCCGTCCGGGGCGTCGTTGTGCTGTGGTGCGGATACCTTTTTGCGTCTTTTACGAAAGGTATCCATTTTTTTATGGTTTAGTACTGGAGGTGCGTCAATCATAGCTCACACGGCTCATCAGATCAACGAAGAGATTCACGACAAGGAAGTGCGCCTGATCTCCGCCCAGGGCGAACAGCTGGGCATCCTGCCCCTGGCCGAGGCCATGGCGAAGGCCAACGAGGCCGACCTGGACCTGGTGAAGATCTCTCCCAACGCCGTCCCCCCCGTCTGCAAGCTCATGGATTACGGCAAGTACCGCTTTGAGCAGACCAAGCGGGACAAGGAGGCAAAGAAAAACCAGCGGATCGTAGAGATCAAAGAAGTGCGCATGTCCCCGGGGATCGACGTCAATGATTTCAATGTCAAGGTCCGCAACGCCCAGCGGTTCCTGGCCGATGGCAACCGGGTCAAGGTAGCCGTCCGCTTCCGCGGCCGGGAAATGGCCCACACCGACATCGGCAAGCGTCTGCTGGAGAAATTCGCGGCCGACTGCGCTGAGGTGGCGACCATGGACAAAGAGCCCAAGCTGGAGGGACGCCACATGACCATGTTTCTGTCCTGCAAGCAGAACAAAGAAAAAAAGTAAAAGGAGTTTTCCGCTATGCCTAAGCTGAAGATCAAGACCCACAGCGGCGCCAAAAAGCGCTTTAACCTCACCAAGAGCGGCAAGGTCAAGCGCGCCCACGCCAACAAGAGCCACATTCTGAACAAGAAGACCACCAAGCGTAAGCGCGGCCTGCGCGCCGGCGCCTATGCCGACAAGACCAACGAGGCCGCCATCAAGCGCATGATCCTCTATAAATAATCTCTCTTCAACCACACACATAGGAGGCTGACATAACATGGCAAGAGTCAAAGGCGCGATGATGACGCGCAAGAGAAGAAATAAGATCCTGAAGATGGCCAAGGGTTACTGGGGTGCCAAGAGTAAGCACTTCAAGATGGCCAACGAGCAGGTTATGAAGTCCCTGACCTACGCATACGTGGGCCGCAAGCAGAAGAAGCGCAACTTCCGCCAGCTGTGGATTGCCCGCATCAATGCCGCCTGCAAGCTCAACGGCATGAACTATTCCAACTTCATGCACGGCCTGAAGCTGGCCGGCGTGGAGATCAACCGCAAGATGCTCGCTGAGATGGCCGTCAACGACAAGGCCGCCTTCACCAAGCTCACCGAGCTGTCCAAGGCCAAGCTGGCCTGAGGGTTTTCCGAGCCATCCGCTGCCCGAAGGGATCTCCCCTTTGGGCAGCGTTTTTTTCAAACGAAACGGCCCGCCGGGTACCCGGCGGGCCGTTGCTTATTATAGGATACTGTAGTGATTGAACACCTGAAGGAGTTCTTCCGTGGTCGTCTGGGCCTTCTCCTGGCCCGCTCGGTCCAGGACCACCTGGCCGTGGTGGAGCATCAGCAGCCGGTCCCCGTACTCCACCGCGTAGCGGAGGTTGTGGGTGACCATCATGGCCGTCAGGCCCTTCTCCCGGACCACCTTGCCGGTGAGGACCATGATGGTCTCGGCGGTCTTGGGGTCCAGGGCGGCGGTGTGCTCGTCCAGGATGAGGAATTTCAGCGGGGTCATGGTGGCCATGAGCAGGGCCACCGCCTGACGCTGGCCCCCGGACAGGGCCCCCATGGGCACGTCCAGCTTATCCTCCAGCCCCAGGCCCAGGGCGGCCAGCTCGGACCGGTAGTAGTCGATCCGCTTCTTGTTCACCCCAAAGCCCAGGCCGAAACGCTTGCCCTTGTTGTCGGCCAGGGAGAGGTTCTCCAGCATGGTCAGGTTGGGGCAGGTGCCCAGGGCGGGGTTCTGATAAACCCGGCCGATGACGGCGTAGCGCTGATAGTCCTTCTGCTTGCGGATGCTCTTGCCGTCGATGCACACATCCCCGGCGTCCAGGGGGATGGAGCCGCAGATGAGGTTGAGCAGGGTGGTCTTGCCCGAGCCGTTGCTGCCCACGATGGAGACAAACTGGCCGTCGGGCACCGTCAGGTCGAAGTCTTCAAAGAGTTTTAACTCGGTCACCGTGCCGGGGTTATAGACCTTGGTGATCTGGCGCATCTCAAGCATGGATGATCTCCTCCCCTTTTCTTCCCGCGATCACCAGCACCACCAGGAAGAGGGCGGCGGTGATGAACCTGAGCATGTTGGCGGGCAGGCCCACGTTGATGGCGATCTGCACGCAGAACTTATACAGGATGCTCCCCAGCAGCACGGCTGTGGTCCCCTGGGGGGTGGCCAGGAAGCGCAGGCCCTTGGTCTTGCGCAGCCCCTGGGCCCCCTTGGAGTGGGTGAAGAAGCGGACCAGGGAGATGCCGATGATGACCGTGGCCAGACCAAAGACCACCTGGCCGATGCCCATGACGGCGGAGTAGCTGCGCTGTTCCTGGCATACCACCGCCCCGCACAGGGCCACCAGGGCGTTGGCGATGACCACGCCCAGCACCTTCTTATTGCCCTTGTTCTGGGCCAGGGTGGTCACCAGGGTGCCGTTGTCCCCCGCCGCCCGCAGGAGCAGGCCGGATTTGGTGCGGAAGTACAGGTCCAGCAGGAGCTTGATGACCACCGCCAGCACCAGGGAGACCACCAGCTTGCGGCCGCTCAGGCTCAGATCCCCCAGCAGGGCCATGACGGGGGCGGAGGTGAAGATGGTGTCCACCGCCCGCTCCACGGTCACGTTGGACCCGGCGATGAGCAGGTTAATGGATGACAGGGCGGTCATGGTGATGATGCCCGCCAGCAGGTCCCGGACCCCCAGGCGCACATGGATCAGGCCCGTGCACAGGCCGGCAATGGCGCCGGCGCCGGCGGCACACAGCAGGGTCAGCCAGGGGTCCATGCCTCCCAGCAGGAGGATGGCCGTCACCGCGGCGCCCAGGGGGAAGCTGCTGTCCACCGTCAGGTCGGGGAAGTCCAGGACGGAATAGGTGATGTACACGCCATAGGACAGCAGCGCGTAGATCAGCCCCTGGGTCAGGGTGGAAATGATCAAGTCTGACATACGGTCTCTCCTCCTTCTTCGCTGCGGGTCTTATTATGCCTGGGCGCCCACCTCTTCGGCCTGCTGGGCGATCTCCTCCGGCAGGGTCAGGCCCATGGCGGCGATGGCCTGGCTGTTGGTGTACAGGGAATAGTTCTCAATGACCTCGTAGGGCAGGTCCTGGCAGGTGGCCTCGCCGGTGAGGACCTTGGCGGCCATCTTGCCGGTCTGGATGCCCAGCTGGACGTAGTCCAGGCCGGCCCCGGCCACGCAGCCCAGCTTCATCTGCTCGATCTCAGAGCCGTAGACGGGGATGCCCGCCTCGTTGGTCTTTTCCAGGATGGAGCCCAGCACGCCCACCACGTTGTTGTCGGTGAGGTTGGAGAAGCAGTCCACGCCCTTGGCGATGAGGGAGTCCACCGCCTGGGTGACCTCGGACTGGGCGGTGACGCCCACGGCCTCGATGGTGAAGCCATAGTCAGCGGCTTTTTCCTGGTACACGCTCACGGAGTAGACGGAGTTGGACTCACTGGTGGTATAGACGATGCCGATGGTCTTGGCCTCGGGCTGGAGGGCCCGGATGAGCTCCAGCTGGCCCTCCACCGGCAGCACGTCGGAGGTGCCGGTGATGTTGCCGGAATCCAGCTTGGCCCCCACGGGGTCGGTGATGGCGGTGAAGATGACGGGGATGTCCTTATCCTCGGCGGCGGCATAGCAGGCGGTGGCGGCGGGGGTGGCGATGCCCACCATCAGGGCCGCATCCTCGGCGGAAAAGGCCTGGGCGATCTGGATGGCCAGGTTGTCGTCAAAGCTGGCGTTCTGGTAGTCGATGGTATAGTCGGTGCCCTCCACCAGGCCGGCCTCCTGGAGGCCCTGGAGGAAGCCCTCCCGGCAGTTGTCCAGGGAGCCGTGCTGGCCGTACTGGCTGATGCCGATGATGGGCACGTCGCCGCCGGTCTCGGCGGTCTGGTCCTGTCCGCCGCAGGCGGCCAGGGTCAGCACGGCGGTGAGGGACAGGGCTCCGCAGAGCAGTTTCTTCAGGTTTTTCATGTTGATCTTCTCCTTTTGATTTGATGTTTTTTTGATGGTGAGTGAGGCTCTCCCTGGTCAAATCATGGACAACAAAAAAAGCCTTGCTCCCCTCTCGTTTTCTCAACGAAATGGGACAAGACTGACTCCTGCGGTACCACCCAAATTGACGCGCTGCGCCCGCTCTGTTCACGTACCATCATACGTGCCGCCCGGATAACGGGTGCGGTCCCCGTCGGCCACTACTGACCCCCCTGCCGGGAGGCGTTCGCTCCGCCCTCGTAAGGCCATTCCCTTTTCACCGGTCCTGCCGCGCTTGCACCGACGGCGGCTCTCTGAAAGGCTGCGTGGAAAGGTACTCTTCTTACTCACTGGTTTTGTCTTTTGAACTTGCTTTTATGTTAGCACGTTCTCAAGGCCCCGTCAAGTCGCCGTTTTTGCCAAAACCGTTCCCCTTCTCTCCCCCATCTTTCGCTTTCTTGACCCCCACTTGCGGAGGAGGAAGGAATTTGCTACACTATCCCTGCGGGGATAAAAACACGTCCCGGTCGGTAGTCCGGGAGCGGCCGCGGCCGCCGCCGTCAGTAACCTGCCTCCTTGGTTGTCCCTTCCCCGTGAGCATATCATAAAGGAGGAACCCCTATGCAAACGGCAGTTTCTGTCCTCACCGTCACCTTTCAGGCCCCCTTCTGGGTGGGCCTGTATGAGCGACAGGAGGATGGCCAGTATCAGGTCTGCAAAATCATCTTCGGGGCTGAGCCCAAGGACTATGAGGTCTATCACTACCTCCTGGCCCACTGGCGGGATCTAACCTTCAGCCCGCCCCTCCCCGCCGGCCAAGTCCCTCCGCCCCCTGCCGCAAACCCCAAGCGGCTGCAGCGGCAGATCAAAAAGCAGCTCCAGACACCGACCATGGGCACCAAGGCCCAGAACGCCATGAAGCACCAGCAGGAGCAGCGGCTCCAGGCCCGCCAGGCCCTGCGCCGGCAGCGCCGGGCACAGGAGCAGGAGCGCCAATATCTCCTGCGCCGGCAGAAACACAAGGAAAAACATCGCGGCCACTGAACCAGCGCCCCAGGCAGAGCATCCTGCCTGGGGCGCAAATGCAGACCGCGGGCCCGACGGAACAAAGGGGGTGTTCCGTCAGACCCGCGGTCTTTTACACGAATCAGAATGAAAAGAGAGGGAGTTCTGATAAGGGAGATAGTATGGGAAATGGGGCCCGAGGGGGCGCCGGCTCAGGCCGGGCGCTTTTTCGCGGCCAGAAAGTCCGACCATTCCTGGGCCGCAGCGATGCTGCCCAGCCCTGCGGGAAGGATCATCAGCAGATTGGGTCCCTGGGGCAGATTGCTCAGGGCGGTCACATAGGCGGCCAGCACCACCAGCCACAGCAGCAGATACACAAGATGGGTTGTTCTGGTTTTCATCATGATGCTCCTTTCTCAGGATAGGTCTGTCGGATGGGTGAGAAAAGGAAGTTTGACCGGTCTGCTTGCTTTCTCTTTCTGCTTGCATTATACTAAATCCATCCCGGATTGTAAAACGAGAAAAACCCACCCTTTTCATCAGTTTTTCTGGGGGAAAGAAACTCATCCCATACCCATCAGTTTTTTTGATGGAAAGGAGGCTCCATGGACCAGAAAAAATGCGTCGCCCTGCTCACCGCCATCGACCTGGGCAATCTGACCCGTGCCGCAGAACAGCTGGGGTATACCCAGTCCGGCCTGAGCTATGTCATCAAATCCCTGGAAAACGAGCTGGGCTTCCCCCTCCTGCTGCGCTCCCGGGCCGGCGTGCGGCCCACCCAGGACTGCCAGCGCATCCTCCCCCTGCTGCGGGAGTTAGAGCGCAAGAACCGCCAGCTGGAGGAGGAGGCCGCCGACATCCGGGGCCTGGCCGTGGGCACGGTGTCCGTGGCCACCTTTCCCTCCATCTCCCGGTTCTGGCTGCCCCAGATCCTGCGGGATTTCGCCCAGCAGTATCCCGGCATCACCGTCTCCATCCTGGAGACCGGCCAGGAGGAGCTGGACGAGTGGCTGCGGGAGGGGGCGGTGGACCTGGCCTTTTGCAGCTATCATGAGAACACCCCCTACCACTGGATCCCCTTCCTGGAGGATGAGATCTGGGCGGTGGTCCCCCAGAACCACCCCCTGGCCGGCTGCCCCGAGCTCTCCCTGGCCCAGCTGGCCGAGGAGCCCTTCATCTTGGAGGACCGGGCCTATGACTATGACATCTCCCGGGTCATCCGGGACGCCGGGGTCCATCCCAACGTCCGTTGGACCTCCAAGGACGAGCTGGCCATCCTGGCCATGGTCCGCCTGGAGCTGGGGGTGTCGGTGATGCCCGCCCTCTACCTCCACGAGGAGCACCCCGGCGTCACCGTCCGGCCCCTGGTCCCCCGGGCCCACCGGCAGCTGGGGGCCTCTCTGCCCGACCTGGACAACCTCTCCCCCGCCGCCCGGCGCTTCCTCATCAGCGCCAAAAAGACCATGGGGGTGAAGTCGTAAGGGGCCCCGTCTCTTTGTAAAGGAACTTTTTTCTCTGGCGTTCGTCTAAACCGGATAAGGAGGTGTTTTTATGAGGAAACACAGAGGACCTCGGCTGGTGCTCCTGATCGCCGCGCTGTGCATGAGCCTGGTGCTCCCCACCGCTGCCACAGTCCCCACCGGTTTCCAGGCGTTTGCACGCACCAACCTGGAAGCCTATGATCTGTTCACCGACATCGACCAGACCCAGTGGTATGGCGACCAGCAAGAGGGAGTCGTCCGGTTGGCCTGCGAGCTGGACATCCTACACGGGGTCTCCCCCACCACATTCCATCCCCAAGGGGCGCTGCGGCTCAATGAGGCCGTCACCATCGCTTCCACCATCCACAGCATCTACACCGGGCAGCCCGATGCCATTGTCCCGGTCCAGGGCGCCCAGTGGGCAGAGCCCTATCTGGCTTACGCCGAGGCCAACGGCATCCTCCAGCCAGAGGAGTTTTCTGACTACAACCGTCCCGCTACCCGGGGAGAAATGGCCCGGCTCTTTGCCCACTGCCTACCTCAGGAGGGTCTGGCAAAGATCAACTCCATCTTTTCCATCGGCGACGTGGACTGTTATGACACCTTCCCGGTGCCCTATGCCGAGGAGATTTTCCAGCTCTACCGCGCCGGCGTGCTGGCCGGGGACCCGGAGACCCACAACTTCCGCCCCGATGACACCATCACCCGGGCAGAGACCGCCGCCATTGTAACCCGTCTGGCCCTGCCGGAGACCCGGAAAAATTTTGATATCCTGAGCCTGTACGGTTTCACCACTGACGATCTCCCCTTCTCCCTGACCAATGCCGAAGGCAAGACCCTCCACATCGGGCAGCGGCCCTACCAGGAACTGAAAGACTTCCTGGCCTCGGCCTCCCTTCAGGAAATTCTGGAGCACCCGGACGCCGGAGAGCAGGATGCGCCCTGCACCATTTCCATGGAGACCTATGACTCGGTGTATGTCAAGTACATCATTGATAAGAGCAATCCCCGCACGGTCTATGTCATGGAGATTGCCACCTCCTCCCCGGACTATGCCGACAACTACGGCGTTCACGCTGGCTTCTCCGCAGAGGCCCTCAAGGCGTGCTATCCGGATGAGACGATGCTCTCCTACTCCGAACCCCACCCCGAGGTTTTTATCGGTTACAGCAGCTATTCCTACAAAGTGTGGGGGCCAGAACACTATAATACCCTGCTTTACAAGATGAGCACCACCGGGAAGGGCACCATCACAGAGCTCTCCGCCAGAACTTCCTGGCGATAACTCCCCCCATCATACTCCCCTCCACACAGCAAAGCCCCCCAAGGACCATTGGGTCCCTGGGGGGCTTTATCGGATATCCTCAGTGCGTGACGAAAAACATCACCGTAAACAGCGCCGCGATGACCCAGGTCCCCCCTTTGATGGCCTTGCCCTTGCCGGTGAAGAGGGTGATGACCACATAGGAGATCACCCCGAAGGCAATGCCATAGGAGATGTTATAGGTCATGGGCATGATGGCCAGGGTGAGGAAGGCGGGCACCGCCTGCTCGGTGTCTAACCAGTCGATCTGCCGGGCACAGTTCATCATCAGGATGCCCACATAGATCAGGGCCGCTGCCGTGGCGCAGTTGGGCACCAGGGCGGCCACCGGGCTGAGGAAGAGGGCCACCAGGAAGAGGCCCCCCGTGGCCATGGCCGCCAGGCCGGTCTTGCCCCCCTCGGCGATCCCCGCCGAGGCCTCCACATAGGAGCTGACCGTGGAGGTGCCGCACACCGCGCCGCACACCGTGGCGATGGCGTCGGAGAGCATGGCCCGCTCCATGTTGGGCACCTCCCCCTTCTCGGTGAGCAGGTTCCCCCGGGCGCAGGCCCCATACAGGGTGCCGATGGTGTCGAACATGTCCACCAGGCAGAAGGCCAGGGCGGTGGTAATGACCATCAGCACCAGCTCGGTGACGCTGTGGGTGGCCAGATAGGCGGAGAAGTCAAAGCCCTCCGTGAACACCTTGCCGAAGGACAGGTTGGCAAAGTCCACAAAGGCGGTCAGGGGGTTCAGGCTCTCCCCCACAGAGAGGTTGCCGTAAAAGCCCGGCACCGTGAGCCCCAGCAGGTAATAGAGCCCCGTGGCCCCCAGGATTCCCCACAGCACCGCCCCCCGGACCCGCCGGCAGACCATCACCGCAATGGCGAACACCCCGGCCAGGGCCACCAGAATGGGCATCACATCCCCCCAGGTGGCCTTGCCGCTGAAGAGGTTCATGGAGGCCAGGTTCACATAGGTGGACGGGTCGTCCACCACGATCCCGGCGTTCTGCAGGCCGATGAAGGCGATGAACAGCCCGATGCCCGCGGGGATGGCCACCCGGACCGCCGTGGGGATGGCCTCAAAAATCTTCCGGCGCAGGCCGGTCACCGTCAGGATCACAAAGGTGATGCCGTCCAGCAGGATGAGCACCAGGCCGTTGGCATAGGTCAGGCCAAAGCCGATGCACACCGTATAGACGAAAAAGGCATTGGACCCCATGGCCGAGGCCTGGGCCAGCGGGATGTTGGCCAGCAGGCCCACCAGGATGGTCCCGATGGCGGCGGAAATGGCGGTGGCGATGTAGATGGCGTTGTAGGACACCCCCGGCAGCTCCGCAAACATCCCCGGGTTGACGATGAGGATGTAGGCCATGGTCATAAAGGTGGTCAGGCCGGCCAGCAGCTCCGTGCGCACGGTGGAGCCCGCTTCCGTTACCCGGAATAACTTCTCAATCATCTCTCTCACTCCCCTTGGCTATCTTCTCATGTTCCTTTCAGTATAGCAAACAGCCCCACGGTTGTGGCTTTTCCCGCAAATTTTACCCCCGCCTGCGCAAAATCTGCCCGGGAAGGCATGGGGCCTCCGGAAAGGTGTCCCCAGAGGAAAGAAGTGGAAAACCGTGAAAAAGGAAAAAATCGGCAAGCTCCTGTGGAGCTTGCCGATTTTTGGTGACCCGTCGGGGATTCGAACCCCGGACACCCTGCTTAAAAGGCAGGTGCTCTGCCAACTGAGCTAACGGGTCGAATTTGGCTGGGGTGGCCGGACTCGAACCAGCGAATGCGGGAGTCAAAGTCCCGTGCCTTACCACTTGGCGACACCCCATCATGATATGCCTCTCTATGAGAAGAGAGCCGGAACCGATGCTCCGGCTCTCTCCCGAGATGTCTGGGGTGGGTAAAGGGACTCGAACCCTCGACACCCGGAACCACAATCCGGTGCTCTAACCAACTGAGCTACACCCACCATATCGACTTGCGGCAGTGCAAGAAAATGGCACGCCTGAAGGGACTCGAACCCCTGACCCACTGCTTAGAAGGCAGTTGCTCTATCCAACTGAGCTACAGGCGCATATCGCAGACCCCTTCGCCGGTCTGACCTCGGCACCCGGTCTGAACTTTCGTCCCACGCTAACCGTCCCTCTGCCGCGCCATCTGCAAAGCCGACACCCAAGGCTGTCGGTTTTGCAGATGGAGCGGGTGATGGGAATCGAACCCACGCGACCAGCTTGGAAGGCTGGGATTCTACCATTGAACTACACCCGCATGGGACAGTTCCCAGAACCGTTAGCTTGCATATAGTAGCACATTTCGGGACTCTTGTCAATATATTTTTGAATTTAGTCACTAAAAAGAAAAAAACTTTTTCCCCTATGTAGGTAGGGGCCGGCCCGATGCCCGCCCCTATTATGCACGGTCTCACAGCTGCCGCAGCTCCGCCAGGGCCGCCTCAATGGCCTTTCGGGGCACATAGGCCGCCCCCAGCTTCATGGCTGTGGCCAGGGTCATGGTGCCCGCCTTGGCCAGGATGGGCAGAGCCATGGCCTGGGGAAAGTGCCGCGCCAGCACCTGCCGGGACCGGGGATCGGCCAGCAGCTCCCCCATGGTGATCCGGTTGTTGCGCAGATCCAACCCGCTCACCTCCTCTCTGGCCCATTGTATGCCGCCGCCCGGCCAAAGGCGCGAAAAAACGGAAAAACTTTCCGCCGGGCCAAGTATAATTTCTCGGCCGGCGGCCATACTATCCTCAGACTTCAAAAGGAGGGTATTCCCATGAATGATCGCATGAACGCCAACAACAGCATCAAGTGCTCCGTCTCCAGCTGCTCCCACCACAACAGCGCCAAGAGCGTCTGCTCCCTCTCCTCCATCCAGGTGGGCCGCTGCGGCCCCACCAGCGCGGAATGTGCCTGCACCGAGTGCGCTTCCTACGAGTTCTCCCAGAGCAAGGGCGGCTGCTGAGCACCCAGAAAAAAAGCCGGGATGGCGAAATCGCCATCCCGGCTTTTTTTAACGGTTTACTCCGCCTTGGGGGCATCCTCAGCCTTGGGGGCCTCAGGTGCGGGGGCGGGTTCTGCCTTCGGTGCCTCAGCAGGGGCGGCCTCCGCTTTGGGGGCAGCCTCAGCCTTCGGGGCAGCCTCGGCCTTGGGCGCAGCCTCCGCCTTGGGGGCGGCTGCGTCAGCCTTGGGAGCCGCAGGCTTCTTGGGCTTGGGCGGCAGGACCTTGCCGTCCACGGTGATCAGCTGACGGGGGCAGGCGCGAGAGCACAGACCGCAGCCGATGCAGATGTCGTAGTTGATCTTGGCCAGGAAGTCCTCCACCACGATGGCGCCTTCCTTGGGGCAGGCCTTGACGCAGATCTTACAGCCGATACAGCCGTTGTCGCAGGCCTGACGGACCACGGGGCCCTTGTCCTTGGAAGCACAGGGGATCTCGGTGTACTTCTTGGCGTTGAGGGGCACGATGCGGATGATGTTCTTGGGGCAGGCGTCCACGCAGGCGCCGCAGGCCACGCACTTGTCAAAGTCCACCTTGGCCACGCCGTCCACGATGTGGATGGCGTCGAACTTACAGGCGTCCACGCAGTCGCCGCCGCCCAGACAGCCATAGGAGCACTGGAGGGGGCCGGAGGAGACCCGGCTGATGGCCAGGCAGCTCTCCAGACCCACATAGTCATAGCGGGTCTTGTTGTGGCCGCCGCCGGTACACATGACCTGGGCGATCTTCCGGGCGCCCTCTTCCACTTCCACGCCCATGATGGCGCCGATCTGCTTGGCCACCTCGGGGCCGCCGGGAGAGCAGGCGTCCACGGGAGCCAGGCCCTTCACCACGGCATTGGCATAGCCGCCGCAGCCAGGATAGCCGCAGCCGCCGCAGTTGGCGCCGGGGAGACACTCGGAGATTTCCTCCTCACGGGGGTCCTTTTCCACGGCGAAGACCTTGGAGGCCACCGCCAGGATGATACCAAAGATAATACCCAGTACGCACAGTACGATGGGTGCTAACACAGCAGGATTACTCATAGTTCTCTCTTCGCCTCCCTTACCAAACTTTCAGGCCAGAGAAGCCCATGAATGCCAGAGCAATCAGGCTGGCCGCCACCAGAGCGATGGGGAAGCCTTCAAAGCACTTGGGACACTTGGCAAATTCCATCCGTTCCCGTACGCTGGCGAAGAGGACGATGGCCAGCAGGAAGCCCACGCCGCCGGTGATACCATAGGTCAGGCTCTCACCGAAGTTGTAGGACTTCTGCGCGTTCTGCAGGGTCACACCCAGCACGGCGCAGTTGGTGGTGATCAGGGGCAGGTACACACCCAGTGCCTCATACAGGGAGGGCATGGCCTTCTGCAGGAACATTTCCACGAACTGCACCAGAGAGGCGATGACCAGGATGAAGGTCACGGTCTGCATGAAGCTCAGGCCGTTGGCGTTGAGGAACTGGTTGATGGGCCAGTTGACCGCGGAGGCCACGCCCATGACGAAGATAACTGCCATGCCCATGCCCAGTGCGGTCTCCACCTTCTTGGACACGCCCATGAAGGGACAGATGCCCAGGAACTGGGACAGGACGAAGTTATTGACCAAAACTGCGCCCAAGGCGATCGAAAGCAGGCTGGTGATACTTTCCATTACTTCGCCACCTCCTTATTCTTCTTGGGCTTGCTCATAAAGTACTGCACGGTGGCGATGACCACGCCCAGGGTCAAGAAGCCGCCCACGGGGAGGATCATGCCCAGGGCCACCACATTCTCGGGGAGGATCTGGTAGCCGGCGCCGCCGTTGAGGATGCCGCCGCCAAAGGTGCCGGCGCCCAGGAACTCACGGATGATACTCATGATGGTCAGGGCCACCATGTTGCCGAAGCCCTGGAAGATGCCGTCCAGCGCGGAAGCGCCGATGCCGTTCTTGGAGGCAAAGCCCTCGGCACGGCCCAGGATGATGCAGTTAACCACGATCAGGGGGATGAACAGACCCAGGCTGGCAGACAGTGCAGGCACGAAGCCCTTGAGCAGCAGGTCGACCATGGTCACGAAGCCGGCGATGACGACGATGTAGCAGGCGATACGGACCTTGCTGGGGATGATCTTCCGCAGGGCGGAGATAACCACGTTGGAGCAAGTCAGGATGATCATAACGGCCAGACCCATGCCCAGGCCGTTGAACATGGAGGTGGTGATGGCCAGCAGGGGGCACATGCCCAGCAGCTGGACCAGAGCGGGGTTCTGGGCAATCAGGCCGTCAACAAATTGTTTCTTTACATTCATTCTCTCGGTCCCTCCTTAACCCAGTGCTTCCACAACAGCACGGGCGGCGTTGACGCCGTCGCAAACTGCCCGGGAGGTGATAGTAGAGCCGGTGATGGAGTTGATGGTGCCGCCATCCTTGGTCACGGCCACCAGGCCCGTGGCGCCGGCAAACTGTGCCTGCCACTCAGGATCGGTTGCCTTGGAGCCCAGACCGGAGGTCTCGGCGTGGGTGATGATGGCCAGGCCGGTGACCTCACCGGCGGAGTTGATGCCGGCCATCATGTCGATGGAGCCGCTAAAGCCATTGGGAGAGAGGGTCTCCACCACATAGCCCTCCTCACCGGCCTTATACACAGCCACCACAGGCACGGTGGTGCCGGTGTCCAGGGTGACGTCGCCGCCGGTGTAGTCCACTTCCTCGTAGGCGTCGGCGGGCAGAACCACCTGCAGGGAGTCCTGGATGGTCTTTTTGGTATTGGCTGCAATGGCAGGTGCGGTGACCTGGTTGACCAGGCCCAGCAGAGCGGCCACCACCAAGCAGATGACAGCCAGGACGATGACCAGCATAGCCATGCCGGGTTCTTTCTTTGCAGTGCTCATGCTTCAGCGCCCTCCTTTGCTGCTTTTTTTGCGGCCTTGGCCTTCTCCTTCTCCGCCTTGCGCATCTCGGCGGTCACGCCGAACCGCTTGGGCAGGGTGGCCTTGTCGATGAGCCAGACGCAGATGTTCATGATGAGGATGGAGTAGCACACACCCTCGGGATAGCCGCCGAAGTAGCGGATAAAGACCACCAGCAGGCCGGCGCCGATGCCGAAGATGACCTCACCCTTGGGGGTGTTGGGGCTGGTAACATAGTCGGTGGCCATGAAGAAGGCACCCAGGAACAGGCCGCCGGCGAAGATCTCATAGAGCATCCAGGTGAAGACGTTGACGCCCTCGGGAGCCCGGGAGAAGATCAGGGTCAGCACGGCCACGGTGAGGATGTAGGCCAGGGGGATACGGATGCGGATGACGCCCTTGGCGATCAGGTAGATGCCGCCGATGAGCAGGGCGATGGCGGAAACCTCGCCCACGCAGCCGCCGATGTTGCCGATGAACATATCGGCCAGGGTGGCATCGGGCATCACGCCGCCCTTCATGTAGTCCACGGCCAGGGGGGTAGCGCCGGTCACTGCGTCAGCAGCGGAGACGATGGAAGCCCAGTTCTCCTTGCCGGGCAGCACCCAGGTGGTCATGGGCACGGGGTAGCAGAGCATCAGGAAGGCTCTGCCGGCCAGGGCGGGGTTGAGGAAGTTGGTGCCCAGGCCGCCGAAGAGCTGCTTGACCACCACGATGGCGAAGAAGTCGCCGATGATGATGGTCCAGTAGGGCAGGGTGACCGGACATACGAATACCAGCAGCACGCCGGTGATGGCGGCCGACAGGTCCCCACAGGGAATGGGCTTGTGCATCAGCTTGCAGTAGCCCCACTCAAAGATTTCGCAGAAAATCACCGACACCAGGGTGGTGGTCAGTGCGCGCGGCCCAAAGACCCAGATGCCCATCGCCATGGCGGGGATCAGGGCGATGAGGACATCACGCATCAGATGTTTGGTCCCGACGGGGGATGATGCGTGGGGCGAGGAGGCGACGCTCAGTTTATACTCTTCCATGCTTTCCCCTCCTTACTTCTTGGCCGCCTGCTGGCGGATGGCGAACTTTGCGGTACGGAACTGCTGGACCAGCGGAATTCTGGCCGGGCAGATGTACTGGCAGCTGCCGCACTCGATGCAGTCCATCACCCGGTACTCTTCCTCCACCTCGCTCCAGCGGCGGGCTTTGGCGAACATGTTCATGAAGAGGGGCGTCAGGTGCATGGGGCAGACATTCACGCAGCGGGAGCAGCGGATGCAGGTGGGGTTCTCGCTGGTGGCGGGAAGATCCTCCTTGCTCAGGCACAGCACGCAGTTGCTGGCCTTGCCCATGGTCACGGACATGTCATACTGGGCAAAGCCCATCATGGGGCCGCCGGAGATGACCCGGGCGGGGGTGCCGTTCCAGCCGCCGGCCTCCTCGATCAGATGGGCGAAGGAAGTGCCCACAGGAGCCAGGAGGTTGACGGGGTTCTTCACGGCGCTGCCGGTGATGGTGATCACCCGCTGATACACAGGCAGGCCCAGGGCCACGGCGTCGTACACGGCGGCGGTGGTGGCCACGTTGAACACGCAGCAGGCCACGTCGGCCGGCAGCTTGCCGGGGGGCACCTCACGGCCGGTGATGGCCTGGATGAGCTGCTTCTCAGCGCCCTGGGGGTACCGGGTGTGCAGGGCCTGGACGGTGATGTCCTTGGCATCGCCCACCAGTTCCTTCAGGTGGTTGACCGCGTTCATCTTGTTGTCTTCGATGCCGATGTAGACGTGATCCAGCTGCAGGGCCTTCATGATAAAGCGGGCGCCGCCGATGATCTTTTCGCCCTGCTCAAGCATCAGACGATGGTCTGCGGTGATGTAGGGTTCACATTCTGCACCATTGATGATAATGGTGTCTGCTTTGCCAACTGCGGAGCCGATCTTGACGTGGGTGGGGAAGCCCGCGCCGCCCATACCGGTACAGCCAGCATCACGGATGATGTCGATGATCTCCTGAGAAGTCAGGGCATCCACATTATCCCGGGGCTTGCAGTCCGGGCAAAGGGTGTTTTGGAAGTCATTCTCGATCACAACAGAAAGCGTAGGCACGCCGCCGGTACCGGGACGAGGCTCGATGGCCAGCACCTTACCAGACACGCTGGCGTGGATGGGAGCACCGAGGCCCGCGGTGGCGCCGATGAGCTGACCGACCGTGACCGTGTCGCCCTTCTGCACCACGGGCTTACAGGGCGCGCCGATGTGCATGGACATCGGGATGACGACCTGGGCCGGGGCTTGGGACAGCGGTTGGATCGGTTTCTGCTCAGTCGCTTCTTTGTGTTCGGCGGGGTGGACGCCGCCGTAAAACATTTGCTTCATAGCATCACCTCTGTTTTTTCCTTGCCAAATTCTCTTTTTCCCCAAAAAATTGCCTCAGTCCGCAGCGAGACTAAAACACTATATATAATAAAGCCAACGCCCTGAATTGTCCAGTGCTTTTCGGCCAAATTTGCGCCATATTTTGAAAATTTCCCAAATTTCTTTTTGGGTTTTTTACCGTTTCTTTTCCTGGAACGATTTGGTATACTGGCCTTGGCATTTTGTATCCAGGAGGCGGACAGTCATGGCCCAGACAGAAAAGAATTTCTCCGTGTTAGGCGACTCCATCAGCACCTTCCAGGGCTTCTCCCCCTGGGGGGCGGACCACTACAGCCCCGACCTGGCCGCCGCCACCGGCGTGGCCACGGTGGAGGACACCTGGTGGATGCAGGTCATCCGCGCTCTGGGCGGGACCTTCCTGTCCAACCTCTCCATTGCGGGCAACACCATCGTCACCGCCGGAAAGATGGGGGGCTTCCCGCCCCAGCGCATCCGGCAGCTGGCATCGGAGGGGAAGACCCCCGACCACATCCTCCTCTACGCCGGCCTCAACGACGCCAATTTCTACATCCCGCCGCAGGTCTTTCAGGGGGAATATGCCCTCCTGCTTGCCCGCCTGCGGGAGGCCTATCCCCAGGTCCGGGTCCACTGCGGCACCCTCCTTCTGGGGGCAGTGAACGGGGACCAGAGCTCCATGCGCTGTTTTGTGGAGCGGCTGACCCCCTACAACGACGCCATCCGCGCCGCCGTGGCCCAGGAGGACGCCCATCTGGTGGACCTGGCTGCTCTGGGGGTGCGCTACACCGCCCTGGACGCCTTCCACCCCACCGGCCAGGGGATGCGCCAGCTGGCCGGGCTCTGGCTGCGGGCCATGGGAGAGGAGGCCGGGAAATAATTCCCCGTGAAAATTTTGTCCTCCCTTTCTTCCCCACCCGCTTGCCCTTTTGGGCAACCTGTGGTATAACATGTTACATTGAGAAAACATCTGAAAAATGATGCCGACGCAACATCTATTTTTTCAAAAGTCTGATACACTATCATCAGACTGGAAGATGCGCCGATTGCGATTCTCATTTTATGATAAAGGAGGACTTTTCATGTCTCAAGCAACTGCGCCCAAGATCTCCGTGTTAGGGGACGGCATCAGCACCTTTGCGCCCTACACCCCCATGGTGGCCAGCATTTACTCTGCCAGCTATGTCTCCTACTCCGGCTTTGACTCCGTAGAGGGCACCTGGTGGATGCAGGCCATCAAGAAGGTGGGCGGAGAGTTCTTGAAGAACAACTCCTTCACCGGCTCCTATGTCAGCTACACCGGCCACTACTCCGCTGCCCTGCCCGGCCGCATCCGCAGCCTGGCCACGGAGGAGGCCTCCCCCGACCACATCCTGGTCTATACCGGCACCAACGATGCCGCCAACAACATCGACCTGGACATCTTCCGCCGGGATTACCTGGAAATGATCCACAACCTGCAAAAGTTCCACCCCAACGCCCAGATCTGGGTGGGCACCCTCTGCCGCGGCGAGGCCCCCATCCTCAACCGGCCCTACTTCATTGAACCGGAGTATTTGGAGAACTTCGCTCCCTACAACGAGGTCATCCGCCAGTGCGCCCAGGAGACCGGCATCCATGTGGCCGATCTGGCCGCCAAGGGGGTCACCTTTGAGACCGTCAACGGCGTCCACCCCACCCGCGACGGCATGATCACCTTCGCCGACGCCTGGGCAGAGATCCTCAAACCCGCCCTTTGATCCCCCATACTGCAAATCAGAAAGCCCCGGGCAGCTGCCCGGGGCTTTTCCCCCTTTTCTCCGGGGTTTTGGGGAAATGCGCCCTGTTTTTCTCCAAAAAATAGTGCACAATGGGGAAACTTATGATATGATAATGTATCATAATATGATACAGATGTTCTTTTGCGACGATAGATCTGTTCTCTGACCAGAAAGGAGAGAGCTATGCAGGTCCACGACAAGAAGAAGGGGGCCGCACCAGGCTCCCGCACCCTCCCCCGCGGTACCCGCTCCGGCACTGGTATTCCCAACTCTGCCCTCCTCTCCTTGTCCCACAAGGAGACGCCGGAACAGGCGCCCATGGACCCCAACACCCTGGAGCACATCATCCTTTCCCGCCACTCCGGCTTCCGCGGCAGCATTCAGCCCCAGATCCCCCAGGCGGAAGCAGAGGCGGACCATCTCTCTGCCGGCGTCACCGGCTCTTCCCCCGACGCTGTCAAGGAGGACATGGGCCGCCGGCTGGGGGCCGATTTCTCCGGGGTGCGCTTCCACACCGATGACGCCGCCGCCCAAATGGCCGATGCCGTGGGCGCCGAGGCCTTCACCACCGGTGCGGACGTCTACTTCGGCGCCGAAGGCTTTGACCCTGCCACCGCCGCCCACGAGCTGGTCCACACTGTCCAGCAGGGAGCCGTAGAGAGCACCACCGCCACCCTGTCCACCCCGGCAGGCGGGGTCCAGCGCAGTCCGCGCACCTTCTTTGCCAAGCGGCGCCAGGCGAAAATGGCCGCTGCCCAGGCTGAACTGGACCGGGATATGGAGGCACGCGATGCCAGGCACATGTATGGCTTCCTCCACGGCGCCACCAGAAAAGATGCCAGCGGCGCCATTGTCGATGGCGTTAACACCGCCATGATGAACTGGGACTCCTTGGCCATGGAGGCTGACCCCGCCCTGGTCGACGCCCGGGATGCCTTTGCTCCCATTTACACCGCTGCGGATTTCTTGCGCAGAAATTCCCGCTCTGCCAAGGCTGTAGAGGCAAAGAAGGCGGAAAACCGTCAAAGGGGCGTAGCGGAAGATACGGACCTTCCCTCCGGTCCGGATTCTTCCACCCTCCCCTACCTCCCCGCAGACCCCGCAAAATTTTCCTTTGGCGATGAGGCCAAGGCTTTGGCGGATTTCGGTACGGAAGTCCGCCTGGCGATCAACAGCTCCCATCGGTCAAACAAAAACCTGCGCCAGATTCAATATCTCCAAGACATCATCGCCGAGGCCCAGGCCAAAGGGGGCAGCGACAGCAAGAGGAAGATTGCCCTGGCACAGCAGCAGATCCAAACGCTGCAAAAAGATGTCCTCTCAGAGGACGATGACCAGGCTGGCGCACCATGGGTGGAACGCATGGCCGGTCGTGCCGGGTCCACGGACCGGGAGAAGGTCTTCACTGCCCAGGCCACCCGCAACTTCATGACCCTGTATGAAAACCGCCGGGCCATTCGCAATGCCCCATCCCCCGCCCAGGCCCCGGCCCCCTTGGACGCTATGGCCACCATGCTCAATTTTGAGACCGCCACCCCCGCTTTCCAAGCGGATATCCAGCGCGCGGCAGCAGCACCGTGGTTAGCCAATGACCAGAGATCACTGAAAAGCGGACGCGGCGCTTCTGCGATGGAATCCCTTCCCAGACACGGCGGGACTCAGCAATTCCCTGTCTTTCAAAACGCCAAAATCCGCCAAGAGCTCAGCAATCCCCGTCCCACACTGGCCGGTCAGCGCGCAGCGGCAGCCCAGCCAGGGGCAGCAGCGGCGCAGCCTGTAGCTCCGGCACAACCTGTCGCCCCAACACAACCTGCAGCCCCAACACAGCCTGCCGCACCAGCGCAGCAAGCGGCAGCACCGGCGCAAAAGAAAGGGTTGTTCCGTCGCTTGATCGATCATTTCAGAAAATAAACTGAGGCGGGAGCCGTAAAAAGCTCCCGCCCCATTTTGCACAAAAAAACAGGACAGTCGATTGACCGTCCTGTTTTCTGTGTTGGCGTTACCTATTTTCCCGGTTCGTCTCCAAACAAGTATCTTCGGCGCGAGTGAGCTTAACTTCCGTGTTCGGAATGGGAACGGGTGGACCCTCACCGCAATCAACA
>DXEA01000133.1 GCA_019115225.1 Candidatus Evtepia faecigallinarum
GTGTTTCTCTTACGTTGTTTAATTTACAAGGTGCACGCCGCTCTTGCGGGTCTATTGTACTATATCACAACTTTCAACCTTTGTCAAGGACTTTTTTCATCCTTTTCGTCAGGTTTTCGACCCGTGTCTCGCGACAGCTTCGTTATAATACCACCGGGCAATGGGTTTGTCAAGGGATTTTTTTCATTTTTTCAAATTTTCTTTTGGGGCCGTTTTGCCGGCCCATCCCCTGCTCAGCTCTTCTCCTCAAAGGTCGCCCCGCACTGGCGGCAGGTCACCTTGATCTTCCCCTTCCCTCTGGGCACCCGCAGCTTCACGCCGCAGGAGGGACACTTGAAGATCTTATACTGCCGCCGCTGCTCCCGTCTGACCCGCCAGCTCTGCCCCAGGCGCAGGCCCCGGGTCATGGCCAGGAATTTCTGGTTCTCCCCCTGCCGGCGGCCCAGGTTCTGGGAAAAGGCCCGCACGCAGAACACCGCCGCCGCCAGCAGGCAGGCCCAGTGCAGCAGGTTGGCCAGACCCCGAACGGGCACAGCCAGGGAGGCCACCCAGCACAGTGCTGCCAGCACCAGCAGGGCAATATTCAACTGGTCGATGCCATTGCGGCCGAAAAACAGGCGGTCAAGCATGGTACGCATCATTTCTTCGCCTCTTTGCGTTGGTCTGGCTGTTTCTCCGGCGGGCGGACGCCAAAGCACCGGGGGTTCAGCTTACAGTATAAGATAATGTATTCCCCCCGTTTGTCAATGGGTTTTGCGGAATGTTTACAAAGAGATTACATTTTGGCCGCAGAGAGCACTGCCCCGCCGCCGTCACACCTCTTCCCGGGCCGCCCCGTCGCCGACGCTGGCCACCAGGTCGGACAGGGCGCTCTGGATGCCATCCATGTCCTCCTGGGCCTTGGCAAAGGAGGTCTGGACCCCGTCCAGCTCCTGCTGGGCGGCGGTGAGGGCGGTGCGCAGCTCCCCCTTGAGCCGGTCGCAGCGCTCCTGGATCTCCAGCACCCAGCGCACCCCCTCTGCCCGGAGATGGGCAGCCTGGGCGCGGGCGGTCTGGACGGTGATCTGGGCCCGCTCATGGGCGGAGACCTCGATGTCCCCGGCGGTGTCCCGCAGGCGCTGCCAGGACTTGGCGCCGGGTTCCAGCGCCCCCACCTGCCGGGTGAGCTCTTCTGTCCGCTGCTCCGCCTGGGCCAGGGCGGCTGTGGCCTCCTCCAGGCGCCGCTTCCCCTGGACCACCTCCTGGGCCAGGGTCTCCTGGGCGGAAACGGCCTGCTCCAGCTGGGCCCGCAGGGTCCGGCACTCCTCTTCGGCTGCGGTGCGGGCGGTCTTTTCCTGGTCCAGGGCGCGGGTCAGCTCCTCGGTTGTTGTCTGGTGCTCCCGGGTGACTTTTTCCAAATAGTCCAGCACGTCCTGGCGGTGAAAGCCGCCAAAGGCGGCGCTGCGAAACTGGCCCCCGTTCTCGTTCATGCCCCTTCCTCCTTCTTTTGCAGCTTTGCCCCGCGTGATCGCCGGGCCTTCCTTTGTTTTCCACATTTTATCATAGAATATCCCCCAATACAATCATTTTCCCAAAACCCAAGGGGACAGACCCGGGCCGGGGAATTGTTTTCCTGGCAAAAGCAGGGCGACTGTGGTATAATGTCTTGTCATCCATGCTATCATTCCAGGGGCGCTGTCCCCAGTATCCTTTGTTTGGGAGGAACCCCATGAAAATTCTCCACTTGATCAGCGGCGGCGACACCGGCGGGGCCAAGACCCACGTCCACACCCTGCTGGCCGGCCTGACCCCCCTCATCCAGGTGAAAATGGTCTGCTTTACCGAGGGGCCCTTCACCCAGGAGGCCCGGGCCCTGGGCATCGACACCCAGGTGCTGCCCGGCCGCAATTTTTTGCGCAACTTGAAGAAACTGGAGCGGATGGTCCGGGAAGAGGGGTTTGACATCATCCACAGCCACGGGGCCAGGGGCAACATGATGGCCGCTTTCCTGGCCAGGCGCACCGGCCTGCCCACCGTCTCCACCGTCCACAGCGACTACCGGCTGGACTATCTGGGCCGGCCCCTGTCCCGGCTGTCTTACGGCACCATCAACACCCTGGCCCTGCGGCGGCTGGACTATCGCATCGGGGTCTCGGACGCCATGGTGGACCTGCTCATCAGCCGGAAGTTTGACCCGGAGCGGCTCTTTGCCATCTACAACGGCCTGGACTTCACCCCCCGCACCCCCGCCATGGACCGGGAAACCTATTTCCGCTCGGTGGGGCTGGAGGCCGACGACTCCTGCGTGGTGGCAGGCATCGCCGCCCGGCTCAACCCCGTCAAGGACGTCGCCACCCTCATCCGGGGCTTCGCCCTGGCCCATGAGGAGGTCCCCGCCCTGCGGCTGCTCATCGCCGGGGACGGGGAGGAGATGGACAACCTGAAACAGCTGGCCCGGGAGCTGGGGGTGGAGAAGGAGGTCTGCTTTGCCGGCTGGATCTCTGACACCGACTCCTTCTACCACGCCCTGGACATCAACACCTTAACGTCCATCTCGGAGACCTTCCCCTACGCCCTGACCGAAGGGGCCCGGGCGGGGCTGCCCACGGTGAGCAGTCAGGTAGGTGGCGTGGCCTACCTCATCGACCACGGGGCCAACGGCTTCCTCTTCTCCCCCGGGGACCACAAGGCCCTGGCCGGACACCTGGTCACCCTGGCCCGGAACCCCGCGCTGCGGAAAACCATGGGCCAGCGGCTGTATGAAAAGGCCAAGCGGGAGTTTTCCATCGAGGCCACCATCCAGCGGCAGCTGGAGATCTATGAGGCCATCCTGCGCTATGAAAAGCAGGGCCGGGACCGGGTGGTCATCTGCGGGGCCTACGGCCGGGGCAACGCCGGGGATGACGCCATCCTCCTGGCCATCCTCACCGAGCTGCGGTCCATCGACCCCGACCTGTCCTGCCAGGTCTTTTCCCGCAGCCCCATGGACACCAGACGGACCTATCGGGTCAACGCCTTCTATACCTTCCACTTCTGGAAGGCCCTGTACTATTTCAAGCACGCCAAGTTCTTCATCAACGGCGGCGGGTCTCTCATGCAGGACGTGACCTCCTACCGCTCCCTCTGGTTCTACCTCTGGACCCTGGCCGCCGCCAAGCGCCACGGCTGCCCCGTCATCATGTACGGCTGCGGCATCGGGCCCATCCGCAGCCCCAGCAACCGCCGGCGGGCCGCCAGGGTGATGAACCGCTATGTGGACACCATCACCCTGCGGGACCCCGACTCTCTGAAGGAGTTGGAGGTCTTGGGGGTCACCGAGCCCCACATCGCCCTGTCCGCCGACACCACCGTGGGCCTGCCCGCCGCCCCCGATGACGTCATCGACGGCATCCTCAACAGCCGGGGCATCCCCGCCCATGGCAAATACATCGGCTTTATCCTGCGCCCCTGGCCGGGGTTTGAGGACCGGGCCAAGGACATCGCCGCCGCCGCCGACTACGCCTATGAACGCTACGGCCTGACCCCCGTCTTTTTCCCCATCGAGCCCCGGCTGGATGTCTCCGCCGCCCACCGGGTCACCGGGCGGATGACCGCCCCCTATCACCTGCTCACCCAGGCCTACACCGCCGGGCAGACCATCGGCATCCTCTCCCGGATGCAGGTGGCGGTGTCCATGCGCCTGCACGGGCTGATCTTTGCCGCCAGCCAGGGGGTCCCCCTGGTGGGCATCGTGTATGACCAGAAGGTCAGCTCCTTTTTGTCCTACATCGGCCAGGACCTCTATGACGATCTGAAGCAGATGACGGCGGACAAGCTCAAAGGCCTTATCGACCAGGCCGTGACCCGGGGCAAGGACCCCGCCCTGCTGGCCGACAGCGTGGAAAAGCTGCGCCGGATGGACCAGGTCAACCGCCAGACCCTGGAGGAATATGTGGCCCAGCGCCCCCACACCCGTCAGAAAGGAGACGCTCACCCATGAAAAAAGCCCCCCTCGCCCTGCTGCTCCTGCTGCTGGTCCTGCTGGCCGGCTGCACCGGCACATCGGACAGCGACACCACCACCCAGAGCCTTTATGCAAACCCCGGCAACTGGGCCTATCTGGAGGCCGACCAACCCAAAAGCGCCGATGTCTTTTTCCTCTGCCCCACGGTGTTCCAGGGCAGCCAGGAGGTGACCAACATGCCCCTGGATGACCGGGATGTCAGGGAGAGTTTTCAGGGCGCCATCAACATGGAAAAGGGCATCTATGTCCAGGACTGCCGCCTCTTTGCCCCCTATTACCGCCAGATGGGTCTGGCCCTGTATGCGCTGTCCCCGGAGGAGCGGGAGCCCTATCTGGAAGCCGCCTATCAGGACGTGCGGGACGCCTTCCTGTACTATCTGGACCACTACAACAAGGGCCAGCCCATCATCCTGGCGGGCTTTTCCCAGGGGGCGGACATGTGCATCCGGCTGATGAAGGACTGCTTTGCCCAGGAGGAACTGCAGGAACAGCTGGTGGCCTGCTATGCCATCGGCTGGTCGCTGACCCAGGAGGAGACAGACCAGTATCCCCAGCTGAAGCCGGCCTGCTCTGAGGAGGACACGGGGGTGGTCATCACCTTCAACACCGAGGCCGAGAGCGTCAGCGACTCCCCCATGGTCCCCGCCGGCACTAAGACCCTGGCCATCAATCCCCTCAACTGGGCCACGGACAGCACCCCCGCCGGCAAGGAGGAAAACCTGGGGGCCTGCTTTACCGACTACAGCGGTTCCATCGTCACCGAGATCCCCCAGTTCACCGGGGCCTATCTGGACCCCAGCCGGGGGACCCTGAAGGTCACCGACGTGGACCCGGCCACCTTCCCCCCGGGCCTGTCCCTCTTTGACAGCGGGGTCTATCATGTGTACGACTACCAGTTCTTCTACCGCAACTTGCAGGAGAACGTGGCCCTGCGGCTGGACAATTACCTGGCCCAGCAGGGCCAGGAGGCCGCGTAATTACCTTTTGATCGGCAACAAAAAACACCTTCCCTCCGGCCAAAAGCGCCGGAGGGAAGGTGTTTTTTTCTTGGTTACTCGTCGCTGTTGCGCACCACATAACCGTTGATGGTGACAAAGGCCACTTCGGTGCCCAGGTCGTCTGTGACCTTGACCTCGTAGAAGCACACCCGGCGGCCGTCCTTCACCTGCCGGGCCTCTGCCGTCAGGCGCTTGCCCTTGGCTGCCTTCAAAAAGGTCACCTGGGAGGCCTGGGTCACCACGTCCCGGCCCCGCTGGTTGGCCGCCACGGCAAAGGCGAAGTCGGCCAACGTGAACATGGTGCCCCCCATGGGGATGCCCAGGGCGTTGCAGTGCCGGGGCTCGATCTCCATGGAGCACTTGGCATAGCCATAGTCTGCCGCGTCGATCTCCGCCCCCAGGCCCTGGGAGACAAAGAGGTCCCGGACAAATTTTTCCCGCAGTGCGTTCAGATCTTCTGTCATCCTCGGACCCCCTTACCAGATGCTGACCCGCTGGTCCGGGGCCAGCCACATGGCGTCGTCCTCGGTGATGCCGAAGGCGTCGTAAAACGCGTCAAAGTTTTGCAGAACCACGTTGGCCCGGAGCTTGTCAGGGGCGTGGACGTCGTTCTGGGCCAGGTATTCCCGGTACTGGCGGGGATAGCTGGCGTACCAGGTCTCGGCCACGGCCTTGTACAGGGCGGCGTAGTCCGGGTCCTCCTGCTGGCCGGCGATCTCTGTGATGCAGGCCACGGCCCCCAGGTCGGCGATGTTCTCCGACAGGGTGAGGGCGCCATTGCAGACGATGCCGGGGGCGGCCTCCACCCCGTCATAGAGGGCCACCACCTGGCCGCACAGCTGCTGGAAGGCGGCATAGTCCTCGGCCGTCCACCAGTCGGCGGCGTTGCCGTTCTCGTCGTACTTGGCGCCGTTGTTGTCAAAGGCGTGGGTGATCTCGTGGGCGATGACGTAGCCGATGCCCCCCAGGTTTTCTTCATAGGAGGCGTTGACATCGTACAGGGGGGCCTGGAGGATGCCTGCCGGGAAGGTGATGGAGTTGGCCGAGGGCAGGTACATGGCGTTGACCGTGTAGACGGTCATGCCCCACAGCTCCTCGGGCACCCCCTCCTTCTGCAGGTCGATGGTCTGCTGGCGGACAGCCTGGTTGATGGCAAGGATATTTTGATAAAAGCTGCCGCCCTCCTCCTTAGAGAGGATGGGGATGCCGGCCATGCTGTCCTCCCAGTCGTTGGGATAACCCAGGTTCAGCTGCATGGTGTCCAGCTTTTTCAGGGCCTTGTCCTTGGTGGTCTGGCTCATCCAGTCCAGGTTCTGGATGCGCTGGCGGTAGACGGCCAGAATGTCCTGGACCATGTTTTCCACATCGGCCTTGGCCTCGGGGGAGAAGTAGTGGTCCACATAGGACATGCCCAGGCCGTCACTGAAATACTTTTGGACATACTGGGCGGCCTGGTCCTCCTGGGACAGGGCGCCGGAGACCCCCAGATAGTTCTGGTTGAAGGTCTGACTGACCTCTTGGAACTCCTCATTCAGCGTCCCGCCCAGGCCGGTGGCCAGGCTCAGGCGGCAGTAGGCCTTGAGGACAGACAGGGCGTTATCCGAGGCAAAGACCTTGCCCCAGGCCTGGAGCTGGCCGGGGTCCATCACCTGGATGTGGTCGGTCTGGGTCAGGCCTGTCAGGGCGAACAGGGCGGCCAGGTCGGTGCCGGGGAACATGGCCTGGAGCTGGTCCATGGTGTAGATGTTATAGGTCTTTTCCACGTCCCCCAGCTCCTGGCTGTCCATGCCGGCGGCGGCCAGGGCGGTGTCGGTCTGCCAGACCAGATCGGCCTGGGCCTGGGCGTCGGCCCGGCTCTGGCCCAAGAGGACCAGCAGGTCGGTGAGATAGGTCAGATAGGCCGTCTTCTGGGCCTCAGTGGCACCGGCATACCCGTACTTGCCCAGGGCGGGGCTGGCCCCGGCAAAGACCAGAACGCACTGACTGCTGTCCTTGGCGTCGATGGTCAGGCCGAAGCCCAAAAGGGCGTTTACGCCGGTCTCCTCATAGATCCTGGCGTGGACGTCCATAAGCTCTTCCACCGTCTGGGCCTGGTCGATGGCGGTCAGGTAGGGCTGGATGGGGGTGATGCCCGCCTGGTTGCGCCCGTCGGTGTCCAGGATGTTGTTGTAAAAGTTCACGATCTGCCGCTCCCCCTCGGTCTTGGCGCCGCCGCTGACCAGCTCCTGGATCAGGCCGCTGACCTGGGCACTGACCTGGACGCCCAGGTCCATCAGGGTGGAGGTGCCGGAGTAGCCGGGCAGGATGACGCTGCTGTCCAGGGCGGTCTTGTTCACCGTGGCGTAGAAGTCATCCTTCAGGTTGCTCCCCTCCAGGGCGTAGGTGCGCTGGAGGAAGAGGTCCAGCTGCGCCTCGGTGATATACCGGTCGGGAGAAAGGGTGGTGGCGCTGGTGCCCGCCACGATGCCCGAGGCCAGCACGCTCTCCAGCTCGGTCCGGGCCCAGGCGGGGATGTCGGTAAAGTTGGCGGCAGGATAGCCGCTGCGGGCGTTGTCCCCCACCGGGGCGGGCAGACCGTCAAAGGCCCGCTGGAGCATCACCAGGGCCTGGACCCGGGTGACGGGGGCGTCCTCGTGAAGGCTGCCGTCGGGGTAGCCTTTCAGAATGTCCTCATAGGTCACATCTTCGTTGTAATCCTTCGCTGCGGCCAGCAGGGTCGCGGCCGTCTCGCCCCGGGTCAGGGGCTGGTCCTCCGCCGCCCCGGCCAGGGGGAGGCAGCAGACCAGCAGCACGACCGCCAGCGTCGCCGCTGTGGTCCGTCTCAGCCAATGTTTCATGGGGTCTCCTCGCTTTTTTCTAGTTTTCGGCAATGCCGTCTGACATCAATCTACTCCATATTATTTCTCTTGTCAACGGTCCTTTTCCCCCTGTCAGACAGGATGTGTGCGAAATTTCTGGAAACGGCTGTTTGGCTTGACAAGGGGCATGGACTGTGGTACATTACCCTTGTGGTTAGTTAGTCAAGTAATTAACCAGCCAAGAAAGGAGGTGCTCCCTTGCGGTTTCAGGAGGAAAAACCCATCTTCCTGCAGCTGGCCCGGCAGCTGGAGGACGGCATCCTCTCCGGGGCCTACCCGGAGGGCAGCCAGGTGCCATCCATCACCGAGTACGCCGCCACCTATCAGATCAATCCTGCCACCGCCCTCAAGGGCATCAACCAACTGGTGAGCGCCGGCCTGCTGTACAAAAAGCGGGGCATCGGCATGTTCGTGGCCGACGGCGCCCAGGAGCTGCTGCGCCGGCAGCGCTCAGAATCCTTTTATCACGACTATGTACAGGCATTGGTCCGGGAGGCCAAGGGGTTAAAGCTGACCCTGGAAGAGCTGACCGACCTGGTAAAGAGAGGTTTTCACGATGTCAATTAACTGCCAAGCCGTCTCCAAGCGTTTCGGCCCCACCCTGGCCCTGGACCAGGTGAGCCTGACCTTAGAGCCCGGCCACATCTACGGCCTGCTGGGCAACAACGGGGCGGGAAAAAGTACCCTTCTGTCCATCCTCACCGACCGGCAGCGGCCCGACGGCGGCACCGTCACCGTGGACGGCCTGCCGGTGCGCAACAACGATGCGGCCCTGCACAAGGTCTTTCTGGTGGGGGACCAGAACTTCTTTCCCGACGAAATGAAGGTCAAGCGGGCCCTGCAGACGGTCTCCCTGTTTTATCCCGATTTCGACCTGGAAAAGGCCATGGACCTGGCCAAGCAGTTCGGCCTGCCCCTGAAAAAGAAGATGCCCCAGCTGTCCACGGGCTATGCCTCCATCTTCCGGCTGATTCTGGGCCTGTGCGTGAACACCCCCTATGTGCTCTTTGACGAGCCCGTTCTGGGGCTGGACGCCCAGCACCGGCAGCTCTTTTACCGGCTGCTGGTGGAGACCTTCATGGCCCGGCCGTGCACCATTCTGGTCTCCACCCACCTGATTGACGAGGTGGAGAACCTCATCGACTACACCTATATCCTCCGGGAGGGCAGACTCCTGCGCCAGGGGCCCACGGAGGAGCTGGTGGGCCAGGCGGTCTGTCTGTCGGGACCCGCCGGGCTGGTGGACGAGTACACCCGAGACAAGACCGTCCTCACCAGCCACAGCCTGGGCGGGCTGAAGACCGTCACCCTCCAGGGGACGGTGGAGGAACCCCTGCCCCTGGGGCTGGAAAAGAGCGCCATGGGCCTGCAGGACTATTTTATCCGCCTGCAGGAGGCCGAGGACCGGGCCGCCGCCCGGAGAGAGGAGGAGCGCCATGATGAACCTTAAACCCGCCATGCGCTATCAGGCCCGGGACTATGTGGTCTCCGCCCTGATCTTTGCCGGCGTCAACCTGCTCATCGTCGTGGCCATGGTGGCGGGGCTGCTCTATTTTCAGGTCAAAACCGGCACGGACTCCATCTCCTACAACGGGTATACCCTTTCCTGCACCATCTTCCTGTTCATCTACGGCCTCATTGTGCCCCGGCAGGTCACCCGGCTGTGTGCTCAGCTGGGAGTGTGCCGGCGCACGGCCTTCCTCAGCCTCTTCCCGCCCATGATTCTGGCCGCTTTCCTGCTGGCCCTTTTGGGGGAAGGGATGCTGGGCGTGGCCAGGACGGTCTCCGCTGTCCACGGGGGGCCACCCCTGTTCAGTGACCTGTTCACCCTGATCTATCTGGGCGACACGGGCTCCCCCACCCTGGTCCAGCACGGGCTGGCCGCCCTGTTCGGCGTGGCCTATATGCTGGCGGGCTTCTGTCTGGGGCTCTTCCTCACCTTCCTGTTCTGGCGGCTGAACAAGGTGGGGTGCATCATCGCCGCCCTGGCCATCCCGGTGGTGCTGGTGGGGCTGCCTGCCCTCGTGGCCCTGTTCCCCACCCTCTTTGCCCCGGTGATCCGGCTGGCGGTCCGGTTCGGGCGCCTGTGGGTCACGTCCCCCTGGTGGGCCATGGCCTTTGCCCTGGTCCTCGCCCTCTTTTTTGCCGGCATCAGCTGGCTGCTCATCCGGCGCACCAACATCCGGGCCGGCAGTTTAAGTAAGTAACCACCCCGTCAGAGAGAAAACAAGGAGAATTCCATGCTGAACCTGAACCATGTGACCAAATACTATGGCAAACACCTTGCCAACGACGACATCAGCTTCCAGGTGGACGGCGGCCAGATCGCCATCCTCTTAGGCCCCAACGGGGCGGGCAAGTCCACCATCATCAAGTGCATCGCCGGGCTGCTGCGCTTCCAGGGGGAGATCACCATCGGCGGCTTTGGCAACAAGACCGCCGACGCCAAGCGCCTGCTGGCCTACATCCCAGAAACGCCGGCGGTCTACGATATGCTCACCGTGGCCGAGCACTTAGAGTTCATCCGCCGGGCCTACCGGCTGGAGGACGACGGGTACGGGGATGCCCTGCTGGAGCGCTTCGAGCTGGCCGACAAGCGGGACAAGCTGGGCCGGGACCTGTCCAAGGGCATGCAGCAGAAGCTGTCTATCTGCTGCGGCATGGTCCACCGGCCCAAGCTCAT
The DNA here is from genome assembly GCA_019115225.1 of Candidatus Evtepia faecigallinarum. GTDB lineage: Bacteria > Bacillota > Clostridia > Oscillospirales > Oscillospiraceae > Evtepia > Evtepia faecigallinarum. The sequence goes on from DXEA01000133.1 coordinate 10,522, forward strand.
CATCTTTGACGAGCCCATGGTGGGCCTGGACCCCCACGCCATCAAGGAGCTGAAAAAGCTTTTTCGGGAACAGAAGGAGGAGGGGGCTGCCCTGCTCATCTCCACCCACATGATCGACAGCGTGGAGGACTACTGGGATGTGACCCACATCATGGTCAAAGGCCGCTTTGCCGCCACCCAGTACAACCGGCCGGAGGAGCTGCAGCAGCGCAGCCTGGAGGACCTCTTCTTCGCCGTCACCGAAGGGGGCGAGACGGTATGAACGCCCTGACCTATCTGAACCTGATGCGGCTGAAGAACACGGTCCGGGACCTGTTCCGCAAGCCGGCGCGGCTGATCTATGTGGTGGCCCTGCTCCTGCTGCTGATCCTGTCGGTCCAGGGGGCCCGGGCCGGCCAGATCCCCGAAGAGGTCTTTCGGGACCTGCGGGAGCTGGTGGCCATTGCCACGGGGCTGTTCCTGTTCATCTTCCTCTTTACGGTGTGGAACGGGTTTTCCAAGGGGGGCGCGATCTTCTCCCTGTCGGACGTGAACCTCCTCTTCCCCTCCCCCATCCACCGGACCCGGGCCCTGTTCTACGGGCTCTTCCGCCAGATCCTGGTGACCCTGCTGGTGGGCCTGTTCATCTTCTATCAGTATGGCTGGCTGTATGGGGTTTATGGCATCTCCATGGGCACCATGGGGGTCGTGTTTTTGTACTATGTCATCGCCATTTTCCTGGGCCAGGTGACGGCCATGACCATCTATTCCTTCACCAGCCACCGGCCGGGGGTCCAGCGGGTGATCAAGGGGATCCTTCTGGCCGCCCTGGCCGGGGTGGCCCTCTGGCTGGCCTGGGGGGTGTGGACCCATCCCCAGGACCGGCTGGCCGGTCTGGTGGGCGCTGCCGTGGGGCTGCCGGTGCAGCTGGTCCCGGTGGGGGGCTGGCTGGGCTGGTCCTTTGGGGCCACCCTGGGCTTTGGCAGCTGGTGGCCGGGGCTGGTGCTGTGTTTTGCCTTTTTCCTGATCCTGCTGTTTCTGCTCACCCATTTTGACCAGGACTGGTATGAGGACGTGCTGCGCACGGCAGAGCTGGCCCAGTCGGCCATCGCCGCCAAGAAGGAGGGGACCCTGGAGTCCGTCCCCGGCAAGGTAAAGGTGGGAGCCACGGGCATGAAGGGGGGCTGGGGCGCCTCGGCCTTCTATTACAAGCACAAAATCGAAAACCGGCGGGGCGGCATCCTCCTGCTGCCGCCGGTGTGCCTGATCTTTGCGGTGGTGCTCATCGCCTTTTCCTTCTTCACCCGGTCGGGGGGCATCCTGCCGGTGTTCTTCCTGTCGGTGTATCTGCAGCTGTTCAGCGCCGGGCAGAGCCGCGTCAACCGGGAGCTGCTCAAGCCCTTTGTCTATCTGGTGCCCGAGCCCCCCTTTGCCAAACTCCTGCAATGCCTGCGGGAGCTGGTGCCCTCGGCCCTGGCGGAGGCCGTTGTGGTCTTTGTGCCCGTGGGGCTGATCGTGGGGCTGGGGCCGGGGGGCATTCTCGTGTGCATCCTGGCCCGGATGAGCTATGGGCTGCTCTTCCAGAGCGGCAACCTGCTGCTGGAGCGGTTCTGGAGCGGAGCGCCCAAGGCACTGGTCTTTTTCCTCTACTTCCTCATCCTCATCCTGCTCACCCTGCCGGGGATTCTGGTGGCGATGCTGCTGACCCTGGGGCTGGGCCTGCCCTTCGGCCCCGTGGGCGGGCTGCTGGCGGCGGGGATTGTGAACATCCCCGTGGCCCTGGGGCTGCTGTATGGGCTGCGCAACATGCTGCAGTATGCGGAGTATACCCACTGAGGGCGCTGCCCTCTGTGGGGGGGGCGCCCGGCGGGGCGCTGCCGCGGGGTGACCCGGACCCCACCGGGTGGGGAGGGCCGGTGGAGGGTGGCACCCTCCGGGGGCCCGCTGCCGCGGGGGCCTGGACTTTCTCTGGAGAAAGTCCAGACGAAAGAGCACCATGGGGCGCTGCCCCCTGGACCCCCGCTCGGGGGAGGAGGTTCCTCCCCCGAGGCCCCCTTC
>DXEA01000134.1 GCA_019115225.1 Candidatus Evtepia faecigallinarum
AAGACGCCGATGATGTCCCCGGCGTAGGCCTCCTCGATGATCTCCCGCTCGGCGGCCATGAGCTGCTGGGGCCGGGAGAGGCGGAGCTTCTTCTTGCCCTGGACATGGTAAACCTCCTTGTCCGCGTCGAAGCGGCCGGAGCACACCCGCAGGAAGGCGATGCGGTCCCGGTGGGCCTTGTTCATATTCGCCTGGATCTTGAAGACGAAGGCGGAGAAGAAGTCGTCCTGGGCGCTGATCTCCCCGTCGCTGCTGTGGCGGGGAAGGGGGGGCGTGGTCATGCGGAGGAAGTCCTCCAGGAAGGGCTCCACGCCGAAGGTGGTCAGGGCAGAGCCGAAGAAGACGGGGGAGAGCTTGCCGTGGCGCACCCGGTCTAAGTCAAAGCCGCAGCTGGCGCCGTCCAGCAGCTCGATGTCCTCGATGAGCTGGTCCCGCCGGGTCTGGCCCAGCATGTCGGTGAGGATGGGGTCGTCCAGGTCGATCTGGGTGGTGCCGGACTTTTTGGCGTTGGTGTTGGAGGAGAAGTGGATGATCTCCCCCTTGTTCCGGTCATACACCCCCAGAAAGTCCTTGCCGGAGCCAATGGGCCAGTTGACGGGATAGGTCTCGATACCCAGCTCCTTTTCGATCTCCTCGCACAGCTCAAAGGGGTCCCGGGCCTCCCGGTCCATCTTGTTGATGAAGGTGAAGATGGGGATGTCCCGCATGACGCAGACCTTGAAGAGCTTGCGGGTCTGGGCCTCCACGCCCTTGGCCCCGTCGATGACCATGACGGCGGAGTCGGCGGCCATGAGGGTACGATAGGTGTCTTCTGAGAAGTCCTGGTGGCCGGGGGTGTCCAGGATGTTGATGCAGAAGCCGTCGTACTGGAACTGGAGCACCGAGGAGGTCACGGAGATGCCCCGCTGCTTCTCAATTTCCATCCAGTCGGACACGGCGGCCCGGGTGTTCTTCTTGCCCTTGACCTGGCCGGCCTGGGCGATGGCCCCGCCGTAGAGCAGGAACTTTTCCGTCAGGGTGGTCTTACCGGCGTCGGGGTGGGAGATGATGGCAAACGTCCGCCGGCGTTTGATTTCGGATTCGTATTGTGACAAAGGATTGTCCTCCCCTTGAAATACTGTTATTTATAACACTTTATTCTATCATGGCTGAAGGCGCTCCGCAAGAGAAAAACCGCCAGCAATTTGCTTTTGCCGGCGGTTTTTGGCGGTCGGGATTATGACTGGGGCGTGAGGGGTGCTTTCTCTGTTGCGGAATGCTCCTGCTCCCGCAGCCCCCGGAAAAAGCGCCGGGTGAGCAGGACGGCCACCACCATGGCGATCAGGTCCGCCGCCGGGGCGGCCAGGAGGATGCCCTGGATGCCCAGATACCGGGGCAGCAGGATGGCCAGGGGCACAAAGCAGGCCAGGTCCCGGATGAGGGAGGCGGCGGTGGCCTTCACCGGCTCGCCCACGGCCTGAAAGAAGATGGAGCTCATCTTGATAAAGCAGGTGAAGGTCACCAGGGCCAGGAAGAGACGGAAGGTGAGCACGGCGAACTCCTCATACAAGGGGTCCCCCTGGCCGAAGATCCCCACCACCCCCTGGGGCCAGAGCTGGAAGAGCAGGGTGGCGGCCACCCCCACCACCACGGTGACGGCCAGGATGAGGCGGTAGGTCTGGCGGACCCGGGCGTAGTTCCCCGCGCCGTAGTTGTACCCCAGGATGGGCTGTCCCCCCAGCACCACCCCCACCACCAGGTTAATGACGATGGTATAGACCTTGGTCTCGATGCTGATGACCGAGATGGGGATGTCGGGGCCGTAGACCGACAGGCTGCCGTAGTGAAAGAGCATCACATTGCACACCAGGGAGACCACCACAATGGAGATCTGGGTGATGAAGGTGGAGATGCCCAGCTGGACCGCCCGCCCGAAAACCCGCCAGTGGGGGCGGAAGGAGGCGGGGGTGAGGCGGAAGGTCTTGGGCCGGAGCAGGTAGAGGAGGCTGAGGACGAAGGAGAGCAGCTGTCCCAGCACCGTGGCCCAGGCCGCCCCCCGGATGCCCCAATGCAGGCCGAAGATGAACACCGGGTCCAGAATGATGTTGACGATGGCCCCGGCCACGGTGGCGGCCATGGCGAAGCGGGGGCTGCCGTCGGCCCGGATGACCCCGCCGGCCATGTTGGAGAGCATGTACAGGGGAAAGACCCAGAGCAGGATGGTGAAGTAATCGGCGGCCAGGGGGAGGGTGGCGTCCGAGGCCCCGAAGAGCCGCAGCAGGGGCTTTTGCCAAATGAGGCACCCGGCGGCCAGCACCACGCCCAGAAAAAAGAGCACCGTGATGCCGCTGCCCACGCACTGGTGGGCCCGCTGGGTGTCCCCCTGGCCCTGGCAGAGGCTGAGGTAGGCGGCAGAGCCGTCCCCCACGCACCAGGCAAAGGCCATGGCCAGCATGATGAGGGGAAAGACCACCCCCGTGGCGGCGTTGCCCAGATAGCCCAGCTCGCTGTTGCCGATGAAAATCTGATCGACGATGTTGTACAGGGCGCTGACCAGCAGGGACAGCACACAGGGCAGGGCAAAGGAGGCCAGGAGCTTGCCCGGCTTTTCCTGGCCCAGATACTTGTTTTGATCCAAAGACACGACAAAACCTCCTGTCAGAAATTCGGAGGCTTTGGACTCGGAAAAACCACCACAAAACCGGCAGAGAGAAAGTGCGTAGAACGGAACATTCTACGCACTTTCCTCTGGTGAACGCTTGTAAGATACCATGCCCGACGGGAAAAGTCAAGGGTCACTCTTTGTCCTGACGGGGCTTCTCCGGCAGGCGGGTGACCAGGGCCTCCACCAGCCGGTGCTGGCGGATGAGGGCCATCTGAATGTGCAGGCAGTCGGTGTCCAGGCTGACGGTCCGCCCGTCCTGGGGCACCGAGCCGTACAGGCCAAAGACGTAGCCGCCAAAAGTGTCATAGTCCTCCAGGGGCAGGGGGACGCCTAAGACCCGGGCCACGTCGTCCAGAGGGGCCGAGCCCTGGATGCGCCAGGTGTTGGGCTCCAGGGGCTGGATGTCCAGGGGTTCCCCCTCCAGCTGGATCTCGCCCACCAGCTGCTCCATCAGGTCCTTGGTGGTCACCACCCCCAGCAGGCCGCCGTATTCGTCCAAAACCACGGCGTAATAGGTCCGCCGCTGCTTCATCTGCTGGAAGAGGACGTCGGCCTTGACGGTCTCGGGGACGAAGAAGGCGGGTTTGAGGACGGTTTTCAAAATCTCCTCCATGGGCAGGTCCAGGCTGCGGAAGAAGTCCCGGGTGTCCAGGATGCCGATGACATGGTCCACCGTCCCGTCGCAGACGGGATAGCGGGTGTGGCCGGTGCGGAAGATGATCTGCTTCCACTCCTCCACGCTCTGGCCGGTCCACAGCAGATCCAGCTCCGTGCGGTGGGTGGCAAATTCCCCCACGGTCAGGTCGTCAAACTCAAAGACGTTCTGGATGAACTCCTGGGTGTCCTGGCCAAAGACTCCCTTTTCACTGCCCCGGGCCACCATCATCTTGATCTCTTCCTCGCTGACCTCCTCCTCGTCGGCGTTGGGGTCCACCCCCAGCAGGCGCAGGATGGCATTGGTGGAGGCGGTGAGCACCGCCACCACGGGAGCAAAGATGAGGGAGATGGCGGAAATGAGGTTGGCCAGCCCCAGGGCCAGGGACTCGGCCTTTTTCATGGCCAGGCGCTTGGGCACCAGTTCTCCGAACACTAAGGTGAAATAAGACAGCAGGAGGGTGATGAGGACCACGGCGATCTTGTCCAGGGTGGCCGCCGGGATGGGCACACCGGCCTGCAGCAGGACCTCCACCAGGGGATCGGAAAAGTTATCCGCGGCGAAGGCGCTGCCCAGAAAGCCCGACAGGGTGATGGCGATCTGGATGGTAGCCAGGAAGCGGGCGGGGCGGCTGGTGAGCCTTTCCAGGCGCAGGGCGCGTTTGTTGCCCTGGGCCACCAGCTGGGCCAGCTTGTTGTCGTTGATGGAGATCACGGCGATCTCCGCGCAGGCGAAAACGGCGTTGAGCGCGATCAGAACGATCTGAAGGACGATGGGCCATATGAGTGGGTCCTGCATGATAAAAATTCTCCTCCTATGAATGGTTGGGGCAAAGCCCGTTTTTTTTTCTCTGGGCGGAAGGATGACATCCCGCCCTCTATGGTAGGGATTATACTATGACAACTGTCCGGGGTCAAGGAGGGAAGTAGGAGATTTCTGGAAAAGATGGGGCAGACCCCCTATCCCCGGCGGGCCTCGGCCTGCAGCTCGATCATCTCGCTCCAGTATCGCTGGGGCAGGTGGGTCTGGCGGCAGCGGGGGTTGTACCGCTGGGGGATGGCGACGGTGTGATAGAACTGCCGCCAAAGGGCCTGGCACCGGAGCTCGGCCCGGTCGGGGTCGTCCAGGGCCAGGTGGTCCAGGGGGCGCAGCTTCCACTTGCCCCCGGCGGCAAAGAGGGCCTGGCGGTGGGTCTTGTCGTGGAGGAGGAAGGCCTCCTCCGGCAGGCGCTGGCAGAAGTGGGGGCGCAGGAGGGGGAGGACCTGGTTTTCCGGGGCGATCTGCCCCACCAGCACCCCGCCGTAGTCGGCAAAGCGGACGAAGCCCTTGTATTTGTGGGCCTCATTCACCAGGCGGCGGATGGCCCGGGTGAGGACCAGAATCCGCTCGTCGGTGAGGTCCTGGGGCAGGGCCCGGTGGAAGGCCAGGTAGATCACATCGAACATGTTCCGCTCCCGCTGGGGCAGGCTGGTGAGAAAGCTGTAGGTCATCATCCGCCGGAAGGTGGGGGAGACCTGTTCCTCCAGCTGCCCATAGATCTCCCTGGCCAGGGACTGGTCCGTGGGGACCTCTAAGAGAGGATAGAGGGAGACCTGCTCGGCCCAGGGGGGCAGGAAGTAGAAGGGGTAGACCTTTTGCCGAAAGCTCTCCCCCACGCAGGAGAGGAAGCCGGCAAAGGTACCGTCGTAGAGCATGGCGCATTGGGGCCAGGTGGACATGGGGGAGACCTCCTTTGCAGTCAGAAATTTGCCAGTTTCAGCTGTTCATACCGGGGGGCGATGGCGGGGGCCTCTAAGGCGGTGAGGGCCCGGCGGACCCCCTCCGGGCGCACCCGCAGGCCGGGGGTCATGCGCCCACTGCAGGTGAGGAAGTACTGGGCCCGCTTGAGGACCACCCCTAACTTTTTCAAAGCGTCCAGGTCCAGACTCCGCCACCGCCGGGCAGCTAAGATGCGCCGGGCGCTGACCACCCCGATCCCCGGCACCCGCAGCAGGGTGTGGTAGTCGGCGGTGTTCACCTCCACCGGGAATTGCTCTAAGTGGTTCAGGGCCCAGGCGCACTTGGGGTCTAAGAGGGGGTCTAAGTGGGGCGTTTCGGGGGAGAGGATCTCATCGGCCCGGAAGTGGTAAAACCGCAGCAGCCAGTCCGACTGATACAGCCGGTGCTCCCGCAAAAGGGGCGGCTGGAAGTCCACGGGGGAGGGCAGGTTGGGGCTGGTGCCCACGGGGATGTAGGCGGAGAAAAAGACCCGTTTTAAGGCGTAGGTCCGGTACATCCCCTCAGAGAGCTTCAGGATGTGATAGTCACTCTCCCCGCTGGCCCCCACGATCATCTGGGTGGACTGCCCCGCCGGGGCAAAGGGGGGCGCGTGGCGGAATTTCTGCCGCTCCGCCCTGGCCTGTCGGATGCCGTCCCGGATCTGCCCCATGGGGTCCAGGATGGCCTCCCTCTTTTTGTCCGGGGCCAGCAGGGCCAGGCTCCGGGCGGAGGGGAGCTCGATGTTCACCGACAGCCGGTCGGCCAGCTGCCCCAGGCGGGCGGTGAGGGCGGGGTCGGCCCCGGGGATGGCCTTGGCGTGGAGGTAGCCGGCAAAGCCAAACTCCTCCCGCAGCAGGGCCAGGGTGCGGATCATCAGCTCCGTGGTGTAGTCGGGATTGCGCACCACGGCAGAGCTGAGAAAGAGCCCTTCAATATAGTTGCGCCGGTAAAAGTCCATGGTCAGCTCCGCCAGCTCCCGGGGGGTGAACATGGCCCGGGGCAGGTCGTTGGAGGTGCGGTTGACGCAGTACTGGCAGTCATAGATGCACACATTGGTCAGCAGCAATTTTAATAGGGAGATGCACCGCCCGTCGGCGGAAAAGCTGTGGCAGCAGCCCGCCGGCATGGCGCTCCCCAGCCGCCCGCCCCGCCGGTCACTGCCGCTGGAGGTGCAGGCCACGTCATACTTGGCCGCGTCGGTGAGGATGGTGAGCTTTTCGGCAATGGTCATAGAGCAGCCCTCCCGATAAAAATAGAACAAATGTGCTATCATTATACCGAAAAAAAGGACGCAAAAAAGCGCCGGAGGGAAAGCCCTCCGGCGCTGGGGTCCCTTTTTGGGGACTGGATGATTCAGTTCTCGGCCTTGTTGGCAAACTCCGGCGGGATCTCGTGCTTGACGCACCGCCGGCCCTCCTTGGCCCAGATGTTGCCCAGGCACTTGGTGCAGCCGATGCAGGGGGAGTCCTCCCCGGCTTCCAGGTGCTTGAGGAAGTCGGGCTGGCAGATGAAGGGACGGGAGGCGGAGACAAAGTCGATGCCCGCGTCCAGGATCTGCTGGATGCTCTCGGGGCCCCGCACGCCGCCCACCAGGATGAGGGGGATCGTGACCTCCTGACGGATGGCCTTGGCCCGGTCGAGATAGAAGGTGGGGACCTTCTTTTTGCCCAGGCCGATCCAGTTGTAGCCGGACAGCTCGATGGCGTCGGCCCCCAGGGCCTGGAACTGACGGCAGAAGTAGAGGATGTCCTGGGCATAGGCCTCGTCGGCCTCCCCGGCGCAGTTGGTGTTGACCTTGATGAGGACGGGATAGTCCTTGCCCACGGCCTCACGAATGGCGGTGAGACATTCGCCCACGAAGCGGAAGCGGTTTTCCGCGCTGCCGCCGTATTCGTCGGTGCGCAGGTTGGTGTTGGGGTCCAGGAACTGGCTGAGCAGGTAGCCGTGGGCGCAGTGGAGCTGGATGCCGTCAAAGCCCATGGCCTGAGCGGCCTTGGCTGCGTCCGCAAAGTCGGCCCGGATCTTGTCCATGTCGGCGGGGGTAATCTCGGTGGTTTCCATCTCGTTGGCGCCCTTCATGCCGCCGGAGGGGGCCAGGAGCTTGCCGCCGGCCACATGCTTTTCGGACATATACACGTTCAGACCCGCGTGCATGAGCTGGAGGATGAGCTTGCCGCCGGCCTGGTGGACGGCGTCGAGGACCTCCTTCTGGCTGGCCCGCTGCTCGTCGGTGGCAAAGCCCACCTGGATGCCGGTGGACCGGGCTTCGGGGGAGATGTAGCTGTAGGCGGTGATGATGGCGCCGGTGCCGGCGGCGGCGATCTGCCGGTAGAGCTCCACCTGCTGGGCATCGCAGGTGCCGTCCCGGTGGCCGAAGGGGTCCTGGGTGGCCGAGCGGATGAGCCGGTTGGGCAGGGTGAGGGTGCCGATCTTGCCGGCGGTGAAGAGTGTTGCTGCCATAGGATAAAGTCTCCTTTTCAAGTGTTTGAGGCTTTGGAAGGTGCTCCCGGAGGGGGAACGTACAATACGGTATCCTATTATATCGAAAGGTTTGGGAAAATACAAGAGAAAAGGGAAGGGGGGCGAAGTTTGCATTGACAGCCCCCAAAGGGGAAGATAGAATGAAAGGACCATGCAGAGAAAGGCGGAGAGGAAATGGAGCGAAAGACCATGGGACTGGTGACGGTCACCGGTTCCTATGTGCTGTGGGGGATGCTGGCCATTTTCTGGAGCTTCCTGGCCCAGGTCAATTCCGTATACATCCTGGCCCAGCGGATCATCTGGTCCCTGGTGTTCATGGCCCTCTACCTGCTCGTCACCCGGCGGTGGGGGGAGGTCAAGGCCGCCCTTTCCAGCCGCCAGACCATGGTCAACTGCCTGCTGTGCGGCATCCTCATCACCCTCAACTGGGGGGTGTACATCTACTCGGTCAACAGCGGCCACGTCCTCCAGGCCAGCATGGGCTATTTCATCGAGCCGGTGATGGTGGCCCTGCTGGGGGTCATCGCCTTTCGGGAAAAGCCCAGTCTGGCGGAAAAGCTCACCTTCCTGTGCGCTGCCGGGGGCATCGTCTTTCTCACCGTGCGCACGGGGACCTTTCCCACCCTGGCCCTGGCGGTGGCCACCCCCTTTGCCGTGTACGGGGCGCTGAAAAAGAAGGTGGCCCTCACCGCCCAGACCTCCCTGTTCATGGAGACCCTGTGGGTCACCCCCCTGGCCCTCCTCTTCACCTGGTGGTGGGCAGCGGGCCACGGGGGGACGGCAGAAGTGCTGGGAGGGGCCCCCTTCTGGCTGCTGCCCGCCTGCGGGGTGGTGACGTCGGTCCCCCTGCTGCTGTTCAACATGGGAGTCAAGGAGATCCCCTATTACTTCTCCGGCATCCTCATGTACATTAACCCCACCCTGCAATTCCTGGTGGGCCTGGTCTATTTTCGGGAGACCCTGAACGTGGACCAGTTCATCGCCTTCCTCATCATCTGGGTGGGCCTGGCCATCACCATGGCGGAGAAGATCAAGGTCATCCGCCGGGAGAAAAAGACCCAGGAGCCGGTGAAGACCTGACCGGCCAAGAAGGAGACAGACCATGGACAACGGATTTCAAAAGCGCCTGCTGGCCTGCGTGGTCATCCTCATGGCCACCATGGGGGTGGCCATGGCGACCGGCCAGACGGGCTTTGCCAACGTGGGCTGGTTCATCGTGGGGGTGTGGTTTCTGCTGCGCCCCGTCTGGCCCGCCCGGTGGGCGGGGGCAGACCCGAAGCGGATGCGGCTTGTCTGCCAGGTGGCCGGGACCGTCCTGATCCTGCTGGCCATGCTGGTGCGCTTCGGCGTGTGAAGAGACAAAAAACGAGAGGGATGCCCCCTCTCGTTTTTTTGTTACAGCCGCACCGGCACCTTCTGGGCCAGGGTGAGGGAGTCCGGGGTGACGGTGCAGCAGCGGGCCAGCACCTGTACCCCTGCCCGGGCCGCTTCCCGCAGGGCCTGGCCGAAGGCGGGGTGGGTGAGGTCGTTGGGGGAGAAGAAGTCGGCCTCGGCCATCTGGATGACGAAGCACACCGCCCCCTCATACCCCTCTGCCAGGCAGGCGGCCAGGCCGTGCAGGTGCTTGATGCCCCGCTGGGTGGGGGCGTCGGGGAAATACACCGCCCCGTCCCGCTCCAGGGTGACCCCCTTGACCTCCACGAAGCCCCGGCGGGCCCCGGCCTCCCAGTAGAAGTCAAAGCGGGAGTCCCCATGGCGGCACTCGGGTTTTAACAGCGTCAGGCCGGGGACAAAGTGGCCGGCGGCGGCCCACTCGGCAAAGACCTTGTTGGGGGCCTGGGCGTCCATGTTGATGAGATGCCGGCCTTTCTCCACCGCCACCAGGTCATAGGCGGTCTTTCGCTTGGGATTGTCGCTGCGGGTGAGCCAGACTGTGGCCCCGGGGACCAGGAGCTCCCGGCAGCGGCCGGTGTTTTTCACATGGACGGTGACCGGCTGGCCGTCCAGCAGCACCTGGGCCACGAAGCGATTGGGCCGGGCCTGAAAGACCGCCGGGGTGATGTTGGGGTAGTGCAAAAGAACCCCTCCTTTCGGAAATGGGTGGAAAATGTCAGGTATCCATGATACACTAAGAAAAAATCCGAATGAGGGCATGATACATCACCCAAGGGCCCTCGTCAAGAAAGTGGGACGAACCTATGATGGACTATCTGCTGGCCCTGGACCAGGGCACCACCAGTTCCCGGGCCATTCTCTTCACCCGGCAGGGGGAGATCGTGGCCTCGGCCCAGCTCCCCTTTGCCCAGCACTACCCCCAGCCCGGCTGGGTGGAGCATGACCCCATGGACCTGCTGGACAGCCAGCTGCGGGCGGCGGCCTATTGCGTGGCCCAGGCGGGGGTCCGCCCCGGCCAGATCGCCGGCCTGGGCCTGGCAAACCAGCGGGAGACCGCCCTGCTGTGGGAAAAGGATACTGGCAGGCCCGTGGGCAACGCTATCGTCTGGCAGTGCCGCCGGACGGCGGATTTCTGCACCCAGCTGCGCCAGCAGGGGTACACGGAGGCCATCCGGGCCCGGACGGGCCTGCTGCCCGACGCCTATTTCTCCGGCACCAAGTACCGCTGGCTGCTGGAGAACATCCCCGGCGCCCGCCGGCGGGCCGAGCGGGGCGAGCTGCTGTGCGGCACCGTGGACAGCTGGCTGCTGTGGAACCTCACCGGGGGCCGGGTCCACGCCTCGGACTTTTCCAACTGCTGCCGGACCATGCTCTTTGACATCCACCGCCGGCGGTGGGACGAGACCCTGTGCGACCTGCTGGATGTGCCCATGGGCATCCTGCCAAAGCCCGTGGAGAACAGCGGGGACCTGGGGGTCGTTGCCCCGGCGGTGCCCCATCTGGAAATCCTGGCCGGCCTGCCCATCCGGGGCATGGCGGGGGACCAGCAGGCGGCCCTGTTCGGCCAGGGGTGCTTTGGGGCGGGGCAGCTGAAAAACACCTACGGCACCGGCTGCTTTACCCTCATGAACACCGGGGACAAGCCGGTTTTGTCCCAAAACGGCCTGCTCACCTGCATCGGCTGGGGCCTGGGGGGACAGACTACCTATGTGCTGGAGGGGAGCGTCTTTAACGCCGGCTCCTCCATCCAGTGGCTGCGGGATGAGCTGGGGCTCATCCGGGAGGCCAGCGAGTGCGACCGGCTGGCCGAGGCCGCAGAGGACAACGGGGGCGTCTATTTCGTCTCCGCCTTCACCGGCCTGGGCGCCCCTCACTGGGACATGTACGCCCGGGGGACCATGGTGGGCCTGACCCGGGGGACCACCAAGGAGCACCTGTGCCGGGCGGTGCTGGAGGGCATCGCCTACCAGACCGCCGACCTCATCGCCGCCATGGAGCGGGACGCGGGGGCCAGGATCACCGCCCTGCGGGTGGACGGCGGCGCCAGCGTCAGCGATTTTATGATGCAGTATCAGGCGGACCTGCTGAACGTCCCCGTGGAGCGGCCAAAGGTGGTGGAGACCACCGCCTGGGGGGCCGCCTGTCTGGCGGGCCTGGGGGCGGGGCTGTGGAGCAGTCCCCAGGAGATCATCCGGGAGCAGCGGCCGGGGAAGGTCTACACCCCCGGCGCAGACCGCAGCCGGGAATACGCCCGGTGGCACCAGGCCCTGGAACGGGCCAAAGCCTGGGAGGAGGCATGAGCCGATGACGGCATTGGAACGATTTCTGCACTACATCCGCTATGACACCCAGTCGGAGGAGGGGGTGGACCGTACCCCGTCCACCGACAAGCAGCGCCTGCTGGGGGCCTACCTGGCCCGGGAGCTGCAGGAGATGGGGCTGGAAGGGGCCCATCTGGCGGAGAACGGGGCGGTGTATGGCTGGCTGCCCGCCTCGCCGGGGAAGGAGGGGCTGCCGGTGGTGGCCCTCATCGCCCACATGGACACGGCCCCCCGGGTCCCCGGCGGGCCGGCGAAGGCCCGGCTGGCGGCCTATCAGGGGGGAGAGCTTGTCCTGAACCGGGAACAGGGAATCGTGATGACCCCGGCAGAGTTTCCCGACCTGCTGGAGCAGGTGGGCCAGACCCTGGTGGTCACCGACGGCACCACCCTGCTGGGGGCCGACGACAAGGCGGGCATCGCGGAGATTTTTTCGGCGGTGGAGTACCTGCAAAACCACCCCCAGCGGACCCACGGCCGGGTGGCCGTGTGCATCACCCCCGACGAGGAGGTGGGCCGGGGGGCCGGCTATGTGGACCTGGAAAAGCTGGGGGCGGACTTTGGCTACACCGTGGACGGCGGCCCCCTGGGGACCCTGGAGTATGAGAACTTCAACGCCGCCTCGGCCAAGGTGACCTTCCACGGGGTGAACATCCACCCCGGCGAGGGGAAGGGGAAGCTGCGCAACGCCTGCCTCATGGCCAGCCAGTTCATTGCCCTGGTGCCCCCGGCGGAGGACCCGGCCCACACAGCGGGCTATGAGGGCTTTTACCACCTGTGCACCATGTCCGGGGACGAGAGCCGGGCGGAGCTGGAGTGGCTCATCCGGGACCACGACCGGGCGGCCTTCGCCGGCCGGAAGGGGGTTTTTGAGCAGATCACCGACTTCCTCTGCCGGCGCTACGGCCCCGGCACGGTGGAGCTGGCGCTCACCGACTCCTATTACAACATGAAGGAAAAAATCCTCCCCCACCCCCAGCTGCTGGACTGGGCCAGGACCGCCTTCCGCCGGGTGGGGGTGGAGCCGGTGGACGTGCCCATCCGGGGCGGCACCGACGGCGCCCAGCTGAGCTGGCAGGGGCTGCCCTGTCCCAATCTGTCCACGGGGGGCTGGCACTTCCATGGGGTGTATGAGTATATCCCCACACGGTCTTTGGAAAAAATGACGGAAATGCTGGTGGAATTGCTGGCTGGAATCGACAAAGTGAAAAAATAAGAAAAAATTGAAAATAGCGGTTGACAAATCGGGTGTTCTTCGATATACTAAACATCGCTCGCTACGAGAAACGCAACGGCGGCATAGCTCAGTTGGCTAGAGCATTCGGTTCATACCCGAAGTGTCACTGGTTCAAATCCAGTTGCCGCTACCAAGGTTTTGGGAGGGTCAACCCCTCCCGGAACCACCCATCGGCCCGTTGGTCAAGTGGTTAAGACACCGCCCTTTCACGGCGGTAACATGGGTTCGAGTCCCGTACGGGTCACCATATGGAGGCATAGCTCAGCTGGTAGAGCGCTCGCCTCACACGCGAGAGGTCACAGA
>DXEA01000135.1 GCA_019115225.1 Candidatus Evtepia faecigallinarum
GCCGGTGGTATGGCGGGGCGGAAGCGGAGCAAGCCGGGGTCTGCTGCAAAGGCTGCGGCAAATTCCTCCAGTTCCTCTGCCAGCCGATGCCGCATCGGGATATCCCGCAGCATCTCTCCCATGTGCCGCTCCCCCTCAGGGGCTTGATATTCCCTGTATGCTTGCTCGACGGAAGCAAGAAATCCCTGTTGGATGGCCCCGTCACTGAAATCCTGCCGCAGCGCCCAGAGCTCTTGGGCCAGTTCCCGGTATTCGTTCTCCCGGGCCCCGTCAAGCACGCGCTGGCTGGCGTACTGCCCGTCCTGCAAAAGACGCCCGATCCGGGCGGCAGCATCCACCCAAGGCACCGTAACAGCGCCGGGGCCGAAGGCGGTTTTGCCCTGCGCAATGTGAAACCCGTCTGCACGGAACCAGACAGCATACTCCTTCCGGCCGATGAACAGGCCCTTGCCACCCTCACCATATTCCTGCGCCAAATAAGAGGCTGCGGCAGAACCGGTAGGCTCTTTTTGGTAAAAGGCCACGATGCGCTCCACACTATGAGGGACGTTGCCGCCGCTGGTGAGGGCCCGCCCGATTACGGCATCCGGCACTGTGCCCACAGCCGGCACGGCCATGGGGAACCGGGCAGCTTCCTCCCGGGCCTCTGCGATCTGCTCCACCTGTTCCTCTACGGTGGGGAAGAGGCGGAAGGGCACCGGGAGCATTCCCCCAAACGCGGCAGCGGCGGGCGCAAGGCCCGCCGCTGCTTGTTCCTCCTGGGTTACTGATAGACGATCTCCGCCAGCACCTGCTCCTCCGCCTGCGCCAGGCAGCTGTTCATCGCCTGCACCCAGGCCATCTGGTCCCTGGCTTTCAGTTCTTCGGTCACGCCCCGCTGCTCCTTCAGCCGGGCCATCACGGCGTCCACCTGCTCCTGGGCCTGCCGGTCGATCTGCCGCAAGTGGGGCTCCAGCCGCCCGGTCAGCAGCATGGAGGTGTACGTCCCGCTGTGGTGCTCCTGGAGGAAGGTCTCCCGCAGCATCCCGTACTTGCCCAGCGGCACCTCTTCCCCCTCGTTCGCGCCGTCCAGCATCAGGTCCGGGATCTGATACGCCCCGATCTGCCGATATGTCAGTGCTGCCATCGGTATCGCTCCTTTCTGCACTTTCTCGATTTAATGTGTTAAATTCTCTCCTGCTTGCAGTATACCTCCCCGCCGCAGATTTGGCAAGGGGGTTTTCCGCAAAATTTCTGTCGTTCTTCCGCAGTTCCCGGTCATGGGCTTTGACTGCCCGCTCGATTCCCACAAGCAGTTCCTTGGACAGCGTACTGGCCGCACTACCCAGGTGATGCAGCACAGCCGGCGTGGAAAACTCCAGGATGCCGGCAAGGTCCCCGTCCTCCAGGTAATCAGACGGATCCAGGCCGCAGCGGGTGAGAAGGGTAAACTGGACGCTGGCCGTCAACAGGTTCCGGAACCGCACCTCCAGGTTCAGCGCGTCCAGCTCTTCCAGAAAGCTGCCCTGCACGTCATAGGCCAGTTCCGTCAGGTGGTCACGATACGTTTCCTGCACTGTGCGGCGGGCGGCTTCCATCAGCTGTTCCCCAAGGTCCCTCTCCTCCATGGGGCCGCACTGCTGCACCAATGCGTTCCGTACGGCAGGATGGTGTTCCTCCTGTATTTTCCAAAAATACGGCTCCCGCGCCTCTCGCACCGGTCGTGTGTCCCTATAATCAAATAGGTATTCCAGATACGGTCTTCCCTGTCCCTTCCGAATCACCGCAATGCCGACAGACCTTGCCTTGACCCAGCGGTGCATGGTGCGATTCCACAGTGCCATGTCCGCGCAGGCCACAGCATCCGGGCGCTGGGCATAGATCAGAAGTTGGTCGTCATAGGTGTATTTATACAGCCGGGAGGCTGTGGTCAGATAGTGTTTCCAGTTGTCTACGTTTTGTGTCACAGTGCCGGCAGTCTGATCGGCCAGCTGGGACACATAGCGTAATGTCGTTGCCATCGGCTTCCTCCTTGTCTTAGGATCAGTATGGGGTGGGCAGTGCGTTGGTCCCCTCCTGTGTCACTTATCCGGTTGTCCTCCCCTTCCGTTTATCAAATTCCAGCTTGTAACGGACATACTTGCCGCCGGTGTCGTCCAGCACAATTACCGCGTCATACAGGACGCCCTTTTTCTCCGAATATAGGTCCTTTACATGGACGCGGCCCTCTTTGAGCAGGGATGCCGCCAGCCTGCGGGTCAGCGCCTTGCGCTTGCCGGTAAAAAAGCGGTCATTCTTCCACATGGCAAAGCCGCAGGACGGTTTGTCATAGTACCCCTCACAGAAAAAGCTCTTTTGTCCCTCCACCACAGGTTTGCCGCACCGGGGGCACGCCCCGACAATCGGCCGCCCGGACTGGGACAGGGTGCTGGATGCCACTGTCACGCCGGCATAGGTCTGCACCAGCCGGAGGACCATATTTTCAATCCCAGACAGAAAGTTCATAGGCGGCAATGTGCCGCGCTCCACCTCAGCCAGCTTTTCCTCCCACTGGGCAGTCAGCCTGGCCGATTTCAGCACATCCGGCATGACGCGGATCAGCTCTGTGCCCCTTTCCGTGGGCAGGAGCTGCTTGCCCTTCCGCACAAGAAAGTCTGCCCGGAGTAATTTCTCAATGGTACCGGCGCGGGTGGCAGGTGTCCCCAATCCGGTATGCTCCGCCTCTTCCAGTGCTGCAAATTCCTCTGCGCTGGCGTGTTCCATGGCGGCCAGTAAGGTGTCCTCGGTAAAGTGCGGGGGCGGGCTGGTGGTTCCGGTGCGCAAGACAGCGTCCCCAATATTCAGGCACTGGCCTTCCTCCAGTTCCGGCAGCGGCAGTTCCTGTTTTCCCGGTTCTGCGCCCTTGCCCAGGCTGGCGAGCACGGCCTGTTCCGCCGCTCTCCAGCCGGCGCTCAGCACGATGCGGCCTTTGGCGGTGAAAGGAGCGCCGCCGCACTCCAGTACGGCGGCGCTCTCTGCATACCGGCACGGGGGGCTTACCGCGCACAACAGACGTCCGGCAATCAGGGTCAGGACAGTTCTCTCCCCGGTGGGCAGGGCAGATAAGTCAATACGTCCCAGCTCTGCCGTGGGAAGCAAGGCGTGGTGGTCACTCACCTTGTCGTCGCAGGTAACCTGTGCGATATCCACGGTCCTCAATGCGGGAAGAGACAGGGCTGCGGCAACGATTTTGCATAAACCCGGTATCCCCTCTGCCATGCTGGCAGTCAGATAGCGGCTGTCTGTCCGGGGATAGGTGATCAGCTTCTTTTCATAAAGCACCTGGGCATAGTCCAGTGTCTGTTGGGCTGTGTAGCCGAGCAGGCGGTTGGCCTCCCGCTGGAGGGTGGTCAGGTCGTAGAGCTTTGGTGAATGCTCTGTGCGTTCTCTCCGCGTTACCGTACGGACAGTGACAGGTTTGCCGACACAGGCCGCCCGCAGGCGGCCCGCATCGGGTTTGGACCGGAACCGTTCGCTCACAGCCCGGAATGTGCCGCAGTTCAATTCCACCGTGTAAAATTTCTCCTTCTGGAACCTGGCAATGGCTGCCTCCCGCTCTGTGAGCAGGGCCAGCGTGGGGGTCATTACGCGCCCCACCCGCAGCGTTTTCCCCTGATATAAGGTAGTAAACAGCCGGGTGGCGTTGATGCCCACCAGCCAGTCTGCCTTTTGCCGGCACAGGGCCGCCGCGTAAAGGTTGTCGTAGTGCTTGCTGTCCAGCAGGTGATCAAACCCCCGCCGGATGGCACTTTCCTCCATGGAGGAGATCCACAGCCGCTGCACCGGCTTGTCACAGCCCGCCGCCTCATAGACCAGGCGGAAAATCAGTTCTCCCTCCCGCCCTGCGTCTGTGGCGCACACGATGGCATCCACCCGGCTGTCCCCCATCAGGGCGGACAAAATGTCAAATTGCTTCTTGGTATCAGGCAGCACCCGGTACTTCCATGCCCGGGGCAGGATGGGCAAGTCCTCATAGGACCATTTGGAATAACGGGGATCGTAGGCATCCGCCCCCGCCGGTTCTACCAGATGACCAACGCACCAGCTCACCAGCCAGCCATTGCCTTCCTGGTATCCCTCCCGCCGTGTGCCGGCCCCTAAAACCCGGGCCAGGGCCATGGCCACCGACGGCTTCTCTGCAACTGCCAATCGCATGACGGCTCCCCTTTCTGCATCCTCATGTTCTCCTGTCCTCCGGCCCATCGTCATCGTCGTCCGGGTAGTCCGGTTCATCCGGGTATTCCGGGTCGTCCTCGTTGATGGTTTCCTCCTCCGCACCGATCAGCTCATCAAAATCCTCTGCATCGTCCAGCTCGTGCCTGGGCTTGTAGATCTTAACATACCAGCCGGCACCGCCGACCGCCAAGGCCACAAGGGCAATCACCACAAACGTCCCGGCACCACCGCCTTCCTGCTCTGACTCAGTGGGCTCTTCCTCGGTCGGAGCAGGCGCTTTCCCGGTACAGTCTTTCCAGGATAGGACACAGACCGGGCAGTCGGTGTCTACCGCGCCGGCCTCACACTGCACCCCACAGGTGCAGACCGGCTCCGGGTCAGGTACCGCAGATTCTCCATCGTTTGCAGCGGGCTCAGCCAGCGCCAACAGGTCCTCCTCCGTCACTGCGTTCAGAAAATACACATTCTTACTGTCCCGCTGCTGATCGATAATCAGATAAAAGATGTTGTCATTTGCTGTGGTGATGGTAAAGAACTCCTTCCCCTCTGCATCGGTCCCATTGTCGACCACGGTGCCCTGGCCGTCCGGGGTAAAGGCATTGTCGCTGCGGGGTGTGGTGTCCGCCTCAGCCTCCGGGTCCACACTGGCAGAGGCCGATGCAACGGCAGATACCACGGTGCTTTCGGCAGCGGACTGATTGGGCTTACTGACCGCCTGGCTGTTCCCTGCTGTCTGCTGCGGCGCAGCGGGGGCTTGTGTCACGGTGGACGTCTGGGGGGCAGACGAAGCAGGGAGCTCTGTCTCCGGCTGGGGTTCCGGTTCCTGCTCCGGCTCGGCCTTGGGGGGCTGGTAGTTGGGATTGTCCACCGTCGTGAGTTCGGACTTGTGCCCTGCCCGGTCCACAGCCTGCACGGTAATTTGCTTCTTACTGGGGTCCAGCTCCTGGAGCGTGACCGACATGGTTTCCTGCTCCGATACGGCATACGCCTTTCCGTCCACCAGAATGGCGGCGATGCCCGACCGGTTATCCCGCGCCTCAATGCAGAGCTTCCCCTCGTCCACCACCGCCCGGACCGTGGGGGCAGACCAGTCAAAACATTGGACAGCGCAGGAGGTTTCCATTGCCGTGCCGTCATGGCCGGTGACTTTCAGGGATACCGTACCGTTTTCCGATACCTCTACCGTTCCGGTGTATTGGCTGCCGTTGCATTTCAGTGTGTCCGTAACATCTTGCCATGCGCCATGTTGTCCCAGCCTCACCGCTGCGGAGGCAAAACCAATCCCAGTGCGGTCGGTGATGACAAAGGCCACCTCTGCGCTGTCCCGGCTCCAGTCTGTGGGTGGGATCAGCTCCAGAGAGAGGGAGGCGGTGATCAGTTCCTCATAATCCGATAAGCGTACCGCTGTGACGATCTCCTCAGAGGATGCCCCCACCGCCGGCGTCCCGGCGCAGGCGCACAGGGTAAGACACAGCAGCAGCGGGAGTGTACGGACAAGCCGTTTCCCTTTCATTGGTCCTCTCCCTCCTTTTGGCCCATTTCTGCAGACGGTTTCTTCGCCGCCCGCAGCGCGGCCAGCAGTCCCCGCAGTTCCTCCGGGGAGGCGGCAACGGCACGCACCTGCCGCAGAATTTCCAGGTTTTCCCGCTCGGTAACCTGCTTTTCCAGGTCACGGGCTCTGGCTTGCCACTCCGCCGCCTTTTCTCTGGCCCGTTCCAGCTCCCCTCGCAAGCGGTCAATTTTCAGATTTCTCATATCGTATTCTCCTTTCCGGTCAATCCTTAAAAATGCCATATCCATCCCCTTTACACCGCCAGATCGTCTTTAGGGCAAACGGCCAAATCCATAAAAATGAGAGGTCCAATAGCCGCTGTTGATGTTTGCATAAGCGATGGGATCTCCGCAGTGAATCATTTGGCCGTTGCCCACATAGATCCCCACATGGGTGACCGGGTTGGCGGTACTGTATGTTTTGGTAAAGAAAATCAAGTCGCCGGGCCGGGCATCCTGGCGGGACACAGGGGTACAGAGGTTGTAAAGGCCCTGTGCCGTCTGCCGCCCCACCTGCCCTGCCCCCGACTGGTTGATCACCCAGCTGACAAAGCCGGAGCAATCAAAGCTGGTAGACGGACTGGACCCGCCCCACACATAGGGATAGCCCAGATACTTCTCCGCCTCCGCCAGCATGGCAGCGAAGGTCCCGTCTCCCATGGCCGCGCCCGGGTTCCCCGGTGTGCCGGGTGTCTGTCCCCCATCCCCGCCATTGTCCACGAAAAAGTAGGGGTTCAGGTATTCCCCGTCTAGCATGACCTCAAGATGAAGGTGCGGGCCGGTACTCCGGCCGGTGCTGCCCACCGTGGCGATCACCTCCCCCCGCCGGACTTCCTGGCCGGCGGCAACGGACAGGCTGGCACAGTGGGCATAGCGGGACTGATAGCCTTTTTCATCTGCGATCACCACGCACAGTCCATAGCTGCCGGCGTCACCGGCGGACACCACACGCCCGTCGTGGATGGCCCGAATGGGCGTCCCTGCGGCGGCGGCAAGGTCGATGCCTCGGTGCAGATTTTTCTCCTTGGTCACGGGATGGACGCGGTAGCCATACCCGCTTGTCACCATCCCCAGCCAGGAGGTTTCAAAGGGGTTGCCAAACGCCTGCCGGTTGCCATAGGTCTGCAGGTATACCCCATAGCGTTCGGTCTGTTCGCCGGGTTCTAGCCGCGCCGCGATGATGTCCGACAGCGGGCGCACAGTCAGGGTGGTAACCAGAATGTACCGCACACTGTCACCGCTGCCTTCTCGCACCACCTCCCGGGTCAAGGTATACTGTTCGGCGAATAAGGCGTCCAGCTCCCCCTGTACCTGCGCGAAGGTAAAGGCATCATAGACAGCAGAGAGATAGCCCATGAGCTCATAGGGGTCGTGGCTGATCTCGCCGATGTTGTACCGATAGCCGTCGTAGCCGGGATAGTTCTCCTCCGTCTGGTCAATGTCCAGCTGCAGGTCTGTCTCCAGCTCGGTGTAATACAGGTCGCTGCTGTTGATGTCCGTCTCATCCGCCAGATATGTGGCGGCAAGGACTGAGGACTGGACCCCGGAGAGCATGGCCATACAGGAGGACAGGCCGGAGGAAAACAGGACGATCACCAGCGCAAGGCCGGCCACAAAGCCCAGCAATGTCTTATGGGCCGACACCGCCTGGGCTGCGGACCGGGCAATCTGCCCCGTGGCGTGCAGAACGTGGCGGGTGTGGTGGGCAGTCTGCCTGGCCTCCCCTGCCGCTGCATACTGCCGCTTCAGCCGGCGCTTTTGGAACCACTGATTCAGGCTGCGCTGACGTGCCAGCTCCGGGTTGTCCCGGAGCGCAGCCTGCCATGCCTGGTCTGCTTTCTCCTTTGCCAGCTTGCACTCTGCCCGGCGCACCCTGCGGTATGGCTTGGTGCGCAAACGGTTTTTGTTCCAGCGCAGCAGCCGCCCGGCGCCGCGCTCGGCCAGAAATTCCGTCTTGTGGCCGGCCTCTACGCCCACATTGTCCCGCTCTGCCTCCCGGAGCTTCTGGTGGGCTTTCAGCACCGCGGCGGTTCCCCCCGCCCGTACCGCCGCACCGGCGGCCCGTTTGGGCAGAGCGGGTTTGGTCCCCTCCGGGACAGTCTCCTGTTCAAAGCGAAGGCGGCGGCGCACCTTGCCGGAGGTGCTGTCATACGCCTTCTCCAGACGGACCCGGCGCTGCCGGGGCAGCTTGGCCTGAGCTTTTTCCAGCCTGCGGCTGGCAGTCTCCACACGACGGGCAGAGGTTTCCGTCTTCCGCTGCTGCCGGGGGTGCGGCATATCAGAAGGATGATCTGCACCGGTGCTATCCTCCTCAAAATGCAGACGTCCGGGGTTCTGCTGCGTTGTCTCCGGTGGATGCGGCCGGCGTCTGGTCTTGCTTTTGTCAGGAGGTTCCTTCTGCGTGTCGTAGTCCGGCTCAAACCGCAGGCGGCCCCGAAGCCGGTCGGGGGACGTATCTCCTACCGGGGCGGAGGCCGGTTCCCGCTCTGGTTCAGGTGCGGAACCGGCCGTCGTATGGTGGGTTTCCTGATCTGCTCTCTGGGGTTCTTGGAATGTCTCCGGTCTTCCCTGCTTCCGCTTTTTGACGGGGCGACGGTCCTGCACCTCGGCGCGGGTGTCCCGCATCTCCGCCTCTGTGGTTTCCTGGGCAGCTGCTGTTCCCCCTATATCGGAAGATGGCCGTCCCCTTCTGCGTTTGGCGGCGGGACGGCCTGCCGCCTGTTCTCTTGTTCGGTCCGGTCCAAAGGAAATGTCCGCTGTCCGCTGGCTGACCAGGCGTTCCTCCCCGGTGGACCTGTTCTGCTCCACCAGGCCGTCCTTGGTCAGTTTCTGGATCTTTTTATCCCCTGCCCGGAACTGCTCCCCTCGCAAGCGCACCACCTCCTCAGTTCTGCCCGGCCAGGTCCTCCGGGCGGGTGGTCATGATCCCGTAAAGTTCTGTGTCCTTGGGGAAGTGGTCCACAAAGGGAATGATGACGTTTCCATAGAACAAAAGGCCCTCACCGGCATTCGAGTTTGTCACATAGGAAAGCTGGTGAGGGGAAATGTTGAGCTGCTTGGCCAAAATCTGCCGGTCGCCGCCGGCCTGGTTGAGCATGTAGATAAAATCACTGTTTTCAAAAATGTTTTCGATCTCCCGGGAGGCCAGCAGGTCCTTGACGTTCTGGGTGATCCCGGTGGGGATGCCGCCCCATTTGCGGAACCGCTTCCAGATCTCCACTGTGTAGGCCGCCGTCTGCTCCTCCCGGAGAAGCAGGTGCATCTCGTCAATGTAAAGGCGGGTGGCCTTGTGAACCTCCCGGTTCTCGCTCACCCGGCCCCACACCTGGTCCTGGACCACCTGCATCCCGAACTTTTTCAGCTGCTTGCCCAGTTTTTTGATCACATAGCAGACGATGCGGCTCTTGATCTCCACATTGGTGCGGTGGTTGAAGACGTTCAGGCTGCCGGTGACGTAGATCTCCAGGGCCGTGGCCAGCCGCTGGGCTTCCGGCTCGGGCTGGTCCCGCAGCAGGGCATACAAATCCCCCAGCACCGGCATCTTCTCCGGTCTGGGGTTTTGCAGATACTCCCGGTAGACCGTGTGGACGCAGCGGTCCACAATGGTCTTCTCCACCGGCTCCAGCCCCGTCTTGCCGCCTACAATCAGCTCCATCAGGGACAGGATGAAATCGCTTTTCAGGGTCAGAGGGTTGTCATCCTCAGAGTAGTTGAGGGTCAGGTCCATGGGGTTGATGTACTGGCTGGAGGTGGGGGAAATGTCCACCACCTGGCCGCCCAGACGCCGGACTAAGGCGGAATACTCATCTTCCGGGTCCAAGACGGCAATATCATCCTCTGTAATCAGAAAAGCATTTGTGATCTCCCGCTTGGCAGAGAAGGACTTGCCGCTGCCCGGGGTGCCCAGGATCAGGCCGTTGGGATTTTTCAGCTTTTTCCGGTCCGCCATGATGAGGTTGTTGCTCAGGGCGTTCAGGCCATAGTACAGTGCCTCGCCGTCCATGAACAGCTCCTGGGTGGTGAAGGGGACAAAAATTGCCGTACTGGAGGTGGTCAGTCCCCGCTGGATGCGGACCTGGTTCAGCCCCAGAGGCAGGGAGGACACCAGGCCCTGCTCCTGCTGGTAGTCCAGACGCCGCAGGGCGCAGTTGTATTTCTGGGCAATGCCCGCCGCCTGGAAGATGTTGTTGTCCAGCTTTTGCACCGTATCCGCCGTGTTCATCACCAGCACCGTGACCAGGAACATCCGCTCGTTGCGGGATTGCAGGTCCTCCAGCAAGGTCTTGGCCTCGTTGCCGAAGGTCACAAGGTCTGAGGGGATGATCTCCATGTCATAGCCGGAGCGCACTGCCTTTTTCTGCTCCTGAATTTTCATGGCATCCAGGTCGGTGATCTTCTGCTTGATCTTCTTGATGGCGGCACTCTGGTCAATGGACTGGATGTGCAGCGTGACCACTAAGCTGCTCTCCAGGTCCAGGAAATCCGCCAGCATCCGGTCGGTCAGCTCCGGGGCCAGGATTTGCAGAAAGGACACCGCCCCATGGGTGCGCCCGATCTGGAACCGGCGGCCGGAGCGGAAGGCAAAGCTGTCCGGGGCGATAAAGTCCTTGGTGGATAGGCCGGTTTTCCAGACAGCATCCCAGGCAAAGCGGAATTTTTGGCCGTCCGACGGGTGGAACATCCGGTGCAGCACCGCCAGGCGCTCATAGCCGTCCATGCTGTGGGCCTTGACCCCCAGGGCCTTGAAGTTGGCCAGAATGTCCGCCTCAATGCGCTCCAGCCGGGGCTTGGCCGCCCGCAGGGTCTCCGCTTCGATGCCGAAGGTGATGTACTTGGTTTTGGTCAGGCCGTTGTTGCCTTTGGCCAACTGGTTTTTCAGCATCTCCGAATACTCCTCCCGGATGCTGTTGAAGGCGTCCTCCTGGTCCGGGATAGAGATGGACTGCTGCCACTCCTCCATGTCCGCCCGCTGGTTCAGAAAAGAAAGCTGGACCTGGATGGAGGCATCAAAGTAGTTGAGGAATTCACAGTAATGCTCAAAAATCTGGTTCTTGTCCTCATTCTGTGCCAGCTGGTAATTGATGTCGTAAAACTGCACCTGCTTGGTAAAATAGCGGTCCGTAACCATACAGATCCCGTCCCGGTACATCGCCTGATAGGGAATGGTCTGCTGGGCGGACTGGGGCCGCCTACCCTCCCGCTTGGCTTTCTTCATGGCGGCGGCCAGACGGCGCTTATCTGACCCGGTGAGTCTGGCGTCCGGTGTCAGCCGTATGGCGCTTCGCAGGTCTGCCTTTTCCTGCCGCAGCTGCCGCTTGGCATCCTGCAGGCGTTTTGCCTGCTTTGCCTGCTGTCTGTTTTCCAATGTGCATGGCCTCCTTTTCGTGCTTGTTCTGCCGCTCCAGAGCGGCGTACAGGTTTTCCGTCTGGTATGGCCTGACCTTGGGGCACAGGAACTGCGCCCGGATGACATAGCCCAATATCCTCTCCAGCGGCTGCCCGTCCTTTTCGTAGATGCCGAACAGGAAGAAGGGCAGCATCAAACCGATCATCAGCAATGCCGCCATGTCGTTTCCGATGCTGCCCCGTGTGAGCAGATAGGTGGGGATGCCCGCCAACCCACCGCCGCCGAAGCAGATAAGCTGGCGGCGGGTCAGGTTGAAGGCCACCTTGGTCTTTACTTTGGTCAGGTCTTTGGGAACAGGGACAAAAGGCATTTACCTCTCCCCTTTCTCCATCGCCCCCGGGGCGGGCCGGGTGGTCTGTGCCGGTCTGGCCGCCAGCTGCGCCCGGATGGAGGGTTTATCCCGGGGCAGTCCGGGCTGCTCCCGGGCCGCCAGTTCCCGCCGAACCTGCGCAACGAACCCGTCCAGCACGGCGGGATGGCTCTCTACGCAGTAGGCGCACCGGCGCTCCTCCGTATCCGGCATTGTCATGGCGGCTGCCCATTCCTGATTGGCCCGGGAGAACCGCCCATCCCAGCTTTTCAGCTGGACGGTGTTTGCCAGGACAAAGGCGGTGCGCTCCGGGCCATACCATGCCATGACTGCCTTTGCCCCCTCCGTTTGCAGGTGCATCCCATCAAAGTTTTCCCGGATAGCTTTTTCAATGGCATTTTTACAGGCAATGTTGGCCTGGAGGGAGGACCGGTATTGTTCCAGCTCCCCATGCTCCTGCGCATAGCTGGGCGGCTGACGGTAGAGCGGTGTCATTCTCCTTTCACGGTCCAATCGGATCGCCTCCTCTCACAGTCTGTCCGTGCATTATCGCGCCCCCTTGTCCACCGTCCTCTGGGCGGCGGGGGCGGGACGCGGGGCAGCCTCCTTGGCAGTCTCCCGGAGTGCGCCGCGCACAGAGGGCTTTTCCATCGCCCGCTGGTACTCCCCCAGGACGGCAGCGTTGAGGGCCTGGCGCATCTCCTTGGTGGTCGGACAGCAGATCTCACGGTACTGGCCGTCCTTTTCCTTCCGGCTGGGCATGGCCACAAAGGGGCCCTTTTCCCCGTTCATCACCCGGACGCCATTGACCGCAAAGCAGCCGCCCAGGGTGACGCCGGCAAAAGCCAGCAGGGTTCCGGGCTCCTTGACCGGATAGACCTTTACACTCACATCCAGCTTGGGACCTTTGTTCCGTTGTTCCTGCATAGTGATACCTCCAAAAATTTTAATGTGCATTCAGAATTGACTTGGACACTGCGCCCGTCTTGAACAGGGAGAAACACAGCAGCACCGTGTAACCCGCGCATTGCCAGATGGCGATGTGCAGGTTGGCCCCGCTGCCGATCTGTCCAATCAGCACTGCATAGATGGCGACGCAGATCATAATGAAAAAGCCTTGCAGGCCAAGGGCTACAAGAACGCGCAGATAGTTGTTGCCCATCTGCCCCCACTCCCGGTTGGTCATGGTGGCAAAGGGAATGGCCCCAACAGAGCAGTAGATATAAATCTCCACCAAGCGCCCCACCAGCACCAACAGGATGCACAGGGACAGGATGGGGGCTGTAACGCGCAGGAGCATGGTTTCCACCAGCAGGCCGAACAGTTCACCGAGCCCCATTGCCTCCAGCTGCCCTTCCACATCGCCCAGGGCGGCGGCAAAGTCCATGCTGGTACTGCCGGAAATGATGCCGGCACTCTGCTGCACAATGTGCTGCGCCACATCGAAGATGGCCATGGTGATGTCAAAGGTATGCGTGACCAGATACACCGCCACGAACGCCTTAAAAATCCACTTGTAGATCGTAAAGGTCTCAAAATCGTGGAGGTTGTTTTTCTCGATGATCATGCTGATCAGCTCATAGCTCAGGACAAACGTGATGATGATGCCCGCGATGGGCACCACCACCGTTTCACTCAGGCTCTGGATCATGGAGAAGACCCCGGCATTCCATTGCGCCGGGGTCTGCCCCACGCTCGCGGCCACGTCCCCGACCTGCTCATTGATCTGGTCAAACAGACCGTTCAGATTGCCCATAATGCAATCCTTCAGGATGCCTTTGATCCAATCCTGGATAATGTCGAGGATGTTCAGCATGGGTTACATCCCGCCTTTAGCCGAACAGATTTGCCAGCAGGGGGATCAGCTGCATCCCGATCAGCGCCACGCCGCCGCCGGCCATGAGCTGCTTCATGCCCTGGCTTTTTGCTTATGTGTGATAAAGAAGCAATAGAAGTGCAAAAAATTTTGCCGTTCCTATCCGACACTTGGCCATTGTGTCGGATAGGTCGGGCGGTTA
>DXEA01000136.1 GCA_019115225.1 Candidatus Evtepia faecigallinarum
GCGCAACCCCTCCCGGTTCAACCTCCCGTGGAGTTGTCTTATCGGACAGAACTGGAAGCAGAAGGGACGGCAGGGAACGCCTCCCCGGCCCAACGTGTGGAAGAGGCGCACAAAACCAAAGCAGCAACACCTGGCGAAGAGACCACCCGCCCCACTTCGCCTATGGAAGAAAGCGGGCCCCTGAGCCCCACCACCCGCCAGCCGACCACCACGGCCCGCGACATTCGTGTAGGCCCGACGGCCACGGTGAGCGGCGAAACCACATCCCCGGCCGAACCGGGGCAACCCCTCCCGATACAACCTCCCGTGGAACTATCCCACAGAACAGCGGAAGGACCGGCGGAGACCACCGGCACAAACCCGCCCGCCTCCGCCCCCCGGCAACAACGGCCCGGCGAGAGCGCCGGGACCGGCAGCCAGGCCCGCACCGCTGGCCACCCCAGCCCCCAGCCGGGGCACCTGTCCACCACGGCCCGTGACATCCGGGTGGGCCCCGGGACCGGCGCTGCGGCAGCGGGGGAGACCGCGGAACGCGGCGCCCGGCACCCGGAAGGGGGACCGCTTCCCCCGCCGCCGGAGATGATTTTGAGCCAGGGCGGCCAGGCCCCGGCAGAGGGGAGCGTCCCCGGTCTGCCCCAAACCGGCCGACCGGCCCGGCCCGGCCAACCGGTGCAGCCCAAAACGGGCCGCCGGACACCGGCCCCCCTGACCCTGTCCTACGGTCCCGTCCAGCCGGCCGCCTCCCCGCCGCCCCCTGCCCCCGCAGCCGGGCAGGTCCAGCAGGCGGAGGAGTCAGAGTACGTCCGCAGCCTGCCCGACTGGGCCAGACGCTTTTTGCGGGAGAGTGCCCCGGGGAGTGCCATGGGGGTGGCCCGGGACATCGCTACCCTGCCCCAGCCGGCGCCGGAGGAGACCATCCAGTGGACGGCCCCCAACTACCGGCCCCCGGAGGCCCCGGTCACCCTGCGGCAGCCCTCCCAGCCGGCCAAGCCCGGCCCGGCCCAGGAGGTCCACATCACCGACGCGGAGATCCAGCGCACCGCCGACCGGGTCTACCAGCTGCTGGAGGACCGCATCCGGCGGGAGCGCCGCCGGCTGGGCCTTTGAGAAAACCATAACATCCCGCGAAAGGAGGCGGCAGCGTGTATATTGGCCTTCCCAACCCCAACATTCTGGTCCCGCTGGAGAAATTGAAGATCCAGCCGGAGGGGAAGCCGGCCTTCGAGGTTTTGTATAACCCCGAAAGCTACAGCCAGAGCCGGCAGGTCCACTACGCCCAGGCCCATGGCATTTCCACCAACACCCCGGTGACCCAGTTTGCCGGCGGCAGCCTGGAGGTCCTGCGCTTCCGCCTCTTTTTCGACAGCATGTCCGCCGGCAGCGAGGTGGGCGGGGGCCTGGTGGATAAGCTCAAGTTCACCGGCAACAGCATCCTGCCCTCCATCGGCAAGGCCATCGACGTGCGGACGTATACCAAAAAGGTCTACAGCCTCATGGAGATCGACCCCGACAAGCATGTGCCCCCCCTGCTCACCCTTCAGTGGGCCTCGTTGCAGTTCACCGGCCATCTGGTCAGCTGCAAGCAGGAGTTCGTCCGCTTCGGCGAGCAGGGCATCCCCCTGCGGGCCTGGATGGACTGCGTCTTTCAGGAGTTCATCGCCCCCAAAAAGGCCACCCTCCCCCGGCCCCTGGAGTCGCCGGATACCACGAAATACCGCACCGTCTACCAGGGGGACGCCCTCTGGTCCATGTCGGCCAAGGAGTACGGCCAGCCGGAGCAGTGGCGGGCCATCGCCGACGCCAACGGCCTGGCCAACCCCCGCCTGCTGCGCTCCGGCCAGCGGCTGGTGCTGCCGGCCATCCAGAAGGGCAGGAGCCGATGAGAGGAGGGGGAGCCTGTGGACAAGGGAAGCTATACCTTTCAGGCCCTGAGCACCAAGTATGAGGATTTTCGGGGGCCTGCCTTCACCATCAAGGTGGACGGCACCCCCCTGGACAGCGGGGAAATGCCCATCGCCTCCCTGGAGGTGGAGCTGGCCGCCGACGGCTCGGCGGGGGGTTGCCACTTCTCGGTGGAGAGTTTATATGACTTTGCCCAGTCCAAGTGGACCAACAACCTGGCCAAGATCATCCAGGTGGGGGCCAAGCTGGAGATCCTGGGGGGCTATGTGAAGCAGGAGCTGATCTTTTACGGCTATGTGGACGAGTTCTCCATGGAGTACAGCGGCAGCGCCCCGCCCCGGCTGGCGGTGACGGGCATCGACGGCTTCGGCTATCTCATGAGCTGCCAGGAGCCCATTTACGGGGGCAAGAAAAAGCCCCAGAAGGTGGTGGAGGACATCCTGACCAAGGCCATTTCCGCCGGCTATGCCAAGAGCAAGACCGTGGGGGCCCTGACGGGCTTCGACGTGCCGGTGGTCAAGGAGCGGCTGGATGACTTCAAATACCTCCGCCTGCTCTCCCAGCGCTACTGCATGAGCCTGTTCTGCGTGGCCGGGGAGCTCATCTTTGACAATGTGGTGGCCAACAGCTCCCCCCTCATCACCTTTACCGTGGGGGTGGGCCTGTTGGAGTTCCGGCGGCGCCTGTCCCTCCAGGGCCAGGTGGGCCAGGTGGAGATCTGGGGCCGGGACGAAAAGCAGCAGTTTATCAAAGGGGCGGCCACCCGGGTCAGCGTGGGCGGGGCAGGCAAGAGCGCCGTGGAGCTGGCCCCCAAGTTCAAAAAAACCGCCCTGCGGGAGTACAACGAATATGTCCGCACGGAAAAGGAATGTGTGGAGCTGGCCCAGGCCCGCCTGGACAGCCAGGCCCTGAACTTCGTCTCCGGGTCGGGCACCAGCGTGGGCATCCCCGAGCTCATCCCCGGCCGGTACATCACGGTCAAGGGGCTGGATGGGGACACGGAGGGGAACTATTTCCTGTCCAAGGTCCGCCATCGGTTCACCAAGGGGGGCTACTTTACCCAGTTTGAAGTGAAGGGAGCGAAGGCCTGATATGGGGATTGCAGAGCAGCTGCAGGCCGTCATGGACGCGGCCGGCCAGGGCATGGAGGCCCAGATGAGACGGCCGGGCCTGACCCTGGCCAAGGTGACCAACATCAACGACGAACAAAAGCTCAACCGGGTCAAATGCCTGCCCATCGAAAACGAGCAGGCGGAGGAGACCGACTGGTGCTATGTCATGGCCCCCCTGGGGGGCAAGGGCTGCGGCCAGTTCTTCTTTCCCAATGTCAACGACCTGGTGGTGCTGGCCTATCTGGGGGGAGACCCCCACCGGCCCATGGTCCTGGGGGGATTCTGGGACACCAAGGTCACGCCCCCCTATACCATCCAGGATGGGAAGGTGTTCAACTTCTCCATCAAGACCCCCAAGGGGACAGAGCTCCTCTTTTATGACGAGCCGGGCAAGGAGAAGGTGACCCTCACCCTCCCCTCCGGCACCACCCTGACCATCAACGACGAGGCCCAGTCGGTGGCCCTGAAGGACAAGGGCGGGGAGAACGCCCTGGAGATGGACCTGCAGGGGGGCAATGTGACCCTGAAGGCCAAGACCGGCCTGACCCTCTCCGCCGGCCAGACCAAGATCGCCCTGACCAGCCAGGGAGAGGTGAGCATCTCCGCCAACCAGAAGGTGTCGGTGCAGACGGCCACCCTGGAGGAAAAGGGCTCGGCCTCGGTGACCATCCAGGGCGGCCAGACCAAGGTGGAGGGCACCGGCACCCTGGACCTGCAGTCCAGCGGGACGGCAAACCTGAAGGGCGCCATGGTATCCATCAACTAAGACAACGACGGCAAGGAAGGGGAACACGATGAACGGAAAAGAATTTCTGGGCCGGGGCGTAAAGTTCCCCCTCCAGGTGGACCCCCGCACGGGGAAGCTGGCCATGGCCGACCAGGAGGAAGACATCCGGGAGGCCATCGGCATCCTCCTGCGCACCGGCCGGGGGGAGCGGGTAATGCGGCCGGAGTTCGGCACCAACACCATGGACTACGCCTTTGCCCCCGTGTCCAGCTCCATGACCAGCGGCATCGCCCACGAGCTGCGCCTGAACCTGCTGGAGCAGGAGCCCCGCATCCAGGATGTGGAGGTCCGCTGCGACCAGCTGGACCAGCACAGCGGGGCGGTGGTCATCCATGTCTCCTATACGGTGCGCAGCACCAACAACCGGTATAACCACGTCTATCCCTTCTATCAGACAGAGGGCTCGGAAGGAGGGGGCGCGGAATGAAGCAGCCGGTATTGGACCCCAGAGACCGGGCCGCCATCATGGCCCAGCTGGCCCAGCGGGCCCGGGCCTACGCCCCCGAGTGGCGGTATGAGGGGACCCAGGACGACCCCGGCGCCGCCCTGGCAGAGCTCTTTGGCGAGATGTTTTATCAGACGGTGGACCGCTTCAACTCCGTGCCCGGCAAGCTGCACACGGAATTTCTGAACCTGACGGGCTTTCGCATGCCCGACCCGGTGCCCGCCTCCGGCCTGCTCCAGTTCACCGCCCACGACACGGTGGACCAGCCGGTGCCGGTGCCCCAGGGCACCCAGGTCTTTACCGAGGACGAGGACCGGGAGCACATCGTCTATGAGACCCGGCGGAAGATCGAGTCCACCCCCGCCCAGCTCAAGGACCTCTTCTATGTGGACGCCCGGGGAGAGGTCATCCAGCGCCTGGACCGGGAGAAGGTCCAGCCCTTCTTCTGCCCGGCAGAGGGGGAGAACCTCCAGCGCCACCGCTTCACCCTGGGCCAGGACGACGTCCTCTCCCTCACCGGCCCCTTCGTGGTGGAGGCAGAGCTGGAGCAGGAGGGGGGGACCACCGCGGCGGAGACCGCCGCCCGTCTGGCCGACGACGGCCAGGTCAGGTGGACCTTTCCCGGCCGAGAGGGGGAGCGCCCCTTCTCGGCGGTGGCGGCGGAGGGCAGCGCCCTGGTCCTCACCTACCACGGCCAGGACGCCCTGGTCCCCGATGACCAGGGGCACTATCACATCACCTGCACCGGCGGCCTGGGCAGCGGCAAGCTGCTGCTGGACAGGGTCCGCCTGCGCAGCCGGCCCGAGGACTGGCGGCCGGTGGACAGCGCCGCCCACGGGGACATCCCCCTGGAGCTGGGGGAGGGAGACTACTGCTTCGGCCGCCGGCCGGCCCCCTATGGGCTGTGCTATTTCCGCAGCGATCAGGTCTTTCGCAAGCGGGGGGCCCGGGCGGTCCTGCGGCTGGAGGTGGCCCCGGTGGTCACCGACCTGACCGCCGGCCAGTCCCCCCACTACCAGTTCACCCAGCGCATCATCGACAAGCGGGACGCGGTGGCGGTGGTGCCTGACGACGTATATATCTCCCAGGTGGCCTGGGAGTACTTCAACGGCCAGGGCTGGCGGCCTTTGACGGTCTCCGGCGACCGCAACCCCTTCTCCTGCCAGCGGGAGGGGGAGCTGGAGGTGGTCTTTGACGTGCCGGCGGACCTGGTGCCGGCGGAGGTCAATGCCGAGACCGGGTATTACATCCGGGCCCGGGTGATCCATGTGGAAAACGCCTTTTCCATGACGCCCCGCTGGGTGGTGCCCTTCCTGAAGGGGGCCCAGTGTACCTGGGCCTACGACAAGGGCCTGCCGGTGCAGCGGCTGTTTTCTGAAAACAACGGGGACCGTGCCGCTCTGGAGGAGGCGGAGGAGGTGGCCCGCCTGTCCTTCCCCGCCCTGGAAGGGCTGGCCGAGCACCCCCGGGCCATGTACTTTTGCTTTGACCGCTCCCCCCACGCCATGCCCCTGTCCCTGTTTTTCGACGTGGCGGGGCGGGTGATCCTGGAGGACAAGGTCCGCTTTGAGGTCTGGACCGGCAGCCGGTTCGAGCCTGTGCGCACCGTGGACCTGACCCGCAACCTCCTGCATCCGGGCACCATGCTCCTCTACCTTTCCAAACCCCTGCCGGCCTGCGCCATGCTGGGCACGGAGGGGTACTGGCTGCGGCTGTCCCGCACGTCCTACCTGGACAACCCCGGCGGCTGGCCCCGGGTCAGCGGGATCGGCCTGAACATCGTGGAGGCCTTTCAGCGGGAGCAGGCGGAGGAGGAGCTCTTCTCCGTGAGCGCCTATGAGGCCAACAAGACGCTGGCGCTCCTGCACACCCCCGTCCTGGACCTCCAGGTGTGGGTGGACGAGGTGGGGGGCCTGGCGGTGGCCGATGCCCAGGCCCTGGCCCGGGCCATGCCCCGGCAGGTGGAGCTGGAGTGGGAGGACCGGGTGCTCACCCACTGCTGGGTCCTCTGGCAGCGGCGGGACCAGCTGGCCCTGGCCGGGCCCGAGGAGCGGTGCTACAGCCTGGACCCCTATGAGGGGACGCTGACCTTCGGCGACGGCATCCACGGCCGGGTCCCTCCCCAGGGGGAGGAAAACCTGCGGGTGCGCTACGCCTTCGGGGGCGGCAGCCGGGGCAACCAGCCCGCCGGGGCCGTGACCCAGTCGGTGGGGGCCCTGCCCCGGATCAGCCGGGTGGAGAACCTGACCCCCATGAGCGGGGGCACCGACCGGCTGTCCCCGGAAAAGGTGGACGCCATCGGCAGCAAGGCCCTGCGCCACCGGGGCCGGGCCGCCGGCGCCCGGGATTTTGAAGAGATCGTTTTGCAGGATTTCCCCCAGGCCTGGCACGTCAAGTGCTTCCCCGGCCGGGACGGCACGGGGGCCTACGCCCCCGGCCATGTGAGCGTGGTGGTGGAGGGCTGCGACCTGGACAGCCGGCGGGTGACCGACGACCTGTGCCAGCGGATCTATGAGGCCCTCTCCCGGCAGTGCGACTGCGTCCTGGCCGCCGAGGGGCGGCTGCATGTGGTGGGCTCTACGGTCATCACCGTCAGCAGCACGGTGACCGTGGAGATGGCCGACCCCGACCAGGGGGCGGCCACCCAGCAGGCCATCGCCCAGCGGCTGGAGGAGCTCATCAACGGCCGCTGGCGGGCGCGGGAGATCGGCGACCAGCTCCGCATCGCCCAGGTGTGGCAGACGGTGCGGGACACCCCCAACGTGCGCCTGGTGCGCAGCATCCTGCTGGAGGGGTGGTTCGACCAGGCGGGGGTGCCCAAGGTAGTCCCCCTGGAGGAGGACGACGCCTTCCCCTATGCCACCGTAAAGAGCGGACACCACCTGATCCAGGTGGAGTAAAGAGGATTTGAAGGAGGGACGGCCCATGCTCAGCGCCCGGAATCTGGACGACCAGACTTATGAGGAAATTGTCAAGGCGGCGGAAGGCCGTCTGCCCTGGCTGTGTCCCGCCTGGACCGACCACAACGCCCATGACCCCGGCATCACCATTCTGGAGCTCATGGCCTGGTACAAGGAGATGCAGCAATATCACATGAACCAGTTCACCGAGGCCCTGGCCAGCCGCCTGCTGGCCCTGGCGGGGGTGAAGCGCCGGCCGGCCGGCCCGGCCCGGTGCGCGGTGGAGCTGCCCCCTCAGAGCCCGGCCCGGCTGGCCGGAGAACGGCTGACCACCCGGGAGGGCATCCCCTTTGAGCTGGCCCAGGCCGTGCCGGAGACCCGGCCGGAGATCGCCCGGGTCCAGGTGGTCCAGGGGGCGCGGCGGATGGACGTGGGGGAGCTGCTGGGCGAGCGGCGGGTGACCTTCCTGCCCTTTGGGGAGGAGGCAGAGCCCGGCCGGCTGTGGATCGGCTTTTCCCGCCTGGGCCAGGGGGACCTGCGGCTGTGGTTTGACGTGGAGCCCCCCGCCGGGGCAGCCCGGAACCCCTTTGCCGCCCCGGACCAGGTGCCCCGGCAGATCCGGTGGACCTGTGTAGGGGCAGAGGGGACAGAGCTTCTGGCGGACGAGACCCATGCCCTGAGCCTCAGCGGCTATGTGACCCTCCGGCCCCAGGGGACCTGGCCGGCCGGTGAGGAGGGCCTGTACTGGCTGGAACTCACCCTGACCGACCCCGGCTGTGAGGAGCAGGTGCGCCTGTGGGGCCTGTCCGCCCAGCGCTGGCCCGCCCTGCAGCAGGAGACCTGGGCCCGCAGCCACTTCTTCCAGGCCCCGGCGGAGGGGGCGTGGATCGTGACCCTCACCGACGCCCTGGCCAGAGACGGCGACCTGGCGGTCTTTGTGCGCACCGGCGGGCGGTGGGAGCAGACCAGCCGCTGGGAGGCCGTGGCCGCCCAGGGCGGGCGGATGCTCCAGGTGGACGCCGCCGACGCGGCCCAGGACGGGGAGGAAAATGTGCTGGTGGTGGCCCTGGACCGGGACCACAGCAGCCGCCTGCTCTTTGACGCCAAGGGCCTGCCCGGGGAGACCTTTTTCCTGGACCTGGAGGGGCGCACGGCCCTCACCGAGACCTTTACCTTGCTTTGCCAGACCCTGGACCGGGACGGCCAGGTCCGCCCCGCCCTGTGGCGGTGTGTGGACGACCTGTACGCCTGCGGCCCCCGGGACCGGGTCTTTGTCTACGATGAACGCAGAGAGACCATCACCTTCGGCGACGGGGAGCATGGGGCCCTCCTGTGCCGGGGGGAGGGGGCGGTGCTGGCCGCCGGCCTCACCCTGACCTATGGGGCAGGGGGGAACATCCCCGGGGGCACCCCCCTCACCTTCCAGCTGGAGGGGCAGACGGTGGCCAGTCAGGCCGCCCACGGGGGCGCCGGGCGGGAGACCACCGCCCAGGCCCAGGCCCGGCTGCTGCGGCAGCTGAGCACCACCCGCAAGTGC
This sequence comes from Candidatus Evtepia faecigallinarum, assembly GCA_019115225.1. Classification (GTDB taxonomy): domain Bacteria; phylum Bacillota; class Clostridia; order Oscillospirales; family Oscillospiraceae; genus Evtepia; species Evtepia faecigallinarum. The sequence goes on from DXEA01000136.1 coordinate 8,684, forward strand.
GTCTGCGCCGGGGACTATGAGCGCCTGGCCTGCCAGACCCCCGGCCTGCGGGTGGCGGCAGCCAAGGCCCTGCCCGGCTATGACCCTGCCGAGCCCACCGGCGTGAGCCGTCTGCCCACGGTGACGGTGGTGGCGGTGCCGGCAGGGACGGGGGAGCGGCCCATGCCCGACGAGCGCTTTTTGCAGGCCGTCCAGGCCCAGATGGACCGGGTGCGGCCCATCGGCACCCAAGTGAAGGTGGTGCCGCCGGTGTATGCAGAGATCCAGGTGACCATGACCCTGCGGGGAGGCGAGGAGGACCTGGAGACAGGGGCCCGGCAGGCACTGTCGGCCTGGCTGGAGGAGACCGGCATCGGCGGCATCCTCCAGGCAGGGGACGCCTGGGCCCTGGTACAGGGGCTGCCCGGGGTGCAGCAGGTGCGGGAAGTGACCCTGCACACCACCAGCCCGGGCTGCTATCAGAACGAGGAAGGCGACCTGCGCCTGCCCAGGCGGGCCATTCCCCGCCTGGGGCGGGTGCAGATAGAGCGGCTGCCCCAGCGGGGGAGCAGCCGGTAAACGGAAGAAGGGGGTGAGGGCGTGGAGCCCATCCAGACCCAGATGGTCTTTTGCTGTGCCGAGCAGTGGAAAAATGGCTATTTTCACCAAATCGAAGCCTGGGGGGACGGCCTGGGCCTGGACCCGGCCAAAGCCTCCACCGGGGTCTTCTGCCTGGCGGCGGTGGACAGCGGGGAGAAGGGCTATGTCTGGGGCCGGGCGGCGGTGGAGGCCCACCTGCCGCCGGACACCGCCCTGCGGATCTATGCCCGGGCGGCGGACACCCGCCGGTGGGAGAACTGGACCGACCTGGACGAGCACATCCGCGGCCTGTCCGGGGACCCCATGCCCGCCCTGGGGGAGATCTTCGGTCCCCCGGCCGGGGAGGGGCAGGAGTGCCTGCTCCCCTGCACCGGGCGCTACCTGTGGCTGATGCTGGAGCTGACGGCCACGGGGAAGCAGGCCCCGGTGATCCACGCCCTGCGGCTGTGGATGGGGGGGGACCACATGACCGATTACCTGCCCGCCATCTACCAGGGGCAGGAGTTCACCCGGCGCTTCCTGTCCATTTTTGACAGCATGTACGCCGACATGGACCGGGCCATCGACAACCTGCCCGGCCGCATGGACTACCGCTACGCCCAGGGGGATCTGCTGCGCTGCCTGGCCGACTGGGTGTGCGTGGAGCGGGCAGACAGCGAGGAGGAGCTGCGGGCGCGCATCGCCACCGCCCTGCCCGACTATGAGGACCTGTATACTGTGGCCGGGGTGCGCCGGAGCGTCCGGCGCCTGACCGGCCGGGACCCCATTCTCATCGAGCCCTTTCAGGTCTCCCCCAACCGGCCGGACTGTCAGGACCCCGTCCTCTACCGGCGGCTGTACGGGGAGGACCCCTATCGCTTTTTCGTCCTGCTGCCCGAGGACACCTTTGCCAGCCAGAGCCAGCGGGAGCAGTTCCAGCGGGAGATGGAGGAGGTCATCCCGGCGGGGATGACCATGCAGATGATCCAATTGAAGCCCTGCGTCCAGCTGGACTGGCACACCTATCTGGGCATCAACGCCCGGATCGGCGGCTATGTGCCCGCCGTCATCGACGAGCAGGCCACCATCCATTACGACACCACGATCGGAGGAGCCACCCATGAGTAACGCCAACTTTTTCCCCTTTGCGCGCAACCGCTATTTTTACGGCAAGCTGCTCACCGTCCGGGACTTTGAGGTGGAGCAGCGCTACCACTGCACCAAGCGGGAACTGCTCAACCGCCTGCTCCACGGCGCCGGGGTGGTCTGCGGCCTGGGGGTCACCGCCAGCGATGAGTCCACCCTGATGATCGAGAGCGGCATGGCCCTGGACTACCAGGGCCGGGAGATCGTCCTGCCGGAAGCCCTTTTTCGGAAATTGCAGATGCTGGAGGGCCACGAGGGCCTTGGGGGCAAGAAGGACGCCTATCTGTGCCTGACCTATGACGAGGAGGACGTGGAGCCCGTCAACGCCACCGGCGCCGAGGTGGGGGCCCAGCGGCAGTTCGACCTGACGAGGGAGGGCTTTCGCCTCTTCCTGACCACCGAGCCCCCCGCCTACCAGAGCCTGCTGGAGGCCGCCGGCCAGGAGAACGTGTCGGTGCTCTATCAGAGTGACGAGCTCATCCTGGTCCTCTCCCTGCCCACCATCCTGTGCGCCGGGGAGGAGTTCCAGGCCCAGGTGCTGGTGGTCAAGAACGAGCAGACGCCCCCCGTCCACTTCTCCCTGGAGGGGGCCAACACCTTTGTAGAGAGCGACAACGACAAGGTCCGCCTGGCCTGGCGGGAGAGCCGGGAGGAGAAGCGCCAGGTGTACACCGTGGACTTTCCCCTGCGGGCCAAGGCCCTCAGCGACGTGGACAGCCGCCTGTTTCCGGACAGCTGCGAGCTGAACGTGGAGCTGGGCAGCCATCACTATAAGAACTACCTGGACGTGCCCGCCGCCGTCCACCTGTGCCGGGACCAGGAGGAGTGCCGCCTGCGCCGCCGGCGCCAGGACGACCTGGCCCGCCACCTGCGGGGCCGGGAGCTCCCCCTGTATCTGGCCAAGCTGGAGCTCATCCACTCGGCAGGGGGGGTCTTTGTGGGCGGGGTGACCAACCTGCCCTTCCAGCAGCAGGCCCGGGAAGAGGGGAGCGGCAAGGGGAGCGGCACCGGCGATCTGACGGTGACCACCTCGGTGCGCAGCCTGGAGTACTGGCAAAAGCCCGATGTGAAGGCGGTCTATCAGCCCTCCGCCGGGTCGCTGCACCTGGACTTCGGCATCCCCTCCCCGGAGCAGTATGACTACGCCATCGCCCACGGCACCGTGGACCTGACCATGCCCGGGGGCATCCGGGTCAACAGCCGGGTCTTTTCCCAGGAGATCGCCCACGGCCTGGGGGCGGGGGCAGTGGACGTGCGCCTGAGCGTGGAGTTCATGGACAAGGAACGGGAGGAGACCGCCCTGCTGTGCGGCAGCAGCGAGGTTTTTAAGCACAAGACCGTGAAGGCCGCGCCCCCCTGGGTGGAGGTGGCCGCCCTGGTCTACCCCGAGCGGGGGACCATGCGCATCGGCCTGTGGCTCCACGACACGGTGGAGGGGAACCTGCTCCGGGTACACTACTTCGCCCAAAAGCCCGAGCGGGACACCAGCCGCATCCTCGCCCAGCGCCGGGTGAGCCTGTCGGTGACCCCGGAGTTCTCCCGCCTGGGGTGCCGGGAAAAGCTCCAGTTCCAGGCCGACGTGGTGGGCTGCGAGGACAAGAGCGTCACCTGGAGCATTCGGGAGGAAAACGGCGGCCAGATCGACCACAACGGCCTGTATCAGGCGCCGGAGCTGCCGGGGACCTATGAGATCATCGCGGTCTCCGGCGCGGACGAGACGGTGAGCGCCAGCGCCTTCGTCATCGTGGAATAAAACCGGCCCGGCGGCCGGAGGAAGAGAGCGCAGAGAGGGGGGAAGCAGATGGAGACCCTGCTGGTGCGGGAGCGGTATAAAGTGGTCCGGGTGATGGACAGCCGGGAGGACTATGCCTTTGCCGAGGCGGTGGACATCCTGGACCGGGAGATGCACGGCTGTCTGCTCAACGTGTATGAGGGCCCCCTGCTGCGGCAGTATCTGCCCTGCTTTGACAAGCTGTCGGTCCACCCCGCCTTCCAGGGGATGTTCCTGGAGGGGGAGAGCCTGGTGGCGGTCTTTGCCGACTGCACGGGCACGCCCATCGACCGGATCTTCTACCTGGGGGACAACCACAGCTGGCGGGACCGGTTGTACTACGCCGGGGAGCTTTTCTGGCAGGTACTGAACCTGGCGGACCTGCCGCCGGAGGTGGCCTGCGCCCTGCTGCTGTCGGAAAACGTGCTGGTGGACCAGGTCAATCGCCAGCTCCGCCTGCGCTTCCACACGGTCCCCCTGACGGGGATGAACGACCGGGAGACGGCCTATCTGGCCGCGGACCAGGCCAGGAAGATCCTGCGCCCCCGCAAGTCCTCCCCCCGGGAGGAGCTGGAGTTTCTGGATCTGCTGGAGCGGGGGGGCATTGCCGGCCCCGTGCAGATGTACGCCCTGTGGCGGACCTGGGGAGAGAAGATCCAGGGGGCCTATGAGGCGTTGGAAAAGAAGAATTTCGTGCGCCGCTGGTGTTCCATCCTCCTTGGGCGCATCAAGCGGCGGCTGGCCCGGAGAAAGGAGAGGTGACAGGATGAGAAAGGGCAAGGGATGGGGCGCCTTCGGGCTCATCGTGCTCCTGCTGGGGGCCTGCGCCGTGCTCCTGTTCTGGGATACCGGGCGGGAATGCCTGTCGGTGCTGCGGACCGGCCGGGGGACCTCGGAGTATCTCATGGCCGCGGCGGACGCAGAGGGTCAGATCTATGTGCTGGGCCGGGAGGACGGCCGGTATACCCTGGTCCTGGGGGACCAGGGGGGCCGCCGGACGGACCGGTGGACCCTCAATGCAGAGGAACTGCCCGAGGAGAGTGTCCCCGCCGCCCTGTACCCGGCGGCGGGGGGCTCGGTCTATCTGGGCCTGTATAACACGGAGGAGGAGACCTGCCTGCAGCTCTACCGCCTGACCCAGGAGGGGGAGCAGGCGGAGCTGCTGCTGAGCCGGGACTGCCCCGGGGTCAACCTCCAGGAGCAGATGGCGGCCCTGTTCCTGTCCAGCTTTTCCCAGGTGGACAGCGTGGTCACCTTCGCCCTGCTGGAGGGGGACACGGCCACCTTCTACCAGCGCAGCGGCGCCGAGGGGGGTCTGGAGCAGGTGGGGACCTACACCCAGGCCGGCCTGGGGGCGGCCCTGGCCCTGTCCGACGGCACCCGGGTGCTGGCCGGCAGGGAAGAGCTGGTGCGGACCGACGGCCCTGCCATCTCCCTGACCGGGGGAGAGTGCATCCTCGATCTGGCCCAGGCCGGCACGGGCGTGTACTATCTGGACGGGGCCGGCCTTACGGTGTATTATGCCGACTTTGCCGACTGGCGGCCCTATCCCCTGCTGAGCCTGGAAAAGGACGCCTATGACCTGGACGGCTGCATCCACCTGTCCATGACCCGGGACGGGGACGCCCTGCTGCTCATGACAGGGGGCACCCTCCTGCTGGACCGGGGGAGTACCGTCTCGGACCTGAGCGGCCTGCTCAGCGCCTCCGCCCTCCAGTGTGCCCTGATCCTGCTGGCCCTGGTGCTGTCGGTGGTGGTGCTGTCGGTGGTGCTGTGGTTCGTGGTGTACCAGCAGCGCCGGCTGCGGCTGCCCCTGCTGGTCCGGTGGGGAGGGCTGGTGGTGCTGGTGGCCATGTTGGGCACGGCCGCCCTGGTGCGGGGGGGCGTGATGGCCGCCAGCGACCGGGCGGCCCAGCGGGAAGCCGCCGCCCTCATGGGGGCGGTGTCCCAGCAGGCCCTGGAAACCAACGGCATGAACGGGACCGGCCTGCCCCAGAACCTGGGGGACAGCCTGGCCCGGGCGGCGGGGGGCCTGTATCAGGACGCCGCCGTGACTGTATACCACTACTCCGGGGGCAGCCTGTGGACCCTGGAGGGGAGCAACACCGGCCTGCCGGCGGGCGTGCGGGGCGACCTGAGCGCCAGCTTCCACCGGGACAAGGCCGCCCAGGCCCTGGAGGAGGGGACGGTCTTCTGGCAGAGCGGCCAGGGGGATCAGGCCCGCTACCTCCTCTACCGGGCCCAGGGGGACACCCTGCTGGCGGTGGACGTGGCCAGCCAGCCCCTGCGCCAGGCCGGCTGGGAGGCCAGCCAGTGGATGACCGGCGGCCTGGTGGCCCTGGCGGTGCTGCTGACGGCGGTGACCCTGGCCATCCTGACCTGGATCACCATTGGCGTGCGCCGGTCCCTGGATGGCATGGAGCGCCTGGCGGCAGGGGAGCGGGACGTGCTGGTGGAGGTGGGCGGCGGCGACGAGCTGGCCAGCCTGGCCGACGACGTCAACGCCCTGTCCGGGGCCTGGGAGGAGCTGGACCTGCAGCAGCGGGAGCTGGCCCAGTCCTACCGGCGCTTCGTGCCGGAGCGGGTGCTCTCCCTGCTGGGCAAGACCAGCATCCTGGAGGTGGACAAGCAGACCTTCGCCTCCCGGAACCTGGCGGCCATGATGCTCTGGTTCTCCTTCCCGCCCCAGGTGTATGAAAAGAGCGGGCGGATGCTGTTTGAAAACCTCAACGAGATCATCGAGCGCACCGCCTCCATCGTCACCCAGAAGGGGGGCGCGGTATTCAACTTTGCCTACGACGGCTACGACGCCGTCTTTGAAGGGGGCAGCGCGGCGGCGGTGAGCACCGCCGTGGCCGTGCAGCAGGAGATTCTGGAGATCAACCGCGAGCGGGAGCTGGAGGGCCGGCCCACCGTCATGGTCCGCATCGCCCTGGACGAAGGGGAAGTGATGCTGGGCGTGGTGGGGGACGAGAACCAGATCGAGCCCACCTCCATCTCCTCCAGCTTCTCTGTGGCCAAGCATCTGGTCCAGCTGTGCGGCCGGCTGGAGGCCAGCATCCTGTGTACCGAAACGGTCATCCGCAGCGTGGAGGGCTACAGCAGCCGCTACATGGGCAAGTGCCTGGAGGGGGGCAGGGCCATCCGCACCTATGAGATCTTTGACGGCGACGTGTATGAGATCCGCAAGGTGAAGGAGGACACCGGCGCGCGCTTTTCCGAGGGGGTCTATGCCCTCTACAGCCGCAACTTCTCCCAGGCCAAGGGGATCTTCCTCAGCCTGGTGCACAACAACACCGGCGACGGGGGGGCCCGGTACTACCTGTACCTGGCCGACCGGCTGGAGAAGCGGCCGGAGGATGAGATCAGCCTGGACTACGGGCTGTAAAGGAGGTGCCGGAAGATGGCGACCCAGTTTGACATTCTCCGCCGGCAGGCGGAAGGGGCGGCCCGGAACGCCGCCAACCGCGCCCAGGGGGAGCTGCGCCGGCAGACCAGCCTGGTGGGCCAGGCCAGCCGCTGGGCGGGCAAGACCATGCGCCAGGGGGAGGAGGTCCTGCGGGAGCAGGCCGCCGGCTACGGCCGGCGAAAGACCAAGGGCCCCGGCCGGACCAAAGCCGCCGCCGCGCCCCCGCCCCGGCCGGCCCCCGACGGCTATGTACGCCGCTCGCCGGTGCAGCCCCTGCACGTGGCAGCGGACTACCGCCGGCAGCAGATACGGCGGCTGGTGACCATTGTGGTGGTGGCCGCCGCAGTCTGCGTGGGGCTGTACCTGCTCAGCCGCTTGGGGCTGTTCGGGCGCTGACCCCGGGAACGTTTCATGGGAGGGATTTCCTGTGCTGAGCCACATGCTGAGACAATTCTTCAATTCCTTCGGGATCTTCTTCCGCACCATCCGGGCCTTCTTTACCCGGAAGCTGGTGGGGCTGTGGGCCTATGTGCGCCGCATCACCAACTTCTCCCGCCAGGCCACCAAGGTGGCCACCACCTCCTTCCAGGGGGCGGCGGCGGCGGTGAAGAAGCCCACCAAGCGGGAGGACTATATCGAGACCCAGCGGCTGTTCATCTCGAAATCCTTCCTGATCCTGCTGGCCATCGTGGTGGTGCTGGTGGTGCTGCTGGGCTATTTCGTCATCTGGCCCTTCCTGCTCAGCCACTTCTTCACCGCCCGCTTTTACCAGGGGGATGAGCGCCTGGCCACCTGGTCGGGCCGGGTCATCGTCTTTTACGACGAGGCCAAGGAGAAGCCCATGTACAAGGGGACGTTGGAGGACGGCCTGCTCCAGGGCAAGGGCGAGGAGTACGACCAGGACGGCCTGGTGACCTATGAGGGGTCCTTTGTGGACGGCCTGCGCAGCGGCGACGGCACCCTCTATGAGGGGGGTGCCCTGGCCTACATCGGCCAGTTTGCCGCAGGCCTGCCCAACGGCACCGGCACCGCCTATCAGGAGGGGGCCAAGTGCTACCAGGGGGAGTTTGCCGACGGCCTGTATGAGGGCGAGGGCACCGAGTACCGGGCCAACGGCCAGGTCAGCTACAAGGGGACCTTTGCCGAGGGCCTGTACGAGGGTACCGGCACGGTCTACCTGGAGGACGGGGACCAGATCAAGGCGGAGTTCTCCGCCGGGGAGACCACCGGGGCCATCCAGTGGTTCCAGGAGGGTAAGCTCTGGTACGACGGCGGGGCGGACAACCTGACCCCCGACGGCTTCGGCACCGTCTATGCCGCCAGCGGCAAGGCGGTCTATGCCGGGGAGTTCGACCAGGGCACCCTGGACGGGGAGTGGCTGCTGGGCCTGACGGCAGAGGACCTGCGCACCGCCTTTGGCGAGGCCAGCCTCACCGAGAGCGACAGCACCGGCGGCTTTCTCATCGTCAACGAGGACCTGGGCCTGACCGCCCTGTGCAGCTACCAGCAGGGGGAGACGGCAGCCCAGGTCTACCGGGTGTGGTTCGTGCCCGGGGCAGACAGCCTGTGTGCCGAGCTGCTGCCCTGGGACAGCGGCATCCAGTCGGCCCACTGGGCCCGGCAGGGACGGGCCTCGGAGCCCCAGGAGACCATCCTGGAGGGGGGCGCCCTCCAGCCCGGGGGCACCACGTCGGGCAGCTGGTACCAGCGGCAGTACCGCTATGAAAGCTATGTGTGTACCCTTCTCAGCCAGGGGGCGGAGGACCCGCCCAGCCAGATCTTCTGGAGCCGGGACATGGCCCAGACCGGCGGGGTGCCCGTAAACGAGTCCGCCGCCCAGGCCCAGGAGCGGCTGGAGGACCTGCTGGCCGCCCTGGACGGGGCGAGCACCACCGCCGCCGCCAGCAGCGCCTCTCAGGCAGATGTGACCCAGCTGCTGGGGAAGGTGTCCAGCGCCCAGGACGGGGAGACTTTGATGAACGCCCTCATCGACAGCTATGTCTATGGCCAGATGGCCCAGTGCCTGGCGGCCAGCCAGCCCCTGCTCCAGGAAAACCTCACCCAGGCCCAGCGCCAGCTGCAGCGGGGGGAGGGGTCCCAGGAGGCGGTGGACGAGGCCCAGCAGGCCCTGTCCAAGCTGGACGGACTGCTGGCCCAGTACAAGACCGCCCAGGCCCAGGCGGGCCTGACGGTGACCGAGCTGAGCGGCCAGGACGCCGCCAGCCAGCAGCTGCAGGCGGTGCTGCTCACCTTTGACCCGGTGAAGCTCAACGTCTCCGACCTGTGCAGCGCGGTGCTGGAGTATGGGAAAAAGACCACCGCGGCCCCGGCGGAGGTGGACCAGGCGGCCCTGGAGCGCCAGGCCAAGTCGGCGGTGCTGGAGCTGGGGTTGGCCTATGAGTCCATCCGTTCGGCCCGGGAGGCCGCCGAGCGGGTGGCTGCCCAGCTGGAGCAGGCCAACCTGGCCTATGCCAAGGGGACCCTGTCCCAGGCGGACCTGTACAGCAAGCAGTACGCCCTGGACGAGGCCACCGCCGCCCTGTGCCAGGCCATGGGGACCTTTACCCACCAGGCCAACGGGCTCAACACCCTCTCCGGCGGGTGGCTGGCCAAGAAGTACAACTGGATGGCCGAGCCCTTCGGGACCATCTTCCAGGAGGAGATCCGCCGGGCAGAGGAAGCGGCCCAGCAGGCGGCGGAGGAAGAGGCGGCCGCCCAGCAGGCCCAGCAGCAGACGGCCCAGACCGCCCCGGCGGCGGACCAGTAAGGAAAGGAGCAGGCGTTATGGCAGACTATACCGCCCTGGTGGAGGCAGGCAGCGCCCTGGTGGAGATGCTCCGGGAAAACCTGACCCCGGAACCCATCGGCAACCGGGAGCTCATCGCTCTGTGCTCCCCCCATGAAAGTGAGAACAACCAGCTCACCCTCTACCTCTATCAGGTGGAAGAGGACACCCAGGGAGTAGAGAGCGGCTACTACCAGGTCAGCCAGACCGTCCAGCGCATCCGGCCCACCCGCTACAACCTGCGCTTTCTGGTCACCGCCCACTCCAAGGCCCCGGTCCAGCTGCGCCAGGCCGACCAGTACCGGATGATCGGGGCGGCCCTACAGGTCCTGCGGGACCACCCGGTCATTGACCGGGAATACCTCAGCGGGTCCCTGGCCGAGCAGGATGCCCGCATCCACGTGGTGCTGGAAAAGACCAACCAGGACCAGCTGATGAAGATCTGGAACAACACCTCCAGCAACTATAAGCTCTCCTTTGTGGTCCTGCTCACAGGCATCGAGATCGACTCCAAGCGGGAGCGCCGGGTGGGCCGGGTCACCGACGTCACCATCCACACCCAGCAAAAGCCCAGGGAGGGAAGGTCATGATCACCATCCACGCCAGCGCCGTCTGCCGGGTGCGGGACGGCTACACCGGCCAGCCCCTGGCGGGCAGCGCCCTGCTGTGCACCCTGGACGGGGCCCCGGTGCGCCCCCTGGCCAAGGCGGGGGGCTATCTGGTGCTGCTGGACCTGTCCCCCGGCCGGCACCGGCTGTCCCTGCGCAGCCACGGCTATCAGGAGGAGTGGGTGGACCTGGTGGCCGGCCAGGGCACCCAGGAGGTGGAGGTCACCATGAAGCCGGGGGCGGGCTATCCCTTCCGGGGCCGGGTGACCCGGCTGGAGCTGACCGTCACCGAAGGCGGCCGCCCCGCCGCCCACCGCCAGCTGTGGCTGGCCGCCCCCGCCAGAAGCGAGCTGAAGATCGCCCAGACCAAGGCCCCGGCGGGGGAGGTCCGGTTCCGGCTGTACAGCAAGGCCCCGGCGGCCGCCGTGCCCCCGGGGGAGTATCTCATCGCCGACGGGGCGGGCAGCGAGATCGTCCGCCTGCGGGGCATCGAGGAGGAGCTGGGCATCCTGGCCGCTCCCCTGGCCCGGGACCACAGCCGGGGACGGCCCCTGCTGCCCGCCCAGCGCTACCGCACAGACCAGGGGGGACGGCTGACCGCCGTGCTCCAGACGGCCTGTACGGTGGAGGTCTATGAAGAGACGGCGGGCCTGCTGGCCAGCCTGCCCCTGGAAGAGGGGGAGAACCGGCGGGAGATCCAACGATAGCAAACCATAGAATTTGTGGAAAAGTGTGAAAAAACGGTTCCGATGACCCCGGGCGCTGTGGTATAATCATACAATCAACAGGATGCCCGCCGCCCGGCGCACGGACCCGGTGAGGAAGGAGGGAGAAGGGATGGCAAACCCGGTGGTTCAGGCAGCGGTGTGTACCTGCTCCTTTGGGACGATGCCGGTCCCCCTGCAGGTGACCAGCCAGCAGACGGTGACCATCTGCGGCGTCCCGGCGGCCACCATTCTGGACGGGGCGCCCATGAGCAACGTGTCCACCTTCGGCATGTGCTCCAACCCGGCCAATCCCACGGTGGCGGCGGCCACGGCGGCTGCCATGGGGGTGCTCACCCCCATGCCCTGCATCCCCGCCACGGTCAGCTGGGTGCCGGGATGCCCCACGGTGATGGTGTGCAAGCGGCCCCTGCTCAACAACAGCAGCAAGCTCATGTGCGCCTACGGCGGCGTCATTCAGATCACCGTGACCCCGGCCATGCTGGTCAAGACGCCGTGAGGGAGGGAACGGACGGGAAGGAGGGAGAAGGATGGAGGACTACGACCTGCGGGATGTGGCCTATGAAAAGATGGACCGGGGCTACGGCAGCCAGTGGGAGCTGATGGACGATCTCTTCGCCTGGCTGGACCTGCGCCTCTACTTCTTCTACCGGCACCACCAGTGGCTGGGCCCCAGAAACGACATGCGCAACATGATGGGCCTGACGGTGAGCCGGGAGGAATTTGAACACACCCTGGCCAAGGCCGCCCAGCTGGGTCTGGCCGCCCAGCTGGAGGGGGAGGAGGCGGCCCAGCTGGCCGCCACCGACACGGCCATCCAGGCCCGGCTGGCCAAGACCCCGGGGGACTTCCCCCTGCTGCGCCTGGTGCAGCGGTGCGGCCTGGACGAGTTTGAGACCGACTGCGTGATCCTCACCTACGCCGGGACCCTGGACCAGAAATACGAGCGGCTGTTTGCCTACCTGCAGGATGACATCAGCCGCAAGCGGCTGGGGACGGCCCTGGCGGTGCAGCTCTTCCTGCCCTTGGAGAGCACCATGGAGGAATACCTGGCCCGCTTTGCCCGGCGGGATATCTTTACCAGCCTCTTTGACCCGGACGGGCTCCGGGAGGGCCAGCTGATCCTGAGCCCGGTGGTGCTGGAGTTTCTCAGCACCGGCACCGTGGCCCCCCTGCCCGGCCTGCGGCTGTTTGACGGCAGCCGGGAGGCGCCCTCGGCCCCCCTGGTCATCGGCCGGGAGACCGCCCGGCAGCTGGCGCTGCTGTTTCAGGAGCCGGGGGAGCGGGCCATCTGCCTCACCGGCGGCCCGGGCTCGGGCAAGCACCTGCAGGTGGAGCACCTGATGGCCGGGACGGGCCAGGCCTGCCTCTTCCTGTCCCTGGATACCCCCGAGCCGGAGCAGCGGGTCCGGGAGGGGGTGCTGGCCGCCCGGCTGACGGGGGCCTGTCTGTGCTGCGCCCACATGGAGCAGGAGGACAGCGACGGCAAGCTCCAGCCCCCTGCCCAGCGCCTGCTGGAGCAGATCCTGGACCTGGAGCCCGCCCATGAAAAGCTCTTCTTCCTCTCCCAGCTGCCCATCCGGGCCCGGCTGCGCCGGCTGATGGTGGAGCTGGAGATCCCGGAGACCACCGAGGAGGAGCGCATGGCCCTCTTCCAGGCCTCTCTGGAGCTCCCCCTCGCCGACGGCCTGACGGTGGAGGAGCTGGCGGCCAAGTTCCGCTTTTCCCCCCGGCAGGTGGCCCTGGCCTGCCGGCAGGCGGTGGGCCTGGCCCGGCTGGACGGCCGGGCAGAGATCCCCAGCCGCCAGATGCACCAGTGCTGCTACCGCCAGGTGGTCCACCGGCTGGGGGACCTGGCCAGCCCCGTGCGCCCGGCCTTCGGCTGGGACGACGTGGTCATGCCCCCGGACCAGAAGCGCCTGCTTCAGCACGCCTGCAGCCACATCAAGTTCCGCCACAAGGTGTACAGCCAGTGGGGCTTTGAGAAAAAGGTGGCCTATGGCCGGGGCCTGTCCATCCTCTTTGCAGGGGTGCCGGGCACGGGCAAGACCATGTGCGCCCAGGTCATCGCCAACGAGCTGAACATGCAGATGTATAAGATCAACATCTCCCAGATCGTCAGCAAGTACATCGGCGAGACAGAGAAGAACCTCCAGGCGGTCTTTACCGAGGCCCGCCGGTCCAACTGCATCCTCTTCTTCGACGAGTGCGACGCCATCTTTGGCAAGCGCAGCGAGGTCAAGGACGCCCACGACCGCAACGCCAACGTGGAGGTGGCCTATCTCCTGCAGCAGATCGAGGAGTATGACGGGGTGTGCATCCTGGCCACCAACCTCATCGGCAACATCGACGAGGCCTTTATGCGCCGCATCACCTATGTGGTCCGCTTCCCCTTTCCCGACGCGGCCATGCGGGAGGAGATCTACCGGCGCACCCTGCCCGACCAGGCCCCGGTGGCCGAGGACATCGACTGGGCGTTTCTGGCGGAAAAGTTTGAGCTGTCCGGCGGGCATATCAAAAACATCGTCCTCTCGGCGGCTTTCCTGGCCGCCCTGGAGGGGGAACCCATCGGCATGTCCCACCTGCTGCGGGCTGCGGTGGGTGAGCTGAAGAAAAATGAGATCGTGGTGGTCCGGGAGGAGCTGCGGGAGTACGCAGACCTGCTGGACTGAGCGAGGAGAGAGACCATGGAACTGAAACGATCCGCCCGGGAGAATGTCTTCGTCCGGAAATCCTTTTACAGCTTTTTTCTGCCCAGCCTGCTGTCCTGCCTGGGCATCGCCGTTGGCGGCCTGGCCGACTGTGTCTTTGTGGGCAATGCCATCGGCACCGTGGGCCTGACTGCCATCAGCATCGGCCAGCCTGTCTACATGCTCTTCAACACCATCGGCTATTCCCTGTCCATCGGCGGTTCCATCCACTATGCCACCGCATTGAGCGAGGGGCGGAAGGAGGACGGCAACCGCATCTTTGCCAACACCCTGCGCACGGTGCTGGGCATCAACCTGACCCTGTGCATCCTGGGCCTCATCTTCCTGCCCCAGGTGCTCACCTTCCTGGGGGCAGGCACCCCGGGCACCGAGGTGTGGAATAACTGCGAAGAGCTGGTGCGGGCCCAGCTGCTGCTGGTGCCCATCATGTTCTGCCAGGGCCCCTTCTACTACTTTGTCAACTGCGACAACAACCCCAAGCTGGCCGCCGTGGCCTTCGTCACCAGCAACACCCTGGACGTGGTCTTCAACTACGTCTTTGTGGTCCTCATGGACCTGGGGGTGGCCGGGTCGGTCTATTCCACCGGCCTGGGCGCTGCCGTCATGGTGATCATCAGCCTGACCCACTTTTTTGGCAAAAAGGGCTGCCTGCGTTTTACCTGGCCCAAGTATCAGCTGTCCCAGGTCAAGCAGTCCTTCCGCACAGGCTTTGCCACCTCGGTGCAGTATATCTATCAGTTCATCACCATCCTGGTGTGCAACCGCCTGCTCATGGACATCAGCGGTGAGATGGGGGTGGCGGTCTTTGGCATCGTCTTCAATGTGGCCCTGGTGGCCGCCACGGTCTACGAGGCCATCAGCATGGCCCTGCAGCCCATGATCAGTACCTTCCATGGGGAGCGGAACAAGGACAACATCCGCTGCACCCTCCGCCAGGCCTTCCAGATGGCTGTGGCCATCAGCCTGCTGCTCATCGCCCTGCTGCTCCTCTTCCCCCAGGGGGTGAGCTTTGCCTTCGGCCTGCGCACGGAGGAGGAGCTGCTCATGGGGGCCACGGCCATCCGCATCTACGCCCTGTGCGTGCTGCCGTCGGGGATCAACATGGTCATGACCTATTACTACCAGGCCCTGGAGAAGGAGTTTATCAGCTATCTGCTCTTCACCCTGCGCTCCCTGGTGTTCTTCCTGCTCTACGGCATCCTCTTTGCCCAGGGGGGCGTGGACCTGTTCTGGTGGACCTATCCGGCCATGGAGCTGTCCACCCTG
>DXEA01000137.1 GCA_019115225.1 Candidatus Evtepia faecigallinarum
AAACCGATGCCAGCACAATGGACAACCCCGTCGCTCCACCAAATACAAAATTGTTAGGCACACAAAAGAGATTTAGCGCAAAAGCACATAGAAGCAAGCCGACGTTCAGCAGAAAAAAGGTCTTTCCAAACCGTCCGCAATCTTCCCGCGTAAGGCGGATGGAAAACTTGTTGGAATGGGTCATAACTTTTCGATCACCTCGGAAAGGCTATTCAGGATTCCATTGGCGGCGCTCTGGTCCATCTTTTCGCTATGGCGGGGGCGCAGAGCATAAACGGTCATCCCTGCATTTCTGGCTGCCGCAATGCCAGTGGGAGAATCCTCCACCGCAAAGGCGGTCTCAGGGGTAAGGCCCAGCGCAGCCATGGCCCGCAGATAGATCTCTGGGTCCGGCTTATGGGCAGCGCACTCCTCCCCGCTGATGACATAGTCCACCAGGCCGGTGACCCCGGCCGCCTCCATAAAACGGCGGATGGCTTTCTGATCCGAGGAGGACGCGATGGCCACCCGAAGTCCCCGCCGGTGCAGCTCTTCAAACAAGGGTTTAACCTGGGGGTCCGCCAGTTTGCTGTAATCCTCCGGGTGGAACCGGCGGTAAGCCCGGTAGCCCTGGAGCATCTGTTCCCGCAGCTCTGCATCGCCGGGGACCAGCGTCTCCCAGATGGCCCTTTCATTGGAGCCCACAAAGTCCACCCCCCGGGGCCCGGGGAAATCCATCCGGTCCAGATAGTCCTCCCGGCGGCACTGATAAAAATGCTCGGTATCTGCCAGCACCCCGTCCATATCAAAAATAACGCCCTGTATCATAGTTTCTCCCTTCCCCAGCCCGGCGGGCCGGTCCTCCCTCCCAACAAAAAAGGGGAGGGGGCTGCGGACAGCCGCCCTCCCCGGGGAGGATTGGTACTTGATAATCTCTAAAGGATCAGTATTCCAGCTTCCACATGTAGCGGCGCTTGGTCAGCGGGTGCTGACGGACGTAGCTCAGCTCCTCCGCGTAGACACGGAAGACGGCGGTGTGGAGCATCGGGTCAAAGAAGGTGGCCACATTGGAGGGAACCACCCCGCCCAGGCCGTAGTCCTTGGCGTCCACCACGGTGGTCAGAGCGTCGAACCGGTTCAGGAAGGTCAGAGCGCGGGCATCCACCGAGCGGGTCTTGCCATCGTTCATCAGCAGGATGAAGGGAACGTCCTTGTCCACGATCTCGAAGGGACCGTGGAAGAATTCGCCGGAGTGGAAGGAACCGGAGTTGATCCACTGCATCTCCATCATCAGGCAGATGGAGGTGGAGTAGGCCACCTCAGCGGAAGCACCGCTAGACATGACGTAGACGACCGGAGCGTCGGCATACTTGACAGCGAACTCCTTGGCAGCCTTGCGGGCTGCGTTGGCGCTGTTCTCGGCCAGCTCAAAAATGGCGTCGAAGCCGGCCAGCATCTGTTCGTAGATGGGGCAGCCCTCGGTCTGCTGCATCAGCTCCACCGCCAGGGCCATGACGTAGCCCATCTTCTCCAGTTTGGCGGCGTAGTTGGCCTCGAAGCCGTGGACGATAACATGATCTGCATCCTTGGTCAGGGCGGAACCTGCTGCATGGGTCACGCTGACCACGGTAGCCCCTGCCTCTTTGGCCACTGCGTTGGCACGGACGGTCTCGGGGGTGGTGCCGCCCAGAGAAGCGGAGATCACAACGGTGTTCTCGCCCAGCCAGGCAGGAGTATCGGTGTTGAACTCATTGGCGGTAAAGTGGTAGGCCCGCAGTTTCTTTGCATTGTGGTCCAGGAAATATTTGCCGGGGTAGAGCTCTGCCTTGGAAGCGCCGCAGCCCACAAAAACCACATTTTCCACGGTGTGGCGGGAAACGATATCGGCCACAATGTTCTTCACGTTGTTCATATCAATGTTATACATGGTTTTTTCTCCTTTTTTAGTTCTTATAATATAAAGAGGTTGCACAAAGCGAAAGGAATGGGTTATCTCAACCGGGCAGTCCGGTTAGACCAGGAGACCGAGGGCGTTGACCACAATGCCGCCCACAATGCAGGTCAGCAGCAGCCAGCCGGTGCCGACCTTCTTTTTGATCAGGGTGTACATGCCCATCACGATAGCCAAATCAATAGCGCAGGGCAGAATCGTGTCAATGATGTCCTGAAGGACCAGGCCTGTGGACTCAAAGGCAATGGGGGTGGTCAGACCCACCATGCTGGCTACCATGGCTCCGATGACCATCAGGCCCACGATGCCGCAGACGTACATCATCTTGTCCATCATGCCGCCCTGGAGGTTAGTCAGGTACTTGCTGCCGGTGGTATAGCCGATCTTGCCGCAAAACCAGGTCACCACAAAGGAAGGCACAAAGGAGATCAGCATGGCCAGGATGGGCCCCAGAATGCTGCCCTGCTGGGCCAGCTGGATGCCCAAGCCGAAGGCGATGATCCGGACGGTGCCCTGGAAGAAGCTGTCGCCGATGCCGGACAAGGGGCCCATCAGGGAGGTCTTCACCGCGTTGATGGTGTCGGGGTTGAAGTTTTCACGATCAGCCGCATACTGCTCCTCCATGCTGGCCGCCAGGCCCAGGGCAAAAGCGCTGGTCTGGGGAGTGCAGTTATAGAAAGCCATGTGCCGCTCATATGCTTCCTTTTTGCGGGCCAGCTGTTCGGGGTCTTTCTCGTTGGGATACAGCCGGTCCAGGGTGGGGGCAATGCCGTACAAAAAGCCCATGTTCATCTGACGTTCGTAGTTCCAGCTGGCCTGGATCGCCCAGGAGCGCCACAGGAACTGCCAGAATTTTTTGTTATCGCTTACCTTTGCGTTGCTCATTGCTCGCATCCTCCTTTACAAATCATCATCATCTTCCAGCGGGTCGTAATCCTCTGCGGACGAGGCATTGCCGGCCATGGCGGGAGCCGCGCCGCCCCGGAACTTGAGCCCGGAAAGGATGATGGCCAGAATAACGGCAAAGATGGCGATGGCCGTCATGCTCAGGCCCAGGTAACCCACCAGGAAGAAGCCCAGCAGGAAGAACACGGTTAGCTCCTTGTTGAGCATGCTGGACATCAGCAGTGCAATACCGTAAGCGGTGAGGAACTTACTGCTCAGGTTCAGGCCGTCGGTCAGCCAGGCGGGGATCATCTCCACCACCTTCTGGACAAAATCGGTGCCCAGATAGACAGCCAGGAAGATGGGGACAAAGTACATCAGGCTGTAAAGCAGGGTGCCCCAGAGGATGTGCATACTGCGGGCCCGGGCGAACTTGCCCTCCTCGATGGCATGGTCGGCAACATGGGTCAGGTTGGACAGGATGGTACGCATCAGTACGCCCAGCATTTGGCCCAGCACCGCGATGGGAATGGCCAGCGCCAGAGAGGTCTCCACCGAGGCGTCGGTGAGGATCGCGAAGGCAGAGCAGATGATGGCGGCCATATTCATATCCGGAGGTGCAGCCGCGCCGATGTTGACGATGCCCAGGCTCATCAGCTCGATGGAAGCGCCGACGGTCAGACCCACCGGCAGGTTGCCCAGCAGCAGGCCGACGATGGTGCAGGTGATGAGCGGCCGCTCGAAGTTCAGGCGGCCCAGCAGGCGGCTGTCCAGAATGCAGAACACGCCTACCAGACCCAGGACGAGGGATGTAACAAACATGGATCGATTCCTCCTTTGGATTCAGCACTGTGAGCTCACAGGCTCAGCATCTCTTTTTTGTGGCTGGGGGTCTGCTGCATGTAGATCTTCACCCCGCGGGAGAGCAGCTCTTTTGTTTCTGCGGCTTCTGCGTCGGTCATAAAGATGGCCTGGCCGTACTGCTTGGCCCCGGCGCGATTGGCAAGGCCGCCGTAGTTGATTTCGGTGATATCAGGGTTAGCATCACAGAAGGCCTTGAGGGTGGCCACGTTGCCGAAGATCATCATGATGTTTTCATCCAGCTGCCGAACTTTCGGCATCTTGGCCAGGGTTTTCTCCAGAGTGAAGATGTTCAGCCGGACGCCTGCGGGTTTGGACAAGGTCAGAGCAGACTTTTTCAGCTCGTCGGTTGCCGCATCATCATCCACCACAATGATCCGCTGCGCGCCGGTGTGGCCGGTCCAGGCAAAGACGACCTGCCCATGAAGCAACCGATAATCCAAACGTACCAATTTGATCATAAGTCATCCTCCTCTGCAGGCACGTCCTGCAGCAATTTTCTGCAATCCAGGATCTGGCTGCGGGCCTGATTCAAGAACTCTTCCAGCTCCTCATCGGTGATGGGCTCATCGCAGCTGGCCAGGTTGAGAGCCAGGCAGGCGTTGGTGCCGCAAATCACGGTCAGGTCTGGGTAATCGGCAAGCAGGGTCATCATGTCATTGTTGACGCTGCCTCCCATCACATCGGTCAGGATATATGCCTTGTCCCCGGGAGCAAAACCATCCAGCAGACGGCGGGTAGCCGCTGTGACCGGTTCCGTCTCATCCCGGGTGGTGGCTACTGCATGGACGTTAGGAAGTTCGCCCAAAATTAGCTCCAGCGTATTCTTGAGCCCGGCCGACATCCCCCCATGCGAGGCCAAAATGATTTGGTTCATGCGGATCTCCTTTCTTTTTACTTAATCTGTCTGGCTTATCTCAGGCAGATTCTGGTGGATT
>DXEA01000138.1 GCA_019115225.1 Candidatus Evtepia faecigallinarum
AGGTAGTCGTAGATCTCCGTCACCGTGCCCACGGTGGAGCGGGGGTTCTTGCTGGTGGTTTTTTGGTCGATGGAGATGGCGGGGGACAGGCCGTCGATGTAGTCCACGTCGGGTTTCTCCATCTGGCCCAGGAACATCCGGGCATAGGAGGACAGGGACTCCACATAGCGGCGCTGGCCCTCGGCATAGATGGTGTCGAAGGCCAGGGAGGACTTGCCCGACCCGGACAGGCCGGTGATGACCACCAGCTTGTCCCGGGGGATGGACACGTCGATATTTTTCAAATTGTGGGCGCGGGCGCCCTTGACATAGATGTGAGATTGCATAGAGGATCGTTCTCCGTTGGTATTATTGCTGGGTCAGGTCGGCGATCTGGCCGCCCACCAGGGCGATGAGATCGTCGGGGGCCACCTCTACCTGGTGGCCGATCTTCCCGGCGGAGCAGACCATGGTGTCCACCAGGATGACCTCTTCGGCGAAAAAGGTGGGAAAGGCCTTGGCCATGCCCACCGGGGAGCAGCCCCCGTGGACGTAGCCGGTGAGGGGGAGGAGCTTCTTCTGGGGCAGCATGGCGATGGACTTGACCCCGGCGGCCTTGGCGGCCTTTTTCAGGTCCAGGGTCTCGGCCACGGGGATGACGAAGACGAAGTGCTCCCCCTTGGGCCCTTCGGCCACCAGGGTCTTAAAAACCTCCTCCGGGGGCTTGCCCAGGATGCGGGCGGCGGTGACCCCGTCGGGGACGTGGTTCTTGTCCAGGTCCAGGATGTGGTGGGTGCAGGGGATGCCGGCGGCCTCTAAGAGGCGGATGACGTTGGTTTTTTCTTCCTTGTTCTTTGCCATAGGTTCACCTCAGAATATAGACGGAGACCAGGATGCACACCAGCCCCAGCAGGACCCCCAGGGTCATGGGCTCCCCAAAGGCGGCGATGCCCACCAGGGAGGCCACCACCGGCTCGATGGAGGCCAGGATGGAGGCCTTGCCGCTGTCGCCCAGATCGTTGAGGCCCTTGGTGTACAGCAGGTAGGGGAAGACCGTGCCCAGGAGCATGAGCCCCAGGGAGAGCAGGATGCCCGTGGGGGAGTGGAAGGTGGTGGCCAGGTCCTGGGTGTTGGTCATGAACAGGGAGCCGATGCCGGCGATGAGGAAGGTGTAGAAGGTAACGGTAAAGGGCTGATAGTGTTGCAGGGCCAGGCGGCCGAAGATGGTGTAGGAGCTGTAGAACAGCCCGCTGCCGATGCCCAGCAGCAGCCCCTCGGTGGTCACGGTGAGCTGGCCATTTAGGATGCCCGCCACAAAGCAGCAGCCCAGGAAGGCGATGACCAGGGCAATCAGCTTGCGCTTGGTGATCTTATCCTTCCAGATGATGGCCGAGAGAATGACCACGAAGGTGGGGGCGGTGTAGAGCAGGATGGCGGCCACCGCCAGGGAGGAGACCTGCTGGCTGCGGAAGTAGCACAGGGTAAAAAAGAGGATGCTCACCAGCCCCGAGCACAGGAACAGGGGGATGTGTTTCAGGCGGATGCGGAAAATGCTCCGGTCATAAAAGAGGAAGATGAGGGCCAGGATGGCGCAGGCCCCCAGGTTGCGCAGCATGACCACCGTCTCCGGGGCGATGCCCAGGGCGGACAGGTTGCGGTTGAACAGCCCCAGACAGCCCCACAGGGAGCCGGCCAGGAGGATGCAGACCATGGCCAGGTTCTTGTGCTTGACGGGGGAAACGGTTTGCTTTTGCTCGTCCATGGGGAAGGTCTCCTTTCCGGTAAAGTCAGTCGGCGGTCTCTTTGCCCCGCAGCTCGATGATCTGGTCCCGGAGGATGGCGGCGTACTCGAATTCCAGCCGCCGGCTGGCCTCCTTCATCTCCTTTTCCAGGTTGGCGATGAGGTTGGCCTTTTCCTTCCGGGTCAGGGCCTTGGGGCTCTTGGCCCGGCCGTCCTTGCCGTCGGCGGCGTGGGAGATCTCGATGAGGTCCCGGACGGACTTGACCACGGTCTTGGGCACGATGCCGTGGGCCTGGTTGTAGGCGTCCTGGATCTCCCGCCGGCGCTGGGTCTCTTCCATGGCTGCGGCCATGGAGGGGGTGATCCGGTCGGCGTAGAGGATGACCACGCCCTGGGCGTTCCGGGCGGCCCGGCCGATGGTCTGGATGAGGGAGGTCTCCGAGCGGAGGAAGCCCTCCTTGTCTGCGTCCAGAATGGCCACCAGGGAGACTTCGGGCAGGTCCAGACCCTCCCGCAGGAGGTTGATGCCCACCAGCACGTCGAAGGTCCCCAGGCGCAGGTCCCGGATGATCTCCATGCGCTCGATGGTGTCGATGTCGTGGTGCATGTACCGCACCCGGATGCCCGCCCCCTGGAGGTAGGCGGTCAGGTCCTCGGCCATCTTTTTTGTCAGGGTGGTCACCAGCACCCGCTCCTGGCGAGCGGTGCGGAGATGGATCTCCCCGATCAGGTCGTCGATCTGCCCCTCCACCGGGCGCACCAGCACCTGGGGGTCCAGCAGGCCCGTGGGACGGATGACCTGCTCCACGATCTGTCCCGAGCGGCTGCGCTCATACTCCCCGGGGGTGGCGGAGACGTAGATGACCTGGTTGAGCCGCTGGGAGAACTCTTCAAAGTTCAGCGGCCGGTTGTCAAAGGCGCAGGGCAGGCGGAAGCCGTAGTCCACCAGGGTGGTTTTGCGGGCCCGGTCCCCGGCGTACATGGCCCGGACCTGGGGGAGGGTCACATGACTCTCGTCGATAAAGAGCAGGAAATCCTTGGGGAAGTAGTCCAGGAGGGTCATAGGAGGCGACCCGGCGGGCCGGCCGGCGATGACCCGGCTGTAGTTTTCAATGCCCGAGCAGTAGCCCAGCTCCCGCATCATCTCAATGTCGTACAGGGTGCGCTGGGAGATGCGCTGGGCCTCGAGGAGCTGGTCGTTGGCCTTGAAGAAGGCCACCCGTTCGTCCAGCTCCCGGTAGATCTCGTCGATGGCGGCGGCCATCTTCTCCTTGGAGGCCACGTAGTGGGAGGCGGGGTAGATGGCCACATGGTCCACCACCCGGGTGGGGGTGCCGGTGACGACGTTGATCTCGCTGATCCGGTCGATCTCGTCCCCGAAGAACTCCACCCGGATGGCCCGGTCGCTGGAGTAGACGGGGAAGATTTCCACCGTGTCCCCCCGCACCCGGAAGCGGTTGCGGTCAAAAGCCACGTCGTTGCGCTCGTAGCGGATCTCGGTGAGCTTGTTGAGCAGCTCCGTCATGGGCCGCTCCTGGCCGGTGCGCAGGGAAATGACCATGTTGGCATAGTCGATGGGGTCCCCCAGGCCGTAGATGCAGGAGACCGAGGCCACCACGATCACGTCCCGCCGCTCAAAGAGGGCGGAGGTGGCCGAGTGGCGCAGGCGCTCGATCTCGTCGTTGATGGCGCTGTCCTTTTCGATAAAAGTGTCCGTGTGGGGGATGTAGGCCTCCGGCTGGTAGTAGTCATAATAGCTGACGAAGTATTCCACGGCGTTGTTGGGAAAGAACTCCTTGAACTCCGCGCACAGCTGGGCGGCCAGGGTCTTGTTGTGGGCCAGGACCAGGGTGGGCCGCTGGACCTTTTCGATGACCTTGGCCATGGTAAAGGTCTTGCCGGAGCCGGTGACCCCCAAGAGGGTCTGTTCGTCCAGCCCCAGCTCGACGCCCCGGGCCAGACTTTCGATGGCCTGGGGCTGGTCGCCGGAGGGGGTGTAGTCGCTGATGACCTGAAAGTTCGGCATAGAAACCTCCCGTGGACTGGCCCTCCCCTGTGCCGCAGGCTCAGAGGACGGTCAGGTATTTGCTGTCTCGCAGGGAGACCATATCGCCGTCGGCCAGAATGACGTGGTCATACAGGGTGATGCCCAGGGGCCGCAGGGCGTTCTGGATAAACCGTGTGGTAAAAATGTCCTCTTCCGAGGGGGTGGCCAGCCCGCTGGGGTGGTTGTGGGCCAGGACCACCACGGTGGCGTTGAGGGCCAGGGCCTCGCTGGATATTTTGCGCACACTGATCTCGTTGGCGTTGGGACTGCCCTCGCTGATCTTTTTCAGGCCCAGCAGCTTCAGCTTGCTGTCAAAGCAGGCCAGATAGGACAGCTCGTTGCGGGCGGCGAAGAAGCAGGGCTGGAAGAGCTCAAACAGGCTCTGGCTGTCAGAGAGGATGACCTCGCCCCCGGCCCGGCAGGCCAGGTACCGGGCGGCAATGGCGGGGATGAGTTTCAGCAGCACCACCGTGTTCTCCCCCACCCCGGACACCTTGGCCAGCTCCTCGGGCTTGGCGTCCAGCACCCCGGACAGGGAGCCGAAGGTCTCCAGCAGCCGGTGGGCCAGGGGGTTCACATCCCCCTGAAAGCGGGAGAAAAAGAGGAGGAGCTCCAGCACCCGGGGCTCGGAGAAGTGGTCCAGGCCGCCCTGTAAAAACTCCTGCTTCATCCGCTCCCGGTGGCCCTGATGGATGCCCATGGTCTCCCTCCCCTCGGCCCGGCCCCGGCGGGGCGGGCGGAACTCTCGTATCCCTTATCATACCGCGTTTTCCGCCCCGGGACAAGGGGAAGATGGGGGCAAAGGGGAGAAAATCCCCCCAAAGACGCTGACAAAGGGGAAAAGATGTGGTATGATAGCCAGAAAATGACGCCCCGCGCCCGGCAGGCGGGCCGGCGCCTGCCGGAAGAGGAGGAACCCCCATGCGAATGAGAAGAAAGAAAAACTTAGTGCCCCGGATGGAGAGCTGCGCCGCCTGGCTCATCCGGGACCCCAAGGCCCTGCGCGGCCAGTGGCGCACCCTGATGCCCCAGGCCAAGCAGCTGCGGGTGGAGCTGGGCTGCGGCAAGGGCCGCTTCACCTGCCAGACGGCGGCGGCCCACCCGGAGGTCCTCTTTGTGGCCGTGGAGCGGGTGCCCGATGCCATGGTCATGGCCATGGAGAAGGCCAAGGGGATGGACCTGCACAACGTCTTTTTTGTGGACGGGGACGCCGCCGCCCTGCCGGAGTTCTTCGCCCCGGAGGAAGTGGACCTGATCTATATCAACTTCTGCGACCCCTGGCCCCCCAAGCGCCACGCCAAGCGCCGCCTGACCCACCGGGATTTCCTGCTGCGCTACCGGCAGGTGCTGCGGGAGGAGGGGGAGATCCACTTCAAGACGGACAACGTGGGCCTGTTTGCCTTCTCCCTGGCAGAGTTCCCCCTGGCGGGTTTCGCCCTCCGGCAGGTCACCCACGACCTCCACGCCCAGGGCATCCAGGGGATTATGACCGACTATGAGGAAAAATTCCACAACCTGGGCACCAAGATCAACCGCTGCGTGGCGGTGAAGGGCCCCCTGCCTCCCCAGCCCGCAGAGCAGACCGAAGAGGCAGCTGCCGGCGTGCCGGAAGTCGGGGGAGAGGAAAGCGCCCAATCGTGACCCCTGGTCTGCACAGAAAACAAAACATCGGCCGTACAGTATCTGCTGTACGGCCGATGTGATTTTTTACAGGTAGGCGGAGAGGCTCACAGCCGCCGGCTGCCCAGCAGGCGGCTGACCATATTCCAGCCCCAATGACAGGTGCTGCTCCACAGGGACCACAGGCCCTGGCGGCTCTGCCGGAAAACCTCTTCGGGATTGCCGCCATAACCGCCGGAAAAGCCGGCGGCGTTGGGCCCCACGTCGGGGCCGGGACCGGTGTAGAAGTTCTCCTGCTGGGTCCCGCCGGTGTAGGGGCCGCTCTGGGGACCGGGACCGGCGCTGTTCTGTCCGGCTCCGCCGGGGCTGCCGGTGTCGTCCCAGTCGCCGTAGTCGTCGTCCTCATACTCGTCGGTCATCAGGGAGAGCATCCGGTAGTACCAGGCCGAGCCGTGGCGGTGCCAGAAGAGCAGGGGCCGGAAAAAGACCGGGGGTACCGCCCCGGCCACCGGGGGATAGGCGGTGATGTATTTGCGGAAGCGGTGGCGGTCCACCAGGTTCAGGACCACAAAGAGCAGGATGATCCACCAGATGTTCACCAGGAGGGTAAAGAGGATGCCCAGAATGATGTCCTTCAGGGAGACCGCCTGGACCTCCCCATAGCTTGTCAGGAAGGGATTGCCGGTGTCGGGGGTGGTGTCCAGCTTGGGCATGGCCTGGGAGCACCAGTCCTTCAGATCATCAAACAGGGTCAGGATGCCCGTGTCGCTGCCGTCCTGGAAAAAGGCGTCGTCCAGGTTCCGGCGCACCAGCTCGTCCAGGCCCGGGGTGTCCTCTACATAGGAGGTCAGCCCGCCGCCATAGACCAGATACCAGGCCTGGCTGCTCTCCTCGATGACCAGCAGGAAGTCCCGGCTGCCCAGGCTGACTTTGTCAAAAAGCTCCTTGGAATAGGTCTCGATGTCCTGGCCGTTGAGGTAGTGGAGGGTCTTGATGGCCAGCAGGGTGCCGTAGGTGTTGTTCAGGTCCAGGTTGTTCCGGGCCAGGGTGTCGGTGGTCTCCATGGTGAACAGGTCGGCCTCATCGTCGATCCAGTTGAGGTAGTAGTTCAGACTGTTCTCGCCGGCCCGCAGAGAGATCTCCCCCTCGTGGGCGGTTTCGCTGGACTCATAGGCCCGGGAATACCCCCACACGCAGCACAGGGCCACCAGGAGAACGGTGAGCAGGATGGCGACAGATGGTTTTTTGAAAAATTTCATGGGAACCTCCAAACACGACGAGATGTTCCGGCCCGTCAGGGCTCACTCCCGCAGGGCCAGCAGCTTCTGCTTCAGCTCCCCCTCGATGCGGCCCAGCTCGGCCTCCGCCTGCCGGCGCTGCTGGGCGCCTTCGGTCTGGATGCGCAGGACCTCGTCCAGGGACTCCATGAGCTGCTGGTTGGTGTGGCGCAGGGTCTCCAGGTCCACGATGGACCGTTCCGCCTGGCGGGCGGTGTCGATGGTGCCCGTCTTGAGCAGGTCGGCGTTCTGCCGGAGCAGATCGTTGGTCATCTCCGTGACGGCGTTCTGGGCGGCGGTGGCCTGGCGGGCGTGCTCCAGCCCCAGGGCCAGGACCATCTGACTCTTCCAGAGGGGGATGGTGTTGACCAGGCTGGACTGGATCTTTTCGATCATCAGGGTGTCGTTGTGCTGCAGCAGCCGGGTCTGGGGACCCATCTGCAGGGAGATCATGCGGGTCAGCTCCAGGTCGTGGAGCTTTTTTTCAAACCGGTTCACCAGACTGGCCAGGTCGTTGTAGGCCTGGGCGTCGGCCTGGGTGCCGCTGGCGGCGGCCTGCTGCTGCAGGGCGGTCAGGTCCTCGGCCTTGATCTGGGCCACCCGCTTGCGCCCGGCCAGGATGTACATGGCCAGCTCCTGCTGGTACCTGGCGTTGAGCTGGAACATCTGGTCTAAGTTGGCCACGTCCTTCATCAGGGTGATCTGGTGGGCCTCTAAGGTCTCCGCGATCTTGTCCACGTTGGCCGAGGCCTTGGCATAGCCGGCTTTCAGGGCGGCCAGCTGGTTCTTCTTCCGGCGGAAGAAGCCGGCCAGCCCCTTTTTCTCCTCGCCGGGGTCAAAGTCCTGAAGCTGGCGGACCAGGTCGCTCAGGGCATCGCCCACCTGGCCCAGGTCCTTGGTGCGGATCTGCTGCAGGGTGTTTTCGGAAAACTCCGACACGTTTTTCTGGGCGGCCGCGCCGTACTGGAGGACCACATTGCTGTCGGTGATGTCGATGCGCCGGGCAAATTCCTCCACCGCCTGCCGCTGGGCCGGGGAGAGTCTGGCCTCGCTCAGGTCGCTTTCCGGCAGGTCCTGTGTGACGGCGGCAGGCTGTCCGGCCTCGGACGGGGGGGCCTGCCCGGCCAGGGGGGAGTTGGGATGTAGGGTCAGTTGGGGGATAAATTCCTCTGCCATGGAACAGGTCCTTTCTCAGTGGGGGTGGTCGTCGCCCTTGGCGCTGTCGTCCTCTTCCTCCTGGCCGGGCCGGGGGCCGCTGAGGCCCTCCCGGGCCAGCAGGTTCTCCATCACGGTGATGTCCGAGGCGATGTCCATGGCCTCGTCCCGGAAGAGGGCGTCCAGCTGTTTATGAAAGGCCATGACGATGGTGTCCATCATGGTTTCGATCTTGGTCATGGTGCCGTCGATGTTCTCCCCGGACACCCCGGCCGCACCCATGCGGTCATAGGCGTTGAGGAGTTTTAAGGTGGTGGGCAGATAGTAGTTCATGAATTTGCGGATCTGGGGCAGCTTCTCCGGCTGGGCGATCACCTGGTCAATGATCTTGCCGGTGGCCTCCTCCAGCTGGTCGATGCGCTGGGAGAGCGTTTCGTCCTCGATGGCGTCGTTGAGCCGGCGCATTTCGCCCAGCGCCCGGTCCTTCTCCTGAATGAGGGCGTCGATCTTGGCATCGCCGGTGGAGGCGGGCTCGCCGTCGGCTTCCTCCGCAGGGGCGTCCTCTTTTTTCTCCCCTTCTGCTGCCTCTTCCGGTTCAGGCTCCGGCTGGGGGTCGGGCATTTCGTATTCCACGGTGGGGAAGATCCCCTTGACCACGATAAAGGCCACCGCCGAGAGAAGGATGACCGAGACATAGTCCGACACCCGGTAGAGAGGGTGCAGGAGGGTAAAGAGGACCCACACCAGGGCAATGGCATAGATGGGGAGCACGGAACGCTTTTTGAATCTCGCCATGAACAAGAGCCATCCTTTCCTGGAACATCAAACCCATGGGCTGACACCATGAAATAGTATTGTAACATTTACAACATTTTACCCGTAGAAAGTATCCCTGTCAAGAACTGCTTCCATTGACAGGGAGGAAAAAGGCGGATAAAATGGGGATTACCGGGCCCCTTGGGGCCCCGGCCTGTCCCGTCAGGGGGCGGGCCGGACAGTGCCGGCTCCGCCCCGCTTTGAGACGGAAAACCGCCCCAAAGGTTATATGATGCGGCGGGCCGCCGGGTCGTCGCCGTGGGGCCGGGTCCGGGGAGCAAGGAAAGACCAACGGCGGTCCCGGGGCTCCTGGGCGGGGAAAACCCCCGCCGCCGCTTGCCGTATCCTATGCGGGGGCGGGACCGTTTGTGCGCCGGGCCATGGGGGTTCCGGCAGGCTGAGAAAGGAATGACGCGCCATGATCAAGATCGCCCCTTCCATCCTCTCTGCGGACTTCGCCCGCCTGGGCCAGGAGGTCCAGCGGGTGGCCAGCGCCGACTGGCTCCATGTGGACGTGATGGATGGCATGTTTGTCTCCAACATCTCCATCGGCGTGCCGGTGGTCAAGTCCCTGCGCAAGGTCACGGACATGTTTCTGGATGTCCATCTGATGATCGAAAAGCCTGTGCGCTACATCGACGCCTTCGCCCAGGCGGGGGCCGACCTGCTCTCGGTCCACCTGGAGGCCGACATGCCCCCCGGCATCCGGGCGGCCCTGGAGGCCATGGACCGCAACGGGGTGAAAAAGGGCATCGTCCTGCGGCCCATTACCGGGGCTGAGGCGGTGCTGCCCTACATCAAGGACGTGGACCTGATCCTGGTCATGACCGTGGAGCCCGGCTTTGGCGGGCAGAAGTTCATGGCAGATCAGCTGCCCAAGATCGCGGCCATCCGCCGCTATATTGAGGAGTATAACCCCGCCTGCCACCTGGAGGTGGACGGCGGGGTGGACCCGGTCACCGCCCCCCAGGTCATCCAGGCCGGGGCGGACGTGCTGGTGGCCGGCAGTGCCGTCTACGGCGCGCCCGACGCCGAGGCGGCCATCCGGGCCCTGCGGGGCCGGTGAGGGCCCTGGCCCCTGCGCCTTTTCTGAGGCGTGATATTGCTAGAGTATGAAGGAAAAGGAAGAGACAGACCCATGGAATATTTCCCCCCCGCACTGGAAAAATTGGTGGAACAATTTGCCCGCCTGCCCGGCATCGGCCGCAAGACCGCCCAGCGCCTGGCCTTTTTTGTCCTCTCTCTGCCGGAAGATCAGGCAGAGACCTTTGCCCAGGCCGTGCTGGAGGCCAAGCGGGCCATTGCCCTGTGCCCCATCTGCCAGAACCTCACCGAGGGAGAGGGGCCCTGTCCCATCTGCGCCAGTGAGAAGCGGGACGGGGGCGTCATCTGCGTGGTGGCCGACCCCAAGGACGTGATCGCCCTGGAGCGGGGCCGGGAGTACCAGGGCAAATACCATGTCCTCCACGGGGTCCTCTCCCCCATGAACGGGGTGGGGCCGGATGACCTGCATATCAAGTCCCTGCTGGAGCGGGTGGCCCAGGGGGAGGTCCGGGAGGTCATCATGGCCACCAACCCCGACACCGAGGGGGAGGCCACGGCCATGTATCTCTCCCGGATGCTCAAGCCCTTTGAGGTCAGGGTCACCCGCTTGGCCTACGGCGTGCCGGTGGGCGGCCACTTAGAGTACGCCGACGACGCCACCCTCATGCGCGCCCTGGAGGGCCGGCGGGAGATGTGAGCCGCGGCCTATGGGCGGGAAACCATCAGATAAAAGCAGCAAGACAGGGGCAGGACCCAACTCGCTTGGGTCCTGCCCCTGTCTTGTGTTCTTTTCAGCCGGCGTGCAGGTTCAGCGCAGAATGGCGATCATGTCTTCCAGCAGGCGAAGGAACTGCTCCTGTTTGTTTTCGGGGATTTGGGTGAGAAGTTTCTCCAGGCGGTCCTGATAGCTGCTGCTTTTGGCGGGGGGCGGCTGCTGGGAGAGCAGCTCGGCGGGCGGAACGCCCAGTGCGGTTGCAATTTTATACAGTGTGTCGATGGTGGGGCATTTCAGGCCGCGTTCGATCTGTCCGAAATAGGCAGGGTTCAGATTGGCGCGTAAGGCAAGGGCCTCCTGGCTGAGGGACTGACCCCTGCGGAGTTGGCGGATGCGCTCCGCAGTGTCCATTGTAATCTTTTTCTTTTGCATATCCATGTCTGTATACCGCCTATAGACACTGTTTTCTTTAAATCTATACAACTTTCTGGAGAGGTTCAAATGCCTAAAGAGATTATTTAGAAACCTATAGGCATTGACAAAGAGAGAAAAAAGAATATAATTATGCACAGAAACCGCCGCAGGGCAAGGAGCTGGAGTTCAGATGGAAAACAACAAACTCATCCAGACTGTCGGCAGTGTGACCTGTGTGATGCTTCTGGTAAAGGCATTGGCGATGGTGAGGAATATTCTGCAGGCGCGGCTGTTTGGCGCCGGGGCGGATGTGGACGTTGTCACCCTGGCGAACAACTACACCGTGGCCCTGTTCACCACCGTCTGTTACGCGCTGTGTATAGCGGCCATCCCGCTGCTGACCAAGGAGAAGCTGGAGGGCCGGCAGAATTGCTATCGCAGGGCAGACCAGCTGATCTCCAATACGGTGGTCCTCTCCCTGGCAGTGACGGGGCTCCTGGCGCTGGCGGGGGTGACGGGCGTGGCGGAAAAGGTGCTGGGCATTACAGGGGATCTCTCCCTGTTCCGGTTCTGCTTCCTGGTGTTGCTGCCCACGCTGCCGGTCATTGCCCTGACCTACCTTTTGCTGGCACTGTTTCAGACGTTGGGCCACTATACCCTCCAGGGCAGCCTGAGCCTGCTGTATAATCTGGCGCTGTGCGCGGTGATGCTGCTGATGGGGGAAAGGCTGACCCTGCGCAGCTTTACGGTGGCCTCGTCGGCCTTTTGGCTGCTCCAGCTGGCCATGATTCTTCCCAGTGTGCGGAAGGAGGCCTACCGCTTCCGCCCCTGCCTGGGGCTGAAACAGCCGGGATATTGGGCATTTCTGCGCACGGGACTGATCACCATGTATCAGGCATCCCTGTTTCTGCTGTGCTATCTCATCAATACCCGCTTTGCAGCAGCGGCGGCGTCGGGGACAGCGGCCGGCTTTTTTTATGCCGAAAAACTGTATGAGCCTCTGGCCACGACCCTGATCTACAGTGTGGGCATAGTCCTCTTTCCCACCTTCAGCCATAAGTATGCGCAGCTCTCCCCGGAAGAATACCGCGGGTATGTCATCCGGGTTTTGAAGGATGCGCTGCTGTTTCTCCTTCCCCTGTCTGCCCTGCTGGCGGCCTTTGGGGTTCCGATCATCCGGGTCCTCTTTGAGGGCGGGGATTTTACCATGGCGGATGCGCTGGCCTGCGGTGAGATTTTTACGTTATACGCTCTGGGCCTGGGGGGCTTTTTCATCCTGGATTTGCTGGGGAAAGCCTATTATGCCATGGGCACGCCGCTGCGTGCCGTGCGCCTGACCTCTCTTGCCCTGGGCATCTGCGGCGGGAGCAACCTTCTCTTTGCCCGCCTCTGTCCGGCGCACCCGGCCCTGCTGGCCCTGGGCACCTCGGTGGGTTTTCTGGGCACCGGTGTGGTGGCGTACTGCCGGTTTGCATGGGAGGGGGGCGCCAAGCTGCCCGGGAAGGAGCTGCTTTTGGGCAGCGGGTTATCCCTGGGCCTGGGAGCTGCAGGCTGGGCCTTCTCCCGCGTCGTGCTGGCGGGGATGCACAGCAAGGTCTGGCTGATTTTGCTGTGCTGCGGAGCGGGGGCGGTGGGAATGGCGTGCTATCTGCTCCTGATGGGCCCCCGGCTGCTGACCTATGAGATCTTTCAGAAACGATGGAGGCGGAAGGAATGAGGAAGAACAGTCAGTCCAAACTCTGGTGGCTCCTGCTGGCCTGCGGCCTTTTGTGCTGTGTTCTGCTTCTGTCCCAGCGGCTGTCTGCAGAGTGGCATGACCGGCAGGCCTGCGGGGCGATGTCCCTTGCCGATCTGACCGTGTTGGCAGAGGAAAGCGGCCTTCCGATAGAAACCTGGCGGGAGACCCTGGAGGAGGCGGGGGTGTGCTATTTCCTGGAAGAGCAAGAGGCCTTTGTCCTGCCGGAGCAGGCCAATCCCGTCCCCCTGCTCCCTCTGGCACTGGTGGAAAATCACCAGCGCACAGGGGTGAATCTGCCGGAAGGAGAGTCGTTGGATTTCTATCAGGGACCATTGGTCAAAACCCTGCTGCTGTATGAGGACTATGCCAACCGCGGGGAGGAAGGGGATGCCCAGGAGATCGAAAACCTGCTCTTCCGCGCCGTCACCGACCGGGGGATGCGCCTGCTGCTGCTGACCCCCTTCCGCACAGAGGCGGGGGAGCTCATCCTGGACCCGGCAGTCTATACGGACTGCCTGTCCGGCCTGTCCCAGCGTCTGGCTGCCCGGGGGATCGAGTTTGGAGAGGGGTTTTCCTGCATGGATGCCCCGCCCTTGCAGCCGCTGCGCCTGCTGGGCGCCGGGGTGCTTCCGGTGCTGCTGGGGACCTGG
Organism: Candidatus Evtepia faecigallinarum; assembly: GCA_019115225.1. GTDB lineage: Bacteria > Bacillota > Clostridia > Oscillospirales > Oscillospiraceae > Evtepia > Evtepia faecigallinarum. The sequence goes on from DXEA01000138.1 coordinate 13,197, forward strand.
CTGCTGTGCCTGCTCCCCCCCTTCCGGGGCAGGCAGGGACAGGTGGCGGCAGCTGCGATGAGTTTGCTGGCGGTGCTGCTCCTGCTTCGGGCGGAGCTGGCCCAGCAGCTGCTGCTGTTTGCCTCTGCCGTCCTGTTTCCCTGTGCCGCTGCCTATGGCCTGTCGCGATTGCCGGAGCGGGAGCCCCCCTGGCTGGCCAAACGGCCCTTCGTCTGGGCGGCTGTGCTTTTGATGGCCGCGGTGCTGGCATGGAGCCTGCTGGGGGGTCTGACGGTGGCGGCGCTGCTGTCCTCCCGGTCTTACCTGATGGGAGCGAAGGTCTTCGTGGGGGTGAAGGCGGCGCTGCTGCTGCCGCTGCTCTTTGCCGGCCTGGTGCTGCTCTGGCGTCTGCGGGGCCCGTTGGGCAGGCTGGAGGCAAAGAACTGGCTGCGCCTGGCCCTGGCCGCGGCGCTGCTCTGCGGGGTGGTCAGCGTTTATCTGATCCGGTCGGGAGACTGGCAGATCTCTGGGCTGGAGACCGCCGTGAGAAACGGCATGGAGTATTTGTTCTATGCCCGTCCCCGCACCAAGGAGCTCTTCCTGGCTGCGCCCTGTGTGCCGCTGTTCCTATGGGCCTGCCGCAGAGAGATGCCCCTGGTCGGCCTGCTGTGCGGTGTGGGCGCCTGCCTGGAGTGTGTCTCTGTGGTCAATACCTTCTGCCATGGGGTGGCCCCCATCCATGTGTCCCTGCTGCGGACCCTGCCCTCGGCGGGGATCGGTCTGGGGATCGGGCTGCTGATCGCAGGGCTCCTGGACCAGGGGATTACCCGGTGGCAGCGGACCCATCCCACCATCGACCAGGCCAGCTGATGGGGGAAGGACGTGAAAAACAGCTGCCGTCCCGGAGGAGAGCGTTCCTCGGGACGGCAGCTGTTTTACTGTCTCCGGCTCAGCAGCCGGTGGAGGGCCTGGGGGCTGTCTGCCAGGGCCACGGCCCCGGCGGCCACCATGGCCTCCGCCTGCCCGTAGCCCCAGGTGACGCCGATGGTGTCGATGCCGTGGGCCCGGGCGCCGATGACGTCATAGTCGGTGTCCCCCACCATGACCACCTGGTCAGGGGAGGCGATCTGGGAGAGCAGGTAGGTGATCACATCCTCTTTGGTCTCCCGGCCCTCGTCCAGGCTGGCCCCGCAGATCACGTCAAAATATTTTGCCAGGCCGAAGTGGGTCAGGACCTCGATGGCCGTCTCCTGGGGCTTGGAGGTGGCCACGAACAGGGCATAGCCCTCGGCTTTCAGCTGCCCCAGCAGGTCCTCAATGCCGGGGTAGGGGGAATTTTCAAACTTCCCGATGGGCACATACCGCCCCCGAAAGACCTGGATGGCCTCGTCGATCCGGTCCTGGGGGACCCCGAAGCGGGCAAAGGTCTGCCGCAGGGGCGGGCCCACAAAGACCCGCAGCTCCTCCCGGCTGGCCACGGGGATGTGGAAGTGGTCCAGGGCCAGCTGGGCGCAGTTCATGATGCCCGGACCGGAGTCGGTGAGGGTGCCGTCCAGGTCGAAGAAAATGGCGTTGCTCATGAGGGTTCGTCCTTTCCTGACAAAATCTTTTCTGGGGCATTATACCTCCCCCGGCGGCCTTTTGCAATGGGGGGAGCGGTTGACAGGGCCGGTGGGGTGTGCTATCCTGAAGACAATGTTACAGCGCACTTTCTTCGGAAACGAGATATTCTCTACTGGCGGTCAAAGCCCGCGAGCGGTTTCGCTGATTCGGTGCAACTCCGAAGCCAACAGGCAGTCTGGATGGGAGAAGAAAGAGGCCCAGGTGTCCTGCCGGCAGCCTCCCTGTCTCCCGCTCGGTCTTCCCGCGTGTCAGACGGCACCCGACAGCCCCTGGAAACAGGCGGCGCGGGTGCTTTTTTGCTGCCCGCCCGGGAAGAAAGGAGCTTTTTTCATGGAACAATCCATCCCGCCCTCCAATCCTTTGGAAACCGAGCCCGTCGGCCGGCTCATCCGCCGCTACTCCGTCCCCACGGCCCTGACCCTCATGGTCAGCTACCTGTACAATATCGTGGACCAGATCTTCGTGGGCCAGGGGGTGGGGGTCACCGGCATGGCTGCCACCAACGTGGCCTTCCCCCTGAGCATCGTCACCGTGGCCCTGGCCCTCTTTCTGGGGGACGGCTGCTCGGCCAACATGAGCCTGTGTCTGGGCCGGCGGCAGCAGGAGCAGGCCGACCGGACCATCAGCTGTGCGGTGACCATGCTCATCGCCGCCGGGGTCCTGCTGCTGGCGGTGGTGGGGATCTTTGCCCCGCAGATCGTGATCCTCTTCGGCTCCACCCAGTCGGCCTATGCCGACGCCCTGGCCTATACGCGCCTCATCGCCCTGGGCCTGCCCTTCCAGCTCTTCTGCACGGCCTTTGCCTCCATCATCCGGGCCGACGGCAACCCCCAGTACCCCATGAAGTGCATGATGCTGGGGGCGGGGATCAACCTGGTCCTGGACCCCATCTTCATCTTCGGCCTGCACATGGGGGTGGTGGGGGCCGCCATCGCCACGGTCATCGGCCAGGTGGCGGGGGGCATCCTGTGCCTGGCCTATCTTCCCCGTTTCCGGTCGGTGCGGGTACACCGGGAATGGCTGCGGCCCCAGGGTGCCCTGTGCGGGCAGATCCTGAAACTGGGCTTCCCCAGCTTCCTGACCCAGATCATGACCGCAGCCGTCCAGGTGGTCATGAACAACCTCATGACCCGCTACGGGGCCCAGACCCCCTACGGAGGCGACATGGCCCTGTCGGTCTACGGCATGGTGATGAAGGTCTATCAGATCGCCCACGCCATGTTCGTGGGGGTGTCCGCCGCTACGCAGCCCATCAACGGCTACAACTTCGGCGCCAGACACTATGACCGGGTCCGGGCCACCTACCGCATGGCGGCGGGCATCGCCCTGCTGGTGTCGGTGGGGTGGTTTGCCGTTTATGAGCTCTTCCCCGGCGTCATCGGCTCCCTGTTCGTGGCGGGGGACCCCCTCTATCTGGATGCCTGCCGGCACATCTTCCGGCTGTACATGCTGGGTTTCTTCGTCTACGGGGTCCACATGGCCACGGCCTCCTTCTTCCAGGGCATCGGCCGGCCGGGGAAGTCCCTGGCCATTCCCCTGGTGCGCCAAGGGGTGGTCCTCATCCCCCTGGCCCTGCTCCTGTCGCAGCTCTTTGGCTTCAACGGGGCCCTGCTGGCCGCGCCCGTTGCCGATGTGGTCTCCTTCCTGCTCTCCCTGGTCTTGGTGCGCCGGGAGTTCCGCCAGTGGCGGGCCCGGGGCTGGCTGTGAGCCGGGAAATAAAACGCAACGATACCACAACCCTGCCGCGTTCCGCCGCGGCAGGGTTGCTGTATTTTGGCGGGTTTTGCCGGGGAGAAAGGGCTTGCCATTTCTGATGAAGTGTGTTATAACTGTTATAGAATAAAACATAACAGTTATAGTAGCGAGGAGGTGAGAGCAGGTTGAAGCTGATCCTTTCCAACGTATCGGGCATCCCCATCTACCAACAGATCAAGCAGCAGGTCAAGGCGGCCATCCTGTCCGGCCAGCTGGGGGAGGGGGAGGCCCTGCCCTCCCTGCGCACCCTGGCCAAGGACTTGCAGATCAGCGTCCTGACGGTCACCCGGGCCTATACGGAGCTGGAGCAGGAGGGGTTTGTGAAAAACGTCCAGGGGCGGGGGTGCTTCGTGCTGGGCCGGGGGTCCCAGCGGCTGCAGGAGCATTTGAAATACCGGGCGAAGACCTGCCTGACGGAAGGCATCCAGGCAGGCAAACTGGCCGGCCTGTCGCGGGAGGACGTACACCACCTGCTGGACATCTTATGGGAGGCAAGCGCAGATGACGAATGATTTAGAGGTTCGCAACCTGTCCAAGACCTTTGGCGGGTTCCGGCTCCACGACATCAGTTTCACCCTGCCCAAGGGGTATATCATGGGCCTCATCGGCCCCAACGGCGCGGGGAAAACCACCACCATCAAGCTCATCCTGAACATGCTCCGGCGGGATAGCGGCCAGGTGACGATCCTGGGCCGGGACAACGTGGCCGACGAGCAGCGGGCCAAGGCGGAGGTGGGGGTGGTCTTTGACACCAACTATTTCAGCGGCGACTGGACGGCAGCCCAGGTGGAGGGCGCCCTGTCGGGGTTCTATCCCAACTGGAGCACCCGGCGCTTTGCCGGGCTGCTGGCGAGGTTTGGCATTGCGCCTGCCAGGAAGGTGAAGGAGCTGTCCAAGGGGATGCAGATGAAGCTGATGCTGGCCTGCGCCTTTTCCTACGACGCCAGGCTCCTCATCCTGGACGAGCCAACCAGCGGCCTGGACCCGGTCTCCCGGGAGGAATTGCTGCAAATTCTGGCCGAATACATCGAGGACGGGGAACACAGCGTCCTCTTCTCCACCCACATCACCACGGACCTGGAGCGGACGGCAGACTACATCACTTACCTCCGGGACGGGGAACTGGTATACACCGGCGGCAAGGAGGAATTCGTGGACATGTTCCGTCTGGTCAAGGGGGGCAGGGAGGAGCTCTCCCCCCGGCTGCGGGAAAGGGTGCTGGGCCTGCGCACCTTCCCCACGGGCTTTGAGGGGCTCATGAGGACCCAGGATGTGGGGGAGTTTCCCGGCCTGTACGCAGAGCCGGCCAGCATCCACCAGATCGTGGTATTCACCAACAAGGGAGGGGATTTTGATGCATAACACCTGGAAGGCGGCCAGGCTGGACCTGGCTTTGGTAAAACCCTACGGCAAGGTCATCTGCTTCACCCTGCTCCTGCCCATCGCCTTTGCGGCCATCAACCGCTCCCTGCTCACGGGGGTCTCCTTTGCCATGTGCTTTGTGGCCATGACCACGGCCTATCCCTTCGCAGTGGAGGAGCGCAGCGACATGGCCCGCCTGTACGGCATCCTGCCGGTGAAGAAGCGGGAGCTGGTGCTGGGCCGGTATCTCTTCGTCCTGGCCTTGGGGGTCCTGGCACTGGTAGTTTCCTTAGTGGTGCAGCCCGTGGTGCTGCGGGCCCTGGGGGAGCCGGTGGTGGGGATGGACCTGCTCCAGGCCGCCGTGGGCGGCGGCATCCTGTTCACCCTCTACACGGTCTTTCAGCTGCCGGGGTATTATAAGTTCGGGTCCATCAAGGGGCGGGTGTTTCTGTATCTCCCCGTGGCGGGCTTTTTGTTCACCCTGCTTCTCTTCCCCCGCCTGCCGCTGGGAAGCGTTTCCCTCTCCCCGGTACTGCTGGTGGGCCTTGGGGTGGTGCTGGTGATCGTATTGTACGCTCTGTCCATCTGGTGTTCCGTGCGGACCATGGAACGCAAGGAATTGTGAGGCGCCCGGGATGGATCTGACGATTCTGGCCGTGGTCCTGCTCCTGGGCGTGGGGATTCCCGCCCGCAACAAACTCATCCGCAAGCGCCGGGAGGAAAAGGAGAAGCGGGAGGCAGGGAAAGAGGAATGAGGCATCTATAAAAAACAGAAACCGACGTGTCGTCTCCTGGGGAAACGACACGTCGGTTCTTTTCTTGAGTGCAGTCATTCTGCTGATTTACGAAAAACATGGATGCGGAAGGAGATGGCAGTCTCCAGCTCGGTCAGGGCGGCCAGCCGGGCGGCACCCTCCTTGGGGGTTTTCCAAAAGTACGGGGTCATCTGGAAGAGGTCCTGGATGGCTTGGGGGTCCGTCAGGCGAATGACCTGGTCGATGTTGCGCACTTCCTGATAGGTCAGGCCGGGATAGGGCGTGAGCTTTTCCTGGTTGGGGTAGGGCTTGTCATACAGCACCTGTTTGAGCTGCCAGAGGTGCTCGGCTCCCGGCACCACATAGAAATAGAGGCCGCCGGGCTTGAGCACCCGCAGAAACTCCTCCAGGGCCAGGGGGGAGAAGCAGTTGACCAGCAGGTCTGCCGCCGTGTCCGCCACCGGCAGATCATAGACGGATGCCACGGCGAACTCCACGTCCTTTTCCCGCTTGGCCGCCCGGCGCAGGGCGTGCTTGGACAGGTCCACCCCCGCCATCCGGGGTTCTTTGCCCGCCTCGACCAGCCGCCGGTAGAGGGCGGCGCTGTAGTACCCCTCCCCGCAGCCTGCATCCAGGATGCAGGGGTGGTCCGGGGCGTAGGTGAGGGCCAGGTCAGCCAGGGCGTCCCGGAGGGGGGCGTAGTAGTCCCCGGAGAGGAACCGGGTCCGGGCCGCCGCCATGCCCTTGTCGTCGCCGGGGTCCTTGGCGTGTTTTTTGTTGGCGGGCAGCAGGTGGACATACCCTGCCGCCGCCCGGTCAAAGCTGTGCCCCTGGGGACACAGGTAACGGGTCTCCTGCCGGTCCAGGGGTTGGGCGCACAGGGGACAGCGAAAGAGACTTTCCATACACTTCCTTCTTTCTCAGTGGCGCAGGTCCACCATGGTTTTCACCAGCTCCGGGGGTTTTTGGGCCATCAGGCGGAAGGCGTCCTCCACCTGAGAAAGCCCCCGGAAGCGGTGGGTGATGAGGGGCACCGGGTCCACCCGGCCGTATTCCAGCAGGGCCAGGAGCTTTTCCATCCGGGCCCGTCCGCCGGGGCACTCGCCCCCCCGGATGGTCTTGTTGCCCATGCCGAAGCCGTAGCGGACGTTGTTGATGGGCAGGTCCCCGTAGGTGGTGAAGTAGTTGACGTTGCCTACCGTGCCGCCCCACCGGACCATGGCCACCGCCTGGCCCAGGGCCTCCGTGCCGCCGCCGGCGCAGATGCAGCAGTCGGCCCCCTGCTTGCGGGTGAGCTGATAGACCTGCCGCTCCACGTCCCCTTCCTTATAATTGACGATGTCCGTGGCGCCGTATTCCCTGGCCAGGGCCACACTGGCCGGCCGGCTGCCGATGGCGATGATCCGTCCGGCGCCCCGGAGACGCGCCCCCGCAATGGCCATGAGGCCCACCGGGCCGATGCCCATGACCACCACCGTGTCCCCCGGCTGGATCTCTGCCAGCTCGGCCCCATACAGACCGGTGTTGAGCATGTCAGCGGCCAGGACGGCGGCCTCCCAGGACACCCCTGCCGGGATGCGGGCGGCGTTGGCGTCCAGGTCCCGGATGAGGGCGTACTCGGCCATGAGGCCGTCCTCGCTGTTGGAGAGTTTCTGGCCGGTGATGAGACCGTCGCAGTGCTGGTGGGCCCCCAGCTGGGAGGGGACCGTGCGCCAGTCGGGGGTCACCGGGGGGACCACCACGATCTCCCCCACCTGAAAATCCCGCACTTGGTCGCCCACGGCCACAATCTCCCCTAAACCCTCATGGCCCAGGGTGCGCTGGGGGGCCAGGCAGTCGATGGCCACATTGTGTACGTCAGAGGTGCAGGGGGAGACCAGCAGGGGGCGGATGACCCCGTCAAAGCCGGTGGCCTGGGGGACTTCTTTCTCCGCCCAGCCGGCCCGGCCGCCGCCCAGGGAAACGAATGCCTTCATCAAATTACCTTCCTTTCTATGAGGGGATACCCGCCGCTCACGGCAGCTCCGCCCCGCCCCACTCCACCACGGTGAAGCCCGTGCGCTGGGGGGCGGTGAGGGTCTGGGCCGGCAGCTGGATGGGTTCGTCCAGGGGCTTCCAGGCCATGAAGACCCGCAGCAAGGTGTCCGGGGCGGGGTCGATGGTCAGCCGGGCAGACCCGGTGTAGGCAGTGTCCTGGAAGCAGATGAGGTTGTAGGGATTGTCCTGCATCCGGGGCAGCCAGTAGAGAATGAACTCGTTGGCCTCCCGCTCCGTCAGGCCCAGCCGGGCCAGGGCGTCCTCCAAAAAGGCGGCCGTCTCGTCCCCGGCCACCACGAAGCCGGCGGACAGGTCGTATGGGGCGCCGCTTTCGCCCTCCCAGAACAGGCAGTAGTAGCTGCGCCCGGTGGCCGGGTCCGTGAGGGTGCCGTCGGGGTGGGCGATGACCTGCCAGCCCTGGGGACCGTAGGCGGGGTAGGAGGCGGTGAGGGTGCCGTCCAGGTCCAGGGTGAGGGAGACGGCAATCTCCTGCTGGGGGTAGAGATAGATCACGGGCTTTTCCGCGACGGGCTCCTCCTTGCCGCAGCCGGACAGGCAGAGCAGCAGAAGGAGGCAGACAAAGAGGAACTTACCTGATACGCTGCGCATGGGAATCTCTCCTTTCTCAAAGGGGGCACCCGATCTGCTGTTATGATACAGGATTTCCCCGCCGGTTTCAAGGAAGCAGGCCAACCCTGCCTTGTCTTTTCCCCAAATTATGATATAATGGGCTTTCCCAAAGAAACGAAACCATCCGGGGTGCCGGGGCCCTGCCGCCCCGGGACCTTGTGCCACAACTGCCGGCCTTTGGCCGGAGAAAGGAGAGCGTATGGAGGAACTCTTTACCAGGCTCCAGGTGATCTTTTCCCAACTGGGCGACCGGGTCACCGCCGCCATGGAGAGCGCCGACCCCGGCAACGCCCTGGGCGCGGCCATTGATGTGATCCTGCCGGTGGCCTGCGGGGTGCTGCGAGTGCTGGCGGTGATCGTGGCCATCCTGATCATCACCCGGTGCATCATGTCCCTGTTCCGGGACCGGCCGGGCAAGGAGATCTGGGGCTGGCTGGCCATGAGCGACGGCACCCGCCTGGACCTGTACCACTGGGAGAATACCCTGGGCCGGGGCCGCTGGGCGGACGTGAGCCTGGATTTCCCCACCGTCTCCCGCAGCCACGCAGCCTTGCTGCGGGATGATAAGGGCAACTGGAAGCTCCAGCCCCTACAGACGAAAAACGGCACCCGCCTCAACGGCAAAAAGGTCACCCACACCGTACCCCTGAAGACCGGGGACGTGGTGGACATTGGGGGCATCGGCCTGGGCTTCTATGCCATCAGCGAGGAGGAGGAGCGGGAGCAGGCCATGCGCTCCGGGGTGGCCGAGCGCCCCCTGAGCCCCGGCAAGACCCTGGGCTGGCTGACGGTCTTTCAGCTTATGATGGCCGTGCAGTGCCTGCCCGGCCGGGAGGCCCCGCAAGTGGCCATGATCTCTGGGGCCTTCGGCATCCTCATGGCGGCCATGTGGGGGACCTATGCCCTCTACCGCAGCCTCAAGCGCACGGCCTTTGAGGCCGAGACCATCGCCTTCTTTCTGTGTACCCTCTCCTTTGCCATCACGGCGGCCTACTCCCCGGAGGCATTGCTCACCCAGACCATCTGCGTCATCGCCGGCATCGCCCTCTTCCTGGCCCTGAGCCTGCTGCTGCGGGATCTGAAGTCCACGGTCTCCCTGCGCTGGCCGGTGGCCGTGTTCACCTGCCTGCTGCTGATCTTCAACGTGGTCTTTGGCTCCCGGGTCTTCGGGGCCAAGAACTGGATCTCCCTGGGGCCCATCGGCTTTCAGCCGTCGGAGTTTGTGAAAATCGCCTTCATCTTTACCGGCGCTGCCACCCTGGACCGCCTCTTTGCCCGCCGGAACCTGATCTTCACCGTCCTCTTCTGCGGCTTCTGCATGGGCTGTCTGGCCCTGATGAGTGACTTCGGCACGGCCCTGATCTTCTTTGTGGCCCTGCTGGTCATCGCCTTCCTGCGCTCGGGGGACATCGGCTTTCTGGCCCTCATGGCCACGGCGGCGGGGGCCGGGGGATGGATGATCTTGCAGTTCAAGCCCTACATCGCCAACCGCTTCGGGGCCTGGCGCCATGTGTGGGAGCACGCCACCGACTCCGGCGGCTTTCAGCAGACCCGCACCATGTCCGCCATCGCCAGCGGCGGCCTGTTCGGCAAGGGCACCGGCGAGGAGAGTTTTTTGAAAAACATCGGCGCGGCCAACACCGACCTGGTCTTCGGCGTCATCAGCGAGCAGTTCGGCCTCATCCTGGCCCTGTGTACCATCTTTATCCTCCTGGTGCTGGTGGCCTACGCCAGCCGGTGCGCCGCCACCGCCCGGTCCAGCTACTATGTCATCGCCGCCAACTCCGCTGCGGCCATGCTGGTCTTTCAGGCCACCCTGAACGTGCTGGGCGCGGTGGACATCCTGCCCCTCACCGGCGTCACCCTGCCCTTCGTGTCCATCGGCGGGTCCAGTATGATCTCCTGCTGGGGCCTGCTGGCCTTCCTCAAGGCGGCGGACACCCGGCCCAACGCCAGCTTCACCCTCAAGCTGCCCAAGCGCATCCGGGGCTGGATCCCGCCGGACTCCGACCAGATGTACGACGACCGGGACTGGTACGAGGACGAGGACTATTATGACGATTACGACGGGTATGACCAGTACGACGACTATGACGGCTATGACGATTATGACGGCTACGACGGCTATGACGAGAGGGACTGGACCCACCCCGTGCCCCCGGACCCGGGCAACTGGAATGACCTGATCGACGGCCCCCTCTGGCCGGAGGAGGAAGAGCGCCGGTCCGCTCCCCCCCGGGGCAGCGGCGGGCGCACGGACAGAAAGGGGGAGCGGAGATGAAACGACTGAGACGGCGGACCATCATCGCCCTGCTCCTGGCGGGGGTGCTGGCCGTGGGGGTCCTCTTCTTCTGCGTCCAGCTGCTGCGCAACGGCAGCGACTGGGTGGGCTTCTTCGGCACCCGGTACTATGAGTCCGGGGCCATTTATGACAAGAACGGCACCATGCTCTACGACGGCCAGACCAAGTCCTATGCCGAGAGCAAGGCCACCCGGGTGGCCACCCTCCACCTGGTGGGGGATGCGAACTTTGGCACCTCCCTGCGCTCGGTGCTGGCCAGCCGGCTGACGGGCTATAACTTCATCACCGGCACCTCCCTGGGCAGCCACGACGTGACCCTGACCGTGGATGCCTCCCTCAATGAAGCGGCCTACGCCGCCCTCAACGGGCGCAAGGGGGTGGTGGCGATCTACGACTACACCACCGGAGATGTGCTCTGTCAGATCAGCTCCCCGGCCTACGACCCCAACGATCCCCCCTCGGACATCAACGAGAACCCCGCCTATGAGGGGGTCTATCTGAACCGCTTCTTCTCGGCCACCTATCCCCCCGGCTCGGTCTTCAAGCTGGTGACCACGGCGGCGGCCATTGAGGAGAAGAAGGATCTGGACGATTTCCGCTACACCTGCACCGGCAGCCTGGAGGTGGACGGGGATGTGATCACCTGCCCCTACGCCCACGGGGCCGACATGGACATCAACCAGTGCCTGGCCACCTCCTGCAACGGGGCCTATGCCACCCTGGCCATGGAGCTGGGAGGCAAGACTTTGGGCAAGTACACCGAGCAGGCCGGCCTGCTGGACTCCCTGAAAGTCTGTGACATCCAGACGGCCAAGGGCAACTTCGTGGCCGAGCCCGACAACTCGGCCTATCTGGGCTGGTCGGGGGTGGGCCAGGACAAGGACCTGGTCAATCCCTGCAACCTGCTGGCCTTCATCGGCGGCATTGCCAACGGGGGCGAGGCGGTGGTGCCCAAGCTGGTGGAAAAGGAGACCATCAGCGGCACCGCCATCCCCGCCGCCTTCCCGGACGGCACGGACACCTTTAAAATTTACAGCGCAGAGACCTGTCAGCGCCTGAAAGAGATGATGCGCAACAACGTGCTCACCCAGTACGGCCAGGCCCAGTTCGGGGACCTGCCGGTGTGCGCCAAGTCGGGCACGGCAGAGGTGGGCGGCGGCCAGCAGCCCCACGCCTGGTTTGCCGGGTTCATCGACGACCCCGAGCACCCCCTGGCCTTCGTGGTCCTGGTGGAGAACGGCGGCGGCGGCGCCGCCGAGGCCGGCTCCATCGCGGCCAAGCTCCTGGCCCAGGCCACGGCGGAGTAAAACAGGTGCCGGGGACACCCGGCGTTGTGAGTGGCCCTCCTGTGGGGGGCGCTGCCACGGGTTGACCCGGACCCCGCCGGGTGGGGGCCGGGGAGGGTTGCCACCCTCCGGGGGCCGCTGCCCCCTGCACCCCCGCGCAGGAAAGGAGTTTCCTTTCCCGAGACCCTTTTCTCTGGTGGTCCGAAATGGGAAGGGTTCGTTTCTGTCGCCTTGGACTGGCCTGCGGCCCGCACAGCGGCAGGCTCCTGAGGTGAGCCGGCCTCCGGGCGGCTGGCACCGATAGAAGGTACCCTTCGGGCGGCGACGGTAGAGGGAAGTCGTTTCGTTGTTGTTGAAACCAACGATAGAAAAGATTGCTCAAAAAATATCAAGGATTCCATTTCTCTATATTTTTTCAAAGCATCTATTGAATGCTTCCTCTCAGGCCCAAAAATCTAAGATTCCTATTTCTCCCGTCAAATGCGTAAAAGTACCAAATCGGGGCTCACCCCCCGCGCGGGCAGCGGGCCCCGGGAGGGCGGCAACCCTCCCCAGCCCCCACCCGGTGGGGGAACCGCCCCCCGCACCGAAACAACAAAAGGCCGCTGCCCAAGGCAGCGGCCTTTTCCTTTGATGGGGCGCAGGAAGCTCAGCGGATGCCCCAGGAGGGGCGAAGGGCCTCCAGGTCCCGGACCAGCTCCGGGGGCATCACCCGGTGGCAGCCCAGGGTGTGCAGGTGGAGGGTGACCTGGGCCACCTGCTCCAGACATTCCAGCCGGTAGTGGGCCTGCTCCATGGTGTCCCCCCAGGTCACGGCCCCGTGGTATTCCAGCAGCAGGGCCCGGTACTGGCGGCAGTAGGGGACCACGCTGTCCGCCACCGCCTGGGACCCCGGCAGGGCAAAGGGGGCCACAGGGACCGGCCCCAGCTGGACCACTGCCTCCTGGAGGACCGGCCGGTCCAGGGGGATGCCCGCCGCGGCAAAGGCCGTGGCCGCCGGAGGATGGGCGTGGACCACCGCCCGGATGAGGGGGTCCTCCTGGTACAGGCGCAGGTGGAGCTTGGTCTCGCTGGAGGGCTTGCGGGTGCCCTCCAACAGGTTCCCGGCCAGGTCCACCTTCACCAGCATCTCCTCCGTCATGGCCCCCTTGGAGACCCCGGTAGGAGTGACCCAGAGGGCGTCCGGCCCCACCCGGACGGAGAGGTTGCCGTCGTTGGCGGCCACCAGACCCCGCTGGTAGATCTTCCGCCCTACCTCTAAAATGGCCGCCTTGGCCTGGGCATCGGTGGGATAGGTCACAGGCTCCCCCTCCCTCCCCGGACAAAGAGCTTGGCCAAGTTCTCCTCAAAGGGGGGATAGCAGATGCCTTTCTCGGTGACGATGGCGGTGATGAGGGTGTGGTCGGTGACATCGAAGGCGGGGTTGTAGCACTTGACCTCCGGCAGGGAGGAGGGCTGGGCGAAAAACTTCTCCTTGATCTCACTTCCGTCCCGCAGCTCGATGGGGATGTGGTCCCCGTCGGGGCAGGAGAAGTCGATGGTGGAGGAGGGCCCCAGCACATAGAAGGGGATGCCGTAGTGTCTGGCCAGGATGGCCACCCCGGAGGTGCCGATCTTGTTGGCGGTGTCCCCGTTCCGGGCCACCCGGTCGCAGCCCACGAAGCAGGCGTTGATCTTCCCCTGCTTCATCACAAGGCTGGCCATATTGTCACAGATGAGGGTGCAGTCGATCCCCGCCCGCTGGAGCTCATAGGCGGTCAGCCGGGCCCCCTGGAGCAGGGGGCGGGTCTCATCGCACCAGGCGTGCAGGGTGATCCCCCGCTCCTTGGCCAGGAAGAGGGGGCCCAGGCCGGTGCCGTACCGGGAGGTGGCCAGGGGCCCGGCGTTGCAGTGGGTGAGGATGCCGTCCCCCTCCTTGACCAGGGACAGGCCGTATTCCGAGATGGCGGCGCACATGGCGATGTCCTCTTCGTGGATGGCCCGGGCGGCCTGGCCCATGGCCTGCTGGATGGAGGAGACATCGGCGCAGGGCATGGACTCCGCCACCGCCAGCACCCGGTCCAGCATGTGCCGGAGGTTCACGGCGGTGGGGCGGGAGCTGTTGAGATAGTCCCGGTACTTCCGGCACTCGGCCACGAAGGGGCCGTACTGGTTGGCCTTGCTCTGCAGCGCCAGTACATATAAGGCATACCCGGCAAAGATCCCGATGGCCGGCGCCCCCCGCACCCGCAGGGAGGCGATGGCCTCATAGAGATCCTCTGCCCGGTCCAGCTCCAGATAGACCGTCTCGTTGGGCAGACGGCTCTGGTCCAGGATGCGCACCGCCCGGCCGCTGTCGGCCAGACGGACATTTTCCGCATGTGTGATCTGTTTCAGTTCCATGGCAGTTCCCTTCCTTCTTCAGATGGCCCCATTGTACCAAGAACCGGGGGGAAAAGCAATGCAGGGGGAGGGGGCAGGAGGCGGGAAGAAAAAGAACAAATGGTGTCAAGACAGTAAAAATGGCAATTGTGCAAAACGACGAGAAAGAAAATGACGAGGGCCGCCGGGATTTTTCAAAAAAGAAAGGGAGGAAACGGCCCAAAACCCCGTAGAGAGGGAAACAAAACCCAAAATTTCAGGAAAAAACGAAAACGGAACGTGGCAGGAAGGGGAAATTTGCAGGAAAACCTGCGTTGCAAGACGTGTTTTCGCCAGAAAATGTTGCGAATAATTTGTGCAAAAGGTGCATTTCATTTTTGGGAAAATGGTGCTATTATGGTCACAAGTTACAGGGGAGGCGCTGAAAAGCGGCAACCCTGGCACGTGATTCAAAACAGCTGGTATGAGTAGCCGGCTGTTGTGAATACTGGGTTTGGCAAGCAGACCTGGACATCCCTAACTTAATTTTATTTTTGGGAGGAATTCTTATGAGACTGAAAGACACAGGCATGACCGCTGCTGAGCTGAAGGCTCAGGTCAAGAAGTACATGATCGAAACCTACGAGCGTATGGATTTCGTGGCCGACTCTGCTGAAGGCATCTATATGTATGACGAGAACGGCGAAGCCTATCTGGACTTCTATGCCGGTATCGCTGTTAACAGCCTGGGCAACTGCAACCCCAAGGTTGTGGCCGCTGTTCAGGAGCAGTGCGCTGTCATCATGCAGACCTTCAACTATCCCTACACCGTGCCCCAGGCCGTTCTCTCCAAGGAGATCTGCGAGGCCACTGGCATGGACAAGGTGTTCTATCAGAACTCCGGTGCTGAGGCCAACGAGGCTATGATCAAGATCGCCCGTAAGTGGGGCATCGAGAACATCGGTCCTGACGCTTGGCACATCATCACCGCTAAGGCTTCCTTCCATGGCCGTACCTTCGGTTCCATGACCGCTACCGGTCAGCCTGACTCCGCCATCCAGAAGGGCTTCGGCGATCTGACCCCCGGCTTCACCTATGCTGAGTACAACAACCTGGACTCCTTCAAGGCTGCCTATGTGAAGGGCAAGACCTGCGCCATCATGTTCGAGCCTGTTCAGGGCGAGGGCGGCGTGTTCCCCGCTACCGACGAGTTCATCCAGGGCATCCGTAAGTTCTGCGACGACGAAGGCATCCTGTTCCTGCTGGACGAGGTCCAGGCTGGTTGGGGCCGTTGCGGCACCTTCATGTGCTATCAGAGCTATGGCGTGCAGCCCGACGTTGTCTCCATGGCTAAGGCTATGGGCGGCGGCATGCCCATCGGCGGCATTGCTTGTACCGACCGCGTGGCCACCGCTTTCGGCCCCGGCACCCACGGCTCCACCTATGCTGGTCACCCCGTCACCTGCGCTGCTTCTCTGGCTGTGCTGCGTGAGATGAAGGCTGGCAAGTGGCCCGAGAACGCCAAGAAGGTCGGCGACTACTTCGCTGCCGAGCTGGCTAAGATGCCTCACGTCGTGACCGTCCGTCACCGTGGCCTGTTCGTCGGTGTTGTCCTTGAGGACGGCATCAACGCTGTTGAGGTTAAGCGTCACTGCATCAAGAACCACCTGCTGGTTACCGCCATCGGCTCCAACATCATCCGTATGGTGCCCCCGCTGATCATCCGCGAGGTTGACTGCGACGCTTGCGTCGAGATCCTGTCCAAGTCCATCAACGAGGTTGCTGAGGGCAAGTAATTTTCCCAAAGTTCCTTCGTTCACGGCTGAGTGAATGATTCGTCCCCCCGCCATCCGGCGGGGGGACTTTTTTGGCGTCCAGATGAGGGGGCGGCTGCGTACCCAATGATGGAGGTTGCTGGTCCTCCTGCCCCGTTGGGTACCGCATCGCCCCCTCATCCGACCCGGCTTCGCCGGCCCACCTTCCCCCCAAGTAAACACTGAATAAACCAAATATTTCTTGCTGGGAGGTATCACAAATAGGCAAACCAGCAGCTTTCTCAATCGCATTCCCAACGGAATTGCCCATTCTCCTAGGAAAAGGGCGCAATGAGGCTATGGTCCTCATCCAAAGCATGCAAGCGCGTACAGGTTGGCGCTTGCAAAAGTCAGATATGCGTAGTCCAGGTTCTTGGAAATGCCTTTGTAGCGGGCCTTTCGCCAGCGGAAAATATCCTTCACAATGTGGAATACATACTCTACCTTACAGCGCACTCTGGATTTCCGTCGTTCCAGTTTCCGTTCCTCCTGCCAGGAAAGGCTGTTCCCATAATGCCGTTGGAATGTCCCCCGCTGGCGGTTGATTTCATAGCGGCGCTGCTTGCCATCTGTCACATAGCGATCCAGTTTGCAGTAGCCCGCATCCCCATAGACCACCTCATCGTCTTCCCGCAGTAGGTTGGGCGCTTCCTTGACCTCTGAGGCATTGGCCGACGTGGCGGATATGGTATGTACAAAACCATACAGAGGATCTGTGCCAATGTGGATGCGCATCCCGAAGTGCCATTTCGAGCCTTTCTTGACCGAGTGCATTTCCGGGTCCCGCTGCTTTCCGGCATTTTTCCGCGAATCAGGCGCCTCAATGATCGTCGCATCAACGATTGTGCCCCCCTTCACCTGCTTGCCTTCTGCCTTCAATACCTCCTGCACTTGGTCAAAGAAGGTCTTCTGCAGACCATGGGTATGCAGAAGCTTCCGGAATTTGCACAAGGTTGTGGCGTCCGGCACCTGGGCTCCCTTGGCAAAGTTCAGCCCCAGGAAGGACTTCATGGCGTAGCTGTCGTATATGGCATCCTCTACCCCTTCATCGGAGAGCTGGAACCATACCTGCAGCATCAGCATACGCAGCATCACCTCTATCTCCTGCGGGGGCCGGCCGCGCTTTCCATCCGGGAAAAAGGGGCGCACCAATTCCACCCATTCCTTCCATGGCAAGACGGCATCCATCTTCGTTAAAAAGACTTCTCGTTTGGTGACCTTCCGTCTTTTGCCGTATTCCAAGTCTGTAAAGCTGATTTGCTTTTCCATTTCCTTCACCTCTCTTCCCTATTTT
>DXEA01000139.1 GCA_019115225.1 Candidatus Evtepia faecigallinarum
CCAGGCCCCCGCGGCAGCGGGCCCCCGGAGGGTGCCACCCTCCCCAGCCCCCCTCACCTGGTGAGGGCCCGGGCCCACCCGCGGCAGCGCCCCCAACGAACGCCCCCGCCCGGTGGGCCCCCACCCCCAACCAAAAACAGCCCCCGCCGGAAGCATCTCCGGCAGGGGCTGCTGTTTTTCGTTCAGGGCTTCGGGGGCGCAGCAGGAGCAGCAGGCTTGCCGCCGGTCTCCGGCCGCTTGACGGTCTCGATGATCCCCTCGGCCAGGCCCGCCAGGCCCTGGATCTCCGAGGGAATGATGATCTTGGTGGCCCGGCCGTTGGCGGCGGCCTGGAAGGCCTCCAGGGCCTTGATCTTGATGACCCCGTCGGCGGGGTCGGCCTCGTTGAGGAGCTTCAGGGCGCCGGCCATGGCCTCGTTGACCTTCAGGATGGCCGTGGCCTCGGCCTCGGCGGCCATGATGCGGGCCTGCTTCTGGCCTTCGGCCTGGAGGATCTGGGAGGCCTTTTCGCCCTCGGCCACCAGGATCTGGCTCTGCTTCTGGCCCTCGGCCTGGAGGATCTGCTCCCGGCGCTCCCGCTCGGCCCGCATCTGCTTCTCCATGGCGTTCTGGATGTCCTTGGGGGGCAGGATGTTCTTCAGCTCCACCCGGTTGACCTTGATGCCCCAGGGGTCCGTGGCCTCATCCAGGATGGCACGCATGCGGGCGTTGATGATGTCACGGGAGGTGAGGGACTGGTCCAGCTCCAGCTCGCCGATGATGTTGCGCAGGGTGGTGGCGGTGAGGTTCTCGATGGCGTTCATGGGGTTTTCCACCCCGTAGGCGTAGAGCTTGGGGTCGGTGACCTGGAAGTAGAGGACGGTGTCGATCTGCATGGTGACGTTGTCCTTGGTGATCACCGGCTGGGGCGGGAAGTCGGCCACCTGCTCTTTGAGGGAGATCACCTTCAGGATGCGGTCGATGAAGGGGATCTTGAAGTGCAGGCCCACGCTCCACACGGTGTGGAAGGCGCCCAGGCGCTCGATGACGTACGCCTTGGACTGCTGGACCACCCGGATGCACCGGGCCAGAATGATCAGGACGATGACGATAAAGACGATCAGGACGATCTTGGTTACCAGATCCATAGTATCTTTCCTTTCTCTCTGCCCTCATGCCTGGGAGGGCGGGGGGACGTCGGCTTCTTCCGTTGTGACAATGGCTTTGACCCCCTCGATGCGCACCACGCGCACCCGGGTGCCGGCGGGGATAATCTCCTCCCGGGCAGAGCGGGCGGTCCAGAGGATGCCGCCGATCTTCACCTGGCCCTGGCCCCGGAGGTTGTCGATCTCCTCGGCCACCACCCCTTCCTGCTCCAGGATGCGGTCGGCGTTGGTCTTTTGCAGCCGGGGCTGGAACCACTTCCGGGCCATGGGCCGGATGATGGCCATGGCGATGAGGGAGATTACCACGAACAGGCCGATCTGAACAGGCAGGGAGGCCCCCAGCCAGGTGGCGATGAGGGCAGCCAGACTGCCGGCGCAGAACCAGATGGACACCAGCCCTGCTGTGACCCCCTCCAGCACCGCAAAGACCACCAGGAGCACCAGCCATAGGATTTGAGGATTCATGGGGGATGCCGCCTCCTTTCCGCCCTTTCCGGGCTCGGGTCAAAGACCCATGGTCATTCTGGTTTCATTCTATCATACCCACCCCCGGCTGACAATGACTTTTCGCAAAGAGCAGCCAGAAGAATTTTTGGGGACGGGCGCATTTTTCTTGCAAGCCTCCCCGGCCTTTGTTATACTATATGTAATTGTCCCTGTCCCCACCGGCGGGACCGCCGCAAAGGAGGCACACCCCTTGAAGTTCCCCCTGAAAAAAGTGCTGTTTTACAGCGGCCTGATCCTCTTGGCCCTGGTGGTGGTCTTTCTGGTCATCCAGGCTCTGCTCCACCTGCCCACCCTGCTGGCGGGGCTGCGGGGGATCGCCGACGCCCTGCGGGCCATTGTCTTAGGGTGCGTGATGGCCTATCTGCTCTATCCCCTGACCCGGTTTGCCGAGCAGTTCCTGCTCTACCACCGGGTGTCCAAGCGGGCCGCCCGGGCCCTGTCCACCACCTTCTCCACCTGTGTGCTGCTGGCCCTGATTGTCCTCTTCGCGTATTTTATCATCCCCCAGCTGGTCTTCAATCTGCCCCCGCTGGTGCAGAGTTTGCCTGGGATGATCACCGATTTTTCCCAGCAGCTGTCCGAGTATCTGGCCAGCCACGGCCAGTCGGCCCAGATCATCATCACCATCTCTGAAAAGCTCTCCGCCTCCTTCAACCAGTGGCTGCAGGCCGACCCCCTCTCTGCCCTGGTGGACCTGGCCGGGCGGGTGGCCTCGGTGGCCAAGGGGCTGCTGAACTTCATCATCGGCATCATCGTCATGGTCTACCTGCTCATGAGCCGGGACCAGTTCATCGGCCAGGGCAAGAAGATCCTCTTTGCCCTGTGCCGCAAGCGGTCCACCTGTGATGTGATCCTGCGGCACCTGCGGGTGATCAACCGCATCTTCAGCGGCTTTGTCTCCGGCAAGCTCCTCGACTCCCTGATCATCGGCATCATCTGCGGCGTCTGCCTGTCCCTGCTGCACATGCCCTATGCCATGCTCATCAGCGTCATCGTGGGCATCACCAACATCATCCCCGTCTTCGGGCCCTTCTTCGGGGCCCTCCCCTCCGCCTTTATCCTGCTGCTCACCGACCCGGGCAAGTGCCTGATCTTTATCCTCTTTATCATCATCCTGCAGCAGGTGGACGGAAACATCATCGGGCCGAAGATTTTGGGGGACTCCACGGGGCTGTCTGCCTTCTGGGTCCTGTTTGCCCTGCTGCTGTTCAACCACCTGATGGGCTTTTGGGGGATGCTGCTGGGGGTTCCCCTGTTCGCCTCCTTCTACTATCTGCTGCGGGAGTTCATCAACAGCCGCCTGCGAAAAAAGGACCTCCCCCTGGCCACCCGGGAGTATGTCCACATCGCCGGCATCGACGACAACGGCACCATCTCCTACATGCCGCCCCCCGTCATCCAGTTCCAGCCCCTGTTCCGGGGGGAGGACAGCCTGTGGGCCCGGCTGCGCCGCCGGGTGAAGCAGGGCAAGACGCCCCCCACAGACGACAGCGCCCCCCACACACCGGAGGACGACTCCTCCCATCCCCCCGACCCCTGATCTACGGAGGTGATCCCCTGTGCGCAACCGAACGAGTTTCCGCGTGGCCCTGTGCGGCGTCCTGGCCGCCCTGATGGTCGTGGTCATGCTGCTGGGTACCCTGATCCCCGGCACCACCTATCTCTGCCCCGCTGTGGCGGGGGCCTTCCTGCTGCCGGTGGTGTGGGAGCTGGGCGGACGGGCCGGCGGGCTGGTCTTTGCCGCCGTGTCCCTGCTCAGCCTCTTCCTGGCCCCGGACAAGCAGGCCGCCCTGTTCTTCGTGCTGCTCTTTGGCTGGTATCCCCTGCTGCGGCCCCGGCTGCAGCGGCTGCGGCAGGTGGCTGTGCGGTGGGTGGTCAAGTTCCTGCTGTTCAACCTGGCCCTGGTGGCCATCGCCCTGGTGACGGTCTTTGTGCTGGGCCTGCCCCTGTTCTCCCCGGAGGAGAAGGGGGGCACCGTGCTGGTGCTCATCGGGACGCTGGTGCTGGGCAACGTCGCCTTCGTGCTCTATGACATCCTGCTGGGCCGGCTGGGCAACCTGTATGTGATGCGCCTGCGGCCCAAGATCTTCCCCAAAGGGTCCCTGTGACGGGACCCGAGAGAGACCGATTTTAGAAAGATACTGAGGTTTTCCCATGAGACAGAGAATTTGTTCCCTTTTGCTCCTGCTTTCCCTGGCCCTCTCCCTGGCCCTGCCGGCGGCGGCGGCGGGAGAGATGAATTTTTCCGACGTGAAGAGCGGCGACTGGTACTATCAGTACGTCAAGGACCTGTATGACCTGGGCATCGTGGACGGGACCACCCCCACCACCTACTCCCCCCAGAAGGACGTCACCTTCGGCCAGGCCCTGAAGCTCATCCTCATCTCCGCCGGCTATGAGGCCCAGACCCCCATCAGCGCCCACTGGGCCAGCGGCTATTACTACCTGGCCCAGCAGATGGGCTTTCTGCCCAGCGGGCTGGGGCTGGCCCTGGACGACCCCATCAGCCGCCTGCAGATCGCCCAG
Source organism: Candidatus Evtepia faecigallinarum (assembly GCA_019115225.1). Classification (GTDB taxonomy): domain Bacteria; phylum Bacillota; class Clostridia; order Oscillospirales; family Oscillospiraceae; genus Evtepia; species Evtepia faecigallinarum. Next base: position 4,179 of record DXEA01000139.1, read on the forward strand.
ATCGTGGTGAAGGTGATGGGGCTGTCGAGGACCAGTCAGGACCCCTCCCCCTTTGCCGACTGCAGCGATGAGGCCGCGCTGATCCTCTACGACCACGGCATCTTCCAGGGGACCCAGGCAGACCAGCAGCTCCTCTTCCAGCCCCAGGACACCATCACCCGGGCGGAGATCACCACCGTGGTCTGGCGAATCTATGCCTACACCAACGAGACCCCCCATGACCCGGAGGAACCTGGAGAGCCCGAGGAACCCTCCCAGCCCGAAGAGCCCGGGGAGCCCGAGACGCCCCCCGAGCAGGAGCCGGAGGCACCCTCCCAGCCCGAGGGGGACTACTTCTACTTCGGCAGCAAGAAGGTCTATGTGGTGGAGGGGATGCCCAAGCGGGCCTATGATTCCTCCCTCTTCCAGTACAACGCCAACGGGTACCTGACCTATGAGAGCGACCAGTATACCTCAAAGGTGGGCATCGACGTCTCCCGGTATCAGGGGGAGATCGACTGGGCCCAGGTGAAGGCCTCCGGGGTGGACTTTGCCATCCTCCGGCTGGGCTACCGGGGCTACGGCACCGGGGCCATCGTCACGGATACCTATTTTGAGAAAAACATCCAGGGGGCCTTGGCAAACGGCATCGAGGTGGGGGTGTACTTCTTCTCCCAGGCCATCAATGAGGCCGAGGCGGCGGAGGAGGCCCAGTACTGCCTGGACCTGCTCCAGGGGCGCTATGACATCACCTACCCCATCATCTTTGACTGGGAGCCCTATGACAGCAGCCTCAACCCCCGCACCGAGGGGCTGTCGGACGAGATGCTCACCAAGTGCGCCGTGTCCTTCTGCAATACCGTCCGGGCGGCGGGGTATGAGACCATGGTCTACTCCAACCTGACCTACTTCTACCTCCACTTCGACCTGTCCAAGCTGGTGGACTTCCCCCTGTGGCTGGCCCAGTACAACCGGACCCCCACCTTCTACTACCACTTCGACATGTGGCAGTACTCCTGCACCGGCACGGTGCCGGGGATCAAGGGGAATGTGGACATGAACATCCAGCTGATTCCCCTGTATTGATTTCCTTTTCCCACAGAAGAACCCCCTCCCCCACCGGGCCTGTGCCGGGTGGGAGAGGGGGTTTTCGTCTGTGGGTTTCCGGGTGGTCTCAGGCGTTCCGGGCTTGGGCATAAAACCCCGGAAAGTCGGTCAGGTCGGGCAGATAAATGTGGCAGGCGGCCCGGAGGGCGGTCTGGTCGCTGTAGGGGTCGGCCACCCCGGCCACCCGGTAGCCCGCCTGCCGGGCGGTGCGGGCGGCGTGGACGGCGTCCTCAAAGACCCAGGTGTCCCGGGTGGCGGTGCCCATCTGGTCCCGGGCGTAGTGGAAGATGAGGGGGGTATTTTTGTCCGTGTGCAGGTCACCGCAGGTGACGATGCCGTCCAGCAGGGGGAGCAGGCCGGTGCGGGCCAGGCCCTGGGTGATGACGGTGCGGTCGGTAGCGGTGGCCAGATAGGTGGCCACCCCCCGGCGACGGAGGCTTTGGAGAAAGTCCGCTGCCCCGGCCTTGGCCCGGACCTGGTTCTGGTAAAAGGTGAGGATGGTCTGGTTGATGCCGTCCTCGATGGCCTGACAGGACGGGGTCAGGGCATAGCGTTCCTTGAGATAGGCGGCGCACTGGGACAGGCTCATGGGAAAGAGGATCTGGCGCAGGCCGGGGGCCGGGTCAATGCCCAGGCTGCGCAGGTAGCGCTCCCCCACCGTGTCCCAGAGGCCCATGGAGTCCAGCAGTGTGCCGTCGGCGTCGAATATGGCCCCGCGGATCATGGGGCATCCCTCCTTTGCATCGGCTTAGTGTAACAAAAAATTCCCCTCTGGTCAAGGCCGGGGGAACATGCTATGATAGAGAAAACGGTTTCCAACGGAACGGAGGAAAAGCCCATGTCCCATCCCGCCTGTTTTATCATCGGGGCCGGTCCCTTTTTCGGCCTGGTCACCCGGCCTGCCCCCGGCGATCTCATCCTGGCCGCCGACGGAGGCTGGCAGCACTGTGAAAAGGCCGGCATCCGCCCCGACCTGCTCATGGGGGATTTTGACTCCCTGACAGAGATCCCCCAAACAGTCCCCCGCCTGACCTTCCCCGTGGAAAAGGACGACACAGACACCATGCTGGCCATCAAATACGGCCTGGAGCAGGGCTGCAAGACCTTTCACCTCTACGGCGGCACCGGCGGGCGGATGGACCACACCCTGGCCAACCTCCAGTCCCTGGCCTACCTGGCCCAACGGGGCGCCCGCGGCTTTCTCTACGACGAAACATACACCTCCACCGCCCTCTGGAACGATACCCTGACCCTGCCCGCCCGGCAGGAGGGCATCTTCTCCCTGTTCTGTCTGGGGCCGGAGGCCCACGGCGTCAGCATCCGCGGCGGCCAATACTCTTTAGAAGGAGCAGACCTCTCCCCCTTCTTCCCCCTTGGTGTGAGCAACCACTTCCAAGGCCAGCCCGTAGAAATCGAAGTCACCGACGGCTGCCTGCTCATCTGCTGGCAGAACACCTAACCAAACAGGCACACCCCAAAAAAGCGTCGCAACTTTCCAGCGCCTCCCAGTCCCCCCAACCAAAGCGTCGCAGACTTCCAGCGCCCGCAGGCGCTGGAATAAATTCCAATGAATTTTTTCCCCGGCTCCGCCGGGGAAAAAATACTTCTCAGCCCACAAGTGTGAAACCCCGGATGCCAAAGGCATCCGGGGTTTTGCGCGCAGGGGGCTGTAATCTCTCACTTTGGAAGCCCAGCGCAGCGGGTTCCAAAGTGGCCCCCGCCAGGGGGCTGCACCCCCCCAAATTTGGGAGCCCAGCGCAGCGGGTCCCAAATTTCCGTTTACATTAGTTTGGAGGTGAAATAGACAGCCAGGATGAACAGCCAAGCCGCCATCACCCAGATGGCATAGTAGGCCACAGCAGCACCCAGGAACAGCGGGGCCAGCAGCAGCACCGCCGTCACCACCACCGTCAGATAGTAGGGCAGATAGGCCGCGTCCGGCTGTACAATGGCCAGTTCCCTGCCCTTGTACTTCCAGATCCCCTCGCTCCCCTTCAGCTTCACCGCCAGGGCCACGCCGATCAGCGCCACCACCAGGGTGAAGATCAGATACGCATAGTAGGTGGTCCCCGCCGTGTACACCCGGTACACCCACAGGCCCAGCAGGCCCAGGGCGCCCACGATGGCACAGCCCAAAAACTCCTTCTGATACAGGTAGAACACCATAATCAGCACACCAAGCCCGGGCACCACCGCCAGCACCATGGGGGCCGTGGTGGCGTTCATCCCACGCATGACGAAGCCGAACAGGCCCATGGCCAGCAGGCCCACGCCAAGCACCAGCTGGGCAATGTACTCCAAGCCCTGGCTGCGGCGCTTGCGCACCCACAGCATACACAGGAGAAAGAGCACCACGCCCACGATGGGGAAGACGGTCAGGGTGTTGTAGAGGGGAAGCTTGATGGCGATCTCCCCCGCCCGGGTGTGGATGTAGAAGCGGTTCATGATGACCATGACCACCTCCACCACTGCCACGGCAGCCAGCCAGAGGAGCATGTGGTTGAATGCGCGGTCCTCCAACTGCTCCCGGGTCTTGACCTCCGGCGGCTTGTTGCTTCCCGTTTTGATGTCGTTTTTCTTCATAATGGTGAAAACACTCCCAATTCCAGGAACCGGCCTCCCCCCTGGGGGGAGCCATACATGATCCTTGCTATTGTACCAGAAAACCTGGGATTTCGCAAGGCGAAGAAGGGGTTTTCTCCTCCCTTCTTTCCCCAAAAATCCCAAAAACCCCAGGCAGGATTTTACTTTTTGTTAAAACTGTCCTTCAGGGACACGCTGCGGTTAAAGACCAGATGGCCCGGGGCCGCGTCCCGCTCATCCAGGCAGAAGTAGCCCTGGCGGAGGAACTGATAGGCCGTGGCCGTCTTGCCGTGGACGGGCATGGCCGCCTGGGCCAGGCTCTGCTCCACCTTGCAGCCGGTGAGGACCTGGAGGCTGTCCGGGGCCAGATAGTCCAAAAAGTTCTTGTCCGGGCCGTCGGGGGCGGGATCGTTGAAGAGGTACTCATACAGCCGGACCTCCGCATCGGCAGCGGTGGCCCCGTCCACCCAGTGGATGGTGGCCCCCTTCACCTTCCGGCCGTCGGCGGGGTTGCCCCCCCGGGAGTCGGGGTCGTATTCGCACAGGACCTCAACCACCTGGCCGTTTTCATCCTTCACGCAGCCGGTGCAGCGGATGAGGTAGGCCCCCTTCAGGCGGCACTCCTGGCCGCCGGGGACCAGGCGCTTGTACTTGGGCACGGGGGTCTCCATAAAGTCGTCGGCCTCGATGTACAGGTGGCGGGAGAAGGGCACCTGACGGGTACCGGCGTCCGGGTCCACGGGGTTGTTCTCGACGGTGACCGTCTCGGTCTGGTCCTCGGGGTAGTTGGTGATGGTCAGCTTCACCGGGCGCAGGACGGCCATGACCCGCTGGGCGGTCTCGTTCAGATCCTCCCGCAGGCAGGACTCCAGAAAGGCCCAGTCTACAGTGGAGTCCACCTTGGACACGCCGATGCGCTCGCAGAAGTTGCGGATGGCCTTGGGGGTATAGCCCCGGCGGCGCAGGCCGCAGAGGGTGGGCATGCGGGGGTCGTCCCAGCCGTCCACATAGTTCCCCTCCACCAGGGCCCGGAGCTTGCGCTTGGACATGACCGTGTAGTTGATGCCCAGGCGGGCAAACTCGATCTGCCGGGGCTTGCTGGGCAGGTCGCAGTGGTCCACCACCCAGTCGTACAGGGGGCGGTGGTTCTCATACTCCAGGGAGCACAGGGAGTGGGTGATCCCCTCCAGGGCGTCCTGGATGGGGTGGGCAAAGTCGTACATGGGGAAGATGCACCACTTGGTCCCCTGGCGGTGATGCTCGATGTAGCGGATGCGGTAGAGCACCGGGTCGCGCATGTTGAAGTTGCCGGAAGCCAGGTCGATCTTGGCCCGCAGGGTGTACTTGCCCTCGGGGAACTCCCCCTGGCGCATGCGCTGGAAGAGGTCTAAGCTCTCCTCCATGGGGCGGTCCCGCCAGGGGCTCTGGGCGGGGGTGGTGGTGTCGCCCCGGTAAGCCTTGAACTGGTCGGGGGTGAGCTCGCAGACGTAGGCCAGACCCTTGCGGATCAGGTCCAGGGCCAGCTGGTAGGTGGTCTCGAAATAGTCCGAGCCGTAGTAAAAGCGGTCGTCCCAGTCAAAGCCCAGCCAGTGGATGTCCTCCTGGATGGCGTCCACGTACTCCGTGTCCTCCTTGGCCGGGTTGGTGTCGTCCATGCGCAGGTTGCAGATGCCGCCGTACTTTTCCGCCGTGCCAAAGTCGATGGTCAGGGCCTTGCAGTGGCCGATATGGAGATAGCCGTTGGGCTCCGGGGGGAACCGGGTGTGGACCCGCTTGCCCTCGCAGCGGCCGCCGGGCTGTAATTCCTCTTCAATGATGCTGTGGATGAAATTGGTGCTCATGGTCTCTTCCGCCATGGTCGTCACTCCTTCTCACACGGATCGCGTCGATGCGTCGATAATGGTTTATTATACACCGTTTTGTGGGGGGATTGCAACTATAACTTCCAAAATGTGTCTTGCTTTTGGAAAACAAGGTCACCCCCGGGGCGCGGCCACCGCCTCGGCCACCCGCACCCCGTCCACCGCCGCCGAGACGATGCCGCCGGCATAGCCCGCCCCCTCGCCGCAGGGGTACAGGCCCCGGAGGTTGGACTGACAGGTCTCGTCCCGCACCAGGCGCACCGGGGAGGAGGAGCGGGTCTCCACCCCCACCATCAGGGCGTCGGGGGCGGCAAAGCCGTGGAGCTTGCGGTCAAAGACGGGCAGGGCCTGGGCCAGGGCGTCTGCAACGTAGGCCGGCAGGGTCTGGCGCAGGTCCCCGAAGCACACGTCGGGGCGGTAGGTGCTGCGGTGGGTCAGCGTGTCCGGGCTGGGCAGGCCCCGGAGGAAGTCCCCCACCCGCTGGGCGGGGGCGGCGTAGCCGGGGCGGCCGAAGGCATAGGCCGCCTGCTCCCACAGGCGCTGGAAGGCCACGCCGGCCAGGGGGTCGGCGCTGCCGAAGTCCTCCGGCCCCACCCCCACCAGGAAGCCGCCGTTGATGAATTCCCCGTCCCGGGCCCGGTTGCTCATGCCGTTGGTCACCACCCCGCCGCGCTCCGAGGCCGCCGCCACGATCTGGCCCCCGGGGCAGACGCAGAAGGTATAGGCCGAGCGCCCATTGGGCAGGTGGACGGCCAGCTTGTAGTCCGCCGGGGGGAGCTTGTCCCAGCTCTCCCCGAACTGGGCCCGGCTGATGCGGGCCTGCTGGTGCTCGATGCGCACGCCGATGGCGAAGGGTTTTTGCTCCATGGCCGCTCCCGCGTCCCGGAGCATGGCAAAGGTATCCCGGGCGGAGTGGCCGGGGGCCAGGATGAGGGCGTCGCAGGCCATGGTGTAGGGGGTGCCTCCCTGGTCCACGGTGATCTCCGTGAGCCGGCCGCCGGTGCAGGTCAGGCCGGTGAGGCGGTGGCCGAAGCGGACCTCCCCCCCCAGGGCCTTGATCTCCTCCCGGAGGTTTTTCACCACCTGCCGCAGCAGGTCCGTGCCCACATGGGGCTTATGCTGCCACAGCACGTCCGCCGGGGCCCCGGCCGCCACCAAAGACTGGAGCACGAAGGCCTTGCGGGGGTCGTGGGTGCCGGTGGTGAGCTTGCCGTCGGAAAAGGTCCCGGCGCCCCCTTCGCCAAATTGGACGTTGGACTCGGGGTTTAGTTCCCCGCCCTGCCAGAATTCCTCCACATCCCTCACCCGCTGGTCCAGGGCCTGGCCCCGCTCCAGCAGGATGGGCGTCAAGCCCGCCCGGGCCAGACAAAGCCCTGCCAGCAGGCCCGCCGGGCCGGTGCCCACCACCACCGGAGGGAGGGGGGAGGTCCGGGTGACCGGGGGAAAGGCATAGGCGGGGACCTCCTTGCGCAGGGTGACCCGGGGGTCCTTGACCCGGGCTACCACCTCGGCCTCCCTGGCAACGGCCACGTCCACCGTCATCACATAGTGGACGTTCCCCTTCTTCCGGGCGTCAATGGACTGGCGCACCGGCAGGCAGCGGTGGAGCTTACTCACCGGCAGGCTCAGGGCCCGGGCGGCCTTTTGGCGCAGCAGGGCCTCGTCCCCGTCGGGGGGCAGCAGCAGGTTGGATATGCGGATCATAGGGGCCTCCTCTCTCCCCGCCCTGCGGGGTGCAAAAGAACAGAAAGACCCGCGCCGCCGAAGGTCCGTTTCCTCGGCAGCATGGGTCCTCCTGCCCAAAACTCACAGCTGGCCGGGCAGGTCCACCACCGTGGGGGTGATGCCCAGGTGGGGCAGGAATTTTTCCCGCATCTCCCCCATGGACAGGCGCAGGGTGGAGGTGTTGATGCAGGGATGGCAGCCAAAGAGATCCGCCTCTGCCACGGACTTGTCCAGGATGAGGCGGACCTGGTGGTCCTTGTCGTTCATCAGGGCCAGGATGGTGGCCGAGCCGGGGGTCACGTCCAGCAGCCGTGCCATCTCCTCCGGGGGCGCAAAGGAGAGGCGGGAGGAGCCGATCTGGGCGGAGAGCTCCTTGGTTCGGAAGGGCTTCTGGCCGTCCATGAGCAGCAGGTAAAAGGCGGTCTTCTGCCGGTTGCACAGCACCAGGTTCTTGCAGATGGGGGCCCCCAGGTATTCCTCAATGGCCACGCAGTCCTCGATGGTATCGGCGGGGTCGTGGTCCACCCGGTCATAGGGGATGCCCAGCTGGTCCAGCAGATCATAGCAGGCCAGCTCCTGGGGGATGCGTCCGGCGGGGTCGGCGGGACGGCCGGCATAGCGAGTGGGATCGATCTTCATGGGCAGACCTTCCTTTCCAGAAAGAAAGGGCAGTGGCGAACCACTGCCCTTTCCTAAGGATCAAATCAAACAGGCTTTGAGAATTACTTCAGCATCCAGCCGGAAACGACCATCTTCTGAACTTCGGTGGTGCCCTCATAGATCTCGGTGATCTTGGCATCACGCATCATTCTCTCGAAGGGATACTCACGGGTGTAGCCGCAGCCGCCGACCAGCTGGACAACACGACGGGTCACGTCGGAAGCCACCTCAGCAGCGAACATCTTACCCATGGCAGCCAGGTGGCTGTAGGGCTCGTGGTTCTGCTTGGCCATAGCAGCGCGATAGATCAGCAGACGGGCAGCGTCGACCTTGGTCTGCATGTCAGCCAGCTCGAACTGGGTGTTCTGGAAAGCAGACAGGGGCTTGCCGAACTGCTTGCGGTTCTTCAGGTAGGGGATGCACTCGTCGATGGCGCCCTGAGCAATACCCAGAGCCTGAGCAGCAACACCGATACGGCCGCCGTCCAGCAGCATCATAGCGATCTTGAAGCCCTCGCCTTCCTTACCCAGCAGGTTCTCGGCGGGCACTTCGCAGTCGTCGAAGACCAGCTCGTAGGTAGCGGAAGCGCGGATGCCCATCTTCTTCTCCTTGGTGCCGAAGCTGAAGCCCTTGAAGCCCTTCTCGATGATGAAGGCGGACAGGCCCTTGTGGCCAACGCTCAGATCGGGGTTGGTACGAGCGAAGACAACATAGGTGTCAGCATAGTAGCCGTTGGTGATGAAGATCTTGGTGCCGTTGAGGATGTACTTGTCACCCTTCAGCTCAGCAGTGGTGCGCACGCCGTTGGCGTCGGTACCAGCACCGGGCTCGGTCAGACCCATAGCGCCCAGCTTCTCGCCCTGAGCCAGGGGAACCAGGTACTTCTGCTTCTGCTCCTCGGTGCCGAACTCCAGGATGGGCCAGGAGCACAGAGAACCGTGGACGGAGAACATGATGGAGGTGGAAGCGCAGTACTTGGCCAGCTCCTCGCAGCAGACGATGTAGGTCAGGTAGGACAGACCAGCGCCGCCGTACTCCTCGGGGATGTAGGTGCCCAGCATACCCATCTCAGCCAGCTTCTCGCGGGCGTTCTGGGTGAACTCTTCCTTCTCGTCCAGCTCAGCAGCGATGGGCTTGACTTCCTTGATGCAGAAGTCATGAAGCATGTCGAGAATTTCCTGCTCCATCTCATTCAGTTTGAAATCCATAATTTTTCCTTTCCCGCCGGGTCGCCCCCCCTTTGCGGGGGGGCGCCGCAGCTATTTTAATTTTTTACTAACGAATTAGTCCTTGTCTGCCAGGATCAGCTTGGTCAGAGCGGGGCAGACGTCATACAGGTTGCCGATAACGCCCAGGTCGGCCACGCCGAAGATGGGAGCCTCGGGGTCCTTGTTGATGCAGACGATGAAGTCGGAGGAGCCCATGCCAGCCAGGTGCTGGATGGCGCCGGAGATGCCGCAGGCCACATACAGCTTGGGGCCGACGGTCTTACCGGTCTGACCGACCTGGTGGGAGTGGGGAATCCAGCCGGCGTCAACAGCGGCACGGGAGGAGCCCACAACGCCGCCCAGAGCGTCAGCCAGGGGCTTGATGGTGGTCTCGAAGCCCTCGGGGCCGCCCAGACCACGGCCGCCGGAGACGATGATCTCAGCGCCTTCCAGGTCGACCTTCTCGCCTTCCTCGGCGATGGTCTCGATGAGCTTGATGCGGATCTGCTCGGCGGGGAAGACGAAATCGACCTTCTCCACCTCAGCGGTGCGGTTGTAGTCGGGCTCCAGCTTCTTGTTCACGCCAGGACGGCAGGTGCCGATCTGGGGGAAGGTGAAGGGGCACAGGATGGTGGCCATCAGGTTACCGCCGAAGGCGGGACGGGTCCAAGCGACCTTGCCGGTGGCCTCGTCGATGTCCAGGGAGGTGCAGTCGGCGGTCAGACCGGTCTTCAGACGGCCAGCCACACGGGGGCCCAGGTCACGGCCCATGGGGGAAGCGCCCATCAGGATGGTGGTGGGGCAGTCATTCTCCACGCAGTGGACGATGGCGGCGGTGTAAGCGTCGGTGCTGTAGTGGCTGTAGACTTCGTTGTCCACCACCAGGACCTTGTCGGCGCCGTAAGCGATGGCGTCCTTGACAGCCTCGTCGCAGTTATAACCCACAACCAGAGCCACGGTCTTGCCGCCCTGGATGCCGGCCAGACGACGGCCGGGGTTCAGCAGCTCCAGGCCAACGTTTCTGGCCTTGCCGTCCTTGGTTTCAATAAAGACCCACAGGTCCTTGCTCTTTGCTTCATAGCTTGTCTGTAACATAGTTCTTCGTCCTCC
>DXEA01000140.1 GCA_019115225.1 Candidatus Evtepia faecigallinarum
CACCGGGTCCTGGGGAAAGCACTGCCAGGGCTGGGCCAGCCGTCCCCATCCTTTTGGCGTGGCGGGGCCGGGTGCAGCACCGGAAAAGGCATAGGTCATCTGGACCTGTCCCCCGGTCACCGGCCAGCACCCCCGCCGGTCCAGCTCCTGGATGGGAAAGCTCCTGGCCAGCCGCAGCTGGCCCCCCTCGGGCAGCAGGGTCCCCAGCTCGGTCCGGCCGCCGGGGCCCTGGACCCAGGCCCGATACAGGCCCCGGCCGTCGTTGGGGAGTTCCAGGCGGAGCTCTGCCCGCGCCCCCTCCCGGCGGCAGGTGAGCCAGCCGCCGGCCACGGGGAATTTTTCTTCCATGGTCCCGCCCCCTTTCTCCCATCACCCTATGCATCCCGGAGACAAAAAATCCCGTCCCGAGGCCCCCAGGCCCCCGGACGGGATTTTATCATTCTTCTATAGGCTTCATCAGGTCGGCATAGTAGCCGTCGGCGGTGTAGAGGGCCATGACGGGGTTGTGGACGAGCACCCGGTCCTTGACCACCAGGGTGGTGGTGACGGCCTGGGCGTGCTTATAAAAGAGACTGTCGTGGCCTACGCACAGGCCCATGACGATGTTCATGTCTGTGCCCGCCTCATTGAGCAGCTGGGCCTGGAGCACCGGGTTGCAGGCCACGGGGCCGGGGCCCTGGTGGTCGGGGGGGATGTCCAGGGCGTCCTTGAAGATCTCCCCGGCCTTGCAGGCCACGCCGTAGACTTCAAAACCGTTGGCCCGGAGCATTTTGGCCAGAATCCGGCTCTCCCGGATGAGGGCCACGCAGGTGGCGATACCAATCTTGTGGTACCCCATGCGCTTGGCAAAGAGGATGGTCTCCTTCACCCGGGGCCACTTTCGGTAGCCGTCGGACTCGATGCCCGCGGCCACCTGGGCCAGCTTCCGGTCCTCTGCGTCGGTGAGGTATTGGTCCAGGCTGGCCTGGCGCTGGTCCTCTGTGAGGCCTTGGCTGACACAGAAGGCCGGATGGGGGCGGTTGGAGGTGTGGTTGTCGCACCGGGTCACGGCGCAGTCCACACAGGAGCGGTGCAGATCGTCCTGGCTCATCCCTTCCGTCCCTCCTTGGCCCGGTCCCGGCGGATGAGCTCCTTCATGGCGTCCACGGCCACCCGCACGGACAGGGCGATGTTCTCCGACTCCTTCTGGTCCAGGCCGGCCTTTTCCCGCTCCTGGTTCCAGATCACATGGAAGGCCGACCCGCACCGGACCCCCAGGGCGGCGGCGGCGGTGAAGAGGGCGGCGGACTCCATCTCGCTGGCCAGGACCCCCAGGCGCTTCCAGGCCTCCCACTTGGCCTGGAGCTCATAGGACACGGGCATGCGCTCAGGGGAGTGCTGGCCGTAAAAGGAGTCCTTGCACTGGACCACCCCGGCGTGCCAGCGGTGGCCGGAGACCTTGACGGTGTCCACCAGGGCCGAGAGGACCTCAAAGTGGGGCACGGCGGGAAACTCGATGGGGGCGTACTCCCGGCTGGTGCCCTCCTGGCGCACGGCGCCGGTGGCCACCACCAGGTCGTCACTCTGCACCTCCAGGGCGATCCCCCCGCAGGTCCCGGTGCGCATAAAGGTGTCGGCGCCGGCGGCGTGGAGCTCCTCCATGGCGATGACGGCGGAGGGGCCGCCGATGCCCGTGGAGCAGACGGTGACCTTTTCCCCCAAAAGGGTGCCGGTGTAGATGTTGAACTCCCGGTTGTAGGCCACATGGACCGGGTCGTCAAAGTAGGGGATGAAGTATTGGCATCGGCCCGGGTCACCGGGCAGGAAGCAGTAGCGCCCGATGTCGCCGGGGGCGCAGTGGAGGTGGAATTGGACCTGACGTTCTTCCTGTTTCATGGGGTTTGCTCCTCCTTTTTCGGTCGCTGGGCCTGCAGGCGCTTCCAGTCCAGATAGCCCTCTAAGATGAGGGCGGCGGCCACGGCGTCCACCTTGTCCTTGCGGTTTTTGGCCCGGATGCCGTGGTCGCCTAAAATCCGGTGGGCGTCCACGGTGGTCCGCCGCTCGTCCCACAGCTGCACGGGCAGGCCGGTGGCCTCCTCCAGGCGCTGGGCGAAGGCGGCGTATTTTTCCGCCCGGGGGCCCAAGGTGCCGTCCATGTTCCGGGGATAGCCCATGACCAGCTCCTGGGCCCCCTCCCGGCGGGCCAGAGTGGTCAGTTCCTCCAGGACCACGTCCTCCTTGCGGCTTTTGATCAAAAAAGTCCGGCCGGCCAGAAAGCCGGTGGCGTCGGACAGGGCGACCCCCGTCCGGGCGTCGCCGTAGTCGATGGCCATGATGCGCACGGCACCCACTTCCTCTCGTTTCAGGTAATGGTATCTTACCGTGCGGGGAAACCATTGTCAAGGCTGCCGCCGGCCCGGTGGGCCAGTGCGCGGCGTAAGTCCGCCAGATAGCGCCGCTGCTGCCGGCGCAGATAGACGGGGAGGAAAAGGGCCATCCACCAACGCTTGGGGGAGATCTCCTCGGTGAAGGTCAGTCGGACACCGGCCGCTACCGGCTGAAATTCTCCTGTCCACTGACCGACAAATGCTCCCCCCTCCATGGTGAAGGTCCAGCGGTAGGGTGGCTGGGAGTCAGTGACGGTGAAATGAGTGGCGTGGCCCTGGTTGTCGTACTCGATGAACGCGGTGGGGGAGGGGACTTCCACCCGGTGCAGGTCGCTGCGCCAGACGGTGTCCTCTAAGTCGGTGACTACCGCCCAGACGGTCTCGGTCCGGTAGGGCAGCTGGGCGGTAAGGGTGGAACGGGCCATTGAAGATACCTCCTTTCCCGGGGGCACTGGGCCGCCCGGACGATCATTGCATTTCAAAAGGGAACTTATCTGCCAGAAACCGCCCCATCCGCTCCGCCGCCGTGCCCAGACCGTCCTCCCCGGCGCACCGGCAGGGGCGGTGGTTCACGGCGTGGTCCAGCAGGGGCTGGGCCTGGCGGTCGGGGTCCAGGCAGAGGTCCAGGGCCAGTACGTCCTCCCAGGCCCGGTTGAGAAAGGCCACCGGCCGGCGGCCATGGGTGCGGGTGAGGGCGATCTCTTCCCCCTGGCGGAGATAGGCGTCGATGGCAGATGTGGGAAACCCGGCGGCGGTGAAGCTCTCCTGCAGGCCCTCCCGGAACAGCCCCGCCAAATCCGCCCAGAGCAGGGGCGGGACCTGGAAGCGGACAAAGGCATACCGGGTCAGACTGTGCACGGCCAGCAGGCTGTGCTGTCCCCCCAGGGAGATGACGTGCAGGTCCCAGCAGCGGCCCAGGCCGGCGGCATCGCCATAGGGCGGCGGCTGCCGGCGGAGAAACCGCTGGAGGGGAAAGGTCAGGCCCAGCTCCATCATGGCGCCGGGTGGGGGAGGAGGACCTTTTCCACCTGGAGCTTCCCCTGGGACACCTCCGCCATGGCCAAGGTGATCTCCTGGTGGAAACGGCGGGGGCCGCAGCTGCCGGGGTTGAGCCAGAGCACCCCCTCTTTCTCCGCCTGGGCGTATTTGTGGGAGTGGCCATAGACCACCACGTCCACCCCGGTCAGGCCGGCAGGGACCTCCTTTTTGTTGTGGACCAGACAGAAGGTCACCCCCTCCAGGGTGACGGTCAGGTCGTGGGGGAGGTGGGCAGCCCAGTCCTTGTCGTTGTTGCCCCGGACCACATACACAGGGGCAAACCCCTTCAGCTGGTCCAGGATGGCGGGGGAATTGATATCCCCGGCGTGGAGGATGGCGTCGGCGGTTTTGAGATATTCCGCCACCTGGGGCCGCAGCAGGCCGTGGGTGTCGGAGAGGATGGCGAGGGTCATGGGGGGACCTCCTTTTGACTCAGATATCCTTAGTATAGCACAGGGAACAGCCGGTGAAAACGGGCAGACTTGTTTGCAGGACAGCGGGGGCGTATGATAAAGCATACCATCGGGAGAGAAATCAGAGAAATTTTCTCTTGACTCTGCCGCTGCGTCAACTGCTACAGTAACCATCAGGGAGGGATTTGTGTGGAATATGCCATCCAGGAACTGGCGCGCCTGGCGGGGGTGACCACCCGCACCCTGCGCTGGTACGACCAGATCGGTCTGCTCAAGCCCAGCCGGACGGCGGACAGCGGCTACCGCTACTACGGCCGGGCGGAGGTGGACCGGCTCCAGGACATCCTATACTACCGGGCCTTAGGGGTGGAGCTGGCCCGGATCAAGGCCTATCTGGACGAGCCCTCCTTTGACCGTCTGGCCGCCCTGCGAGGCCACCTGGCCGCGCTGGAGGCGGAGCAGGGGCGGCTGGCAGCACTGATCCGCTCGGTGAAAGAGACCATCGGGGCGGAGGAAAGGAAGGAAATCATGCAGGACGAGAAAAAATTTGCCGCCTTCAAGCAGCGGGCGGTGGACCGCAACGAGGAGGCCTACGGGGCAGAAGTCCGGGCCAAGTACGGCGACGCCGCTCTGGACCAGGCCAACCAGGCGGTACTCTCCCTGACCCGGGAGGAGTATCAGGAATGGGACGACCTGGGGCGGGCCATCCGGCAGAGGCTGGAGGAAGCGGTGCAGGAGGGGCTGTCCCCCGCCGGCGAGGTGGGACGGACCGTCACGGACCTCCACCGCCGGTGGCTGACCCTCTCGGGCACCCCATACGACCCGGCCAAACACCGGGGCATTGCGGAGCTGTATGTGGCCGATCCCCGGTTTACCGCCTACTATGACAAAACCGTCCCCGGCTGTGCCCGCTTCCTGCGGGATGCGGTGACCCACTGGGTGCAGACCCCGTAACGCAGTCAAGCAAGGCACAAAGACCCAAGCAAGACGCCCCTGCCTGGACCAAACCATGTCCGGGCAGGGGCGTTTGTCAAATATCCAGGCTGCGCCAGCGGTTGAAGCAGGCAAAGAGCTCCTGCCGCCGGGGGCGGGCCAGGAAGGGGACGTTGGCGGGGCTGTCGCACAGGGCGGCCAGGTTCTGGTCCATCAGGGCCTCCAGGGCATCCACCACCTGGGCCAGAGTCTTTTTGCCGTCCAGCAGATGCCGCTGGGCATGGAGCAGGCAGCAGGCCAGGGCGGCGGTCTGCTCGCTGTCGGTGAGCTGCTCCAGGCAGCGCAGGTCGATACTCTCCCGGTCGATGGACAGACCGTCCTTCCCCAGGACCTTCCACTTGACCCGCTTCCCCGCCCCGAAGGCGGGGGAGGGTTTGGGGATACGGCGGGGCTGGGAACTCTCCGCCGCCTCCGGGGGACCGGGGGGCAGGGGGAAGTCCCGGGCGGCCTGCTTGGCCAGAGACGTGATGTCCCGGGGCAGGTAGTGGTCCATTTGGATGATGTGGTCGGCCACATGGAAAAAGGCCCCGGAGCTCCCCGCCACCAGGACGGTGGAGACCCCCTGGCGCTCATAGAGGCCCCGGACCCGCTCTAAGAAGGGGGTGATGGGCTCCTGGTCCCGGCAGACCACCCGCTGCATCAGCTCGTCCCGGACCATGAAGTTGGTGGCGCTGGTGTCCTCGTCCAGCAGGAGCAGGCCGGCGCCGGCCTCCAGGGCCTCGGCCACGTTGGCCGCCTGGGAGGTGGAGCCGCTGGCGTCGGCGGTGACGAAGCGGGAAGTGTCCTTGCCGTTGGGCAGGTGGTTGATGAACCGGGAGATGTCCGTGCAGCGGATGCTCCGGCCATCTTCCGCCCGGATCTTTACAGCGGTCTCGTCGGTGACCACATACTCCCGGCCGTCCCCGGCGATGTGGTCATAGACCCCCAGCTCCAGGGCCTGCAAGAGGGTGGACTTGCCGTGATAGCCGCCCCCCACGATGAGGGTGACCCCCTTGGGGACCCCCATGCCCGTGATCTTCCCCCGGTGGGGCAGGTCCAGGGTGATCTCCAGCTCCTTGGGGGAGCGGAAGGGGACGCTGTCTTTCATGGGCAGGGAGGAGACCCCCGAGGCCCGGGGCAGGATGCTCCCGTTGGCCACAAAGGCGCACAGGCCCAGCCGGGGCAGCTGGTCCCGCAGGGCCTGCTGGTCCTCGGCTAGGCGGGCGGCGGCCTGGAGGACGCGGGGGTCCCAGTTGGCATAGACCAGGGCCCCCTGGACGCACTGGGGCAGCAGCTGGAAGAGGATCTTTTCCAGGGCCTTGGCCTGGATGGTCCGCCCGTTGGCGGGGAAGCCCACCTCCAGCCGGACCAGCAGGTCCCCGGTCCGGGGGTCCAGCTGGCAGGCGGTGCGGTCCAAGATCTCCTGGCCGCAGCGGCTGACGGCCATCAGGCCGCTGTGGCCGGAGCCCCTGGTCTGGCCCGAGGCCCGGGCGGTCAGCTGGCCCAGGCGGCGGGTGAGCTGCTCCTGGAGGGCCCGGCGCTGGCGGGGCAGGCGGTAGAGATCTTTGGGAAAGCCCGCCGTGGCGGCGGGCACCCGGAGGCTTATCTTGGAGGGGGCGGCGAAGGGGTCCCCCTGGACGTGGTCGATGGAGAGGACATACCCTGGAAACTGGTATGCGCCCTTGGTGTCCTTGTAGGCGGGATAGCCCCGGCGGTCGATGCGTTCCAGCAGGTCTTTCAGGTCGGCGGCAGTGTGCATGGTGTGGCTCCTCCCTTGGAAAATTCATTGGTTCTGTTGTACGCCATCTGCCCGCCGTTGTCAACTGCTTCTGGGGGGAGAGGGAGGGGGATCGGCTGTCTAAAGGGGTAGACATCCTCTGGGGGGATATGCTATCCTGTTCTCCCCTACAGGAGAGAACGGACGAGAAAGGACCGCGGAGGGAGGAAAGACCATGGTGGGTTTGCATGAGATACGCAGGCCGGCGCAGTGCTCCGCCGGCAGGGTGGGGGCGCTGCTGCTGGGCTGCCTGGTGCTGGGGGCCTGCCTGGGGACCTTTGCCAAGTACCTGGACCACCGGCAGGGGGCCCTCCCCGCCCTGCTGCAGCAGGTGGACCAGGGGCTGGACCTTCACAACTTCCTGGGGGGCTTTGGGCCGTGGCTCTTCCTGGCTCTGTGTATTGCCCTCTACAGTGCCGCGCCCTGGTACGGGGCGGCCAACGCCTTTGCCTTTTTTGCCGGTATGGTGTCGGCGTACTATCTCTACGGCTATTTTGCGGCGGGCTTTTTCCCCAAAACCTATGCCATGCTCTGGGTCGCCCTGACCGCGGTTTCCCCGGTGCTGGCCTGGCTCTGCTGGTATGCCAAGGGCAGCGGCCCCCTGGCCCTGGTGCTGTCGGCGGGGATCGTGGGGGTATTTTTGGACATCACCTTCTCCTGGGGGCTGTTCTATCTGTCCCTGCGCTCCTGGCTGGATGCTCTCCTGCTGCTGCTGACCATCCTGGTCCTGGGCCAGCGGGGGAGGGAACTGGCGGGGATGCTGGTCGGCGGGGCGGTGTTTGCCGTGCTGCTGGACCTCCTCCTGCCGGTCTCCCTTTGGTAGCAGACAGGAGAACCCCTCTGGGCAGTCCCAACGGACTGCCCTTTTTTGCCGGCCGGCGGGACAAGACAAAACCGAGGCGGTGCGCCCCGGCAGGGGGACCGGCCTCGGTGAAAGGGTGGGGTTATGGGGTGTCGTCCTTGGGCGGGGGGACGGGGTCCTCCCGGGGAGCGGGGGGGCGCAGGAGAAAGACGGCGGCCCGGAAGGCGCCCTCCTCCACGGTGAAGGAGGCCTGGCCGCCGTAGCGCCGGGCGGCCTCCTGGACGGTGGCCAGCCCCACGCCGAAGCGGCCGGGGGCCTTGCTGGACAGATAGCGTCCGTTTGCCATCTCCAGGGGCCGGGTGCAGGTGTTGCCCACCACCAGGGAGAAATAGCCGGGGGCACACATGCTGCGGGCCCGCAGCCAGCCGCCCCCCTCCCGCTGGAGGGCCTCGATGGCGTTTTCCAGCAAATTGCTCAGGATGAGAAAGAGGTCGGGGGCCGCCCCGTCCCAGTCCTGGGGCGGGGAGATGTGCAGGTCGGCCTGAAAGCCCAGGGCCCGGGCCTTTTCCCCATAGTAGCGCTCCAGGGCCGAAAAGGCCCAGTTGCCGCCGGTGGGAGGGAGGTCCTCCAGGGCCTGCCGCAGGGCGTCCTCCCCCGCCGCCGGATTTTTGGCCAGAAGGAGATAGTGGCGCAGGTCGTGGCGCAGCCGCCGCAGCTGCGCCAGGTCGTTCTGGGCCAGCTGGGAGCCCATTTGAAGCAGCTCCCGCAGCCGCCGGTTCTCCTCCTGCTCCCGGGCCAGGGTCTGGGCCAGGGCCCGTTTCTTCCGCTGCATCCCCAGCAGCGCGCCTGCCGCCGCCAGCAGCAGCAGGACGAGGATCACAAGTACGCCGGTCATGCCTGGGACCACGCTTTGATGTACGTCCAGTCGATGAACTGGCTGCGGATGCGGGCGGCGTTGGTGGAGCTGATGGGGATGTGGGTGCGGTCTTTCAGGCAGAAGTCGCTGCCCTCCACCCCGGTGACGTGGTTCAGGTTCACCAGAAAGCTGCGGTGGCAGCGCAGGAAGTCCCGGCTGTCGATGGCGCTCTCCAGGTCGTCCAGCCCCCGGCGGGTGACGATGACCCCCCGGGGGGTGTGGACCTGGCACTGGTGGCCGTCCACGTTGATGTAATAGATGGAGGACAGGGGGATGGACTGCCACTCCCCCTCGGCATAGACGGACAGCAGGCGCAGGGGCTCGGGGATGTGGGAAAAGAACCAGTCCAGGCAGGAGTCCACGTCCTCCTGCTGAAAGGGCTTGACCAGATAGTCGCTGGCCTGGACCTCAAAGCTGTCCAGCCCGTGGTCCTGGCTGGTGGTGGCGAAGATGATGGACAGATTGCTGCCTGCGGCCCGGATGCGCCGG
This sequence comes from Candidatus Evtepia faecigallinarum, assembly GCA_019115225.1. Taxonomy (GTDB): domain Bacteria; phylum Bacillota; class Clostridia; order Oscillospirales; family Oscillospiraceae; genus Evtepia; species Evtepia faecigallinarum. The sequence continues at coordinate 8,774 of DXEA01000140.1, forward strand.
GCGGCGGTCATCCCGTCCAGGCCGGGCATGTAGATGTCCAGAAAGAGCAGGTGGATGGCCATGCCCTCCCGGAGGGCGGCCAGCAGGCTCTCGCCGCTGGAGAAAAAGCGCAGCTTGACAGACAGCCCGTGGGCCTTGGCATAGGCCCGGATCAGTCTGGCCAGGGTGATCTGCTCTGACTCCAGGTCGTCGCAGATGGCAATGGTAAAGTCAAACAAGGCAGGACCTCCTCTCTCTGTTTCAGGGTCATTGGCCGTACCGCAGCCGGCGGTACTGGTGATGGGCGGCCAGGATGCCGGCCCGGTTCCGCCGGCTCAGGGGGAGCCTGCTGCCGTTTTGCAGCAGCAGGCAGGGGCCGGCGATCTGCTGCACATAGGTGATGTTGACCAAAAAGCTGCGCTGGCAGCGGCAAAAGACCTCTGCCGGCAGACCTTCCGCCAGCCGGTACAGGGGCGCCCGGATGGTGACGGTCTGGCGCAGGGTGTGCAGGCGGCAGCCCCGCCGGTCCCCCTCTGCCCACATCAGCTCCCGGAGGGGGAGGGGGAAGGGGTCCCGGCCGGGAAAGGCCGGCAGCCGCTGCAGGGCGGGATACCAGGCCCCGGCGCAGCGGTCCATGGCGGTCCACAGGCTGTGGGGAGGGATGGGCTTGGGGAGAAAGCCGGCGGGATGGAAGCAGTAGCTGCCAATGGCCTGCCGGGGGTCCCGGGAGCAGAGGATCAGGGGGCAGTCCGGCCACCGGCGGACCGGCGGCGGGCCGTCCAGGTCCCAGAAGAGGATGGCCGGGTCCCCCTGGTCCCCGGGCTCCTGGGTGAGCACCTGCATGGAGACGCAGGAAAATGTGGCCCAGACCTGGAGCATCCGGCACAGGGCGGCCTGCTCTGCCGGGTCGTGAAGATGGACCAGAATATACATGAAGCCACTCCCTTTCCTGCTGCCTGGGCCGCCGCTCCCCTCCGGGGAAGGCAGCGGGACCGGGCCTGTCAGCCCTTCCGCCGCCGTGCCTCATGGCCGCACACCCCCAGCCAGGTGTGGGGGGCGGCAGGGCGGAAGAACCGGCAGGAGCCGCAGTCCGGGCAGCCCTGCCCCTGGGCCGGCTGGGCCAGGGGACAGGCGTCCTCGCCGCTGAAGAGAACGGGACAGCCTGCGGGGGTATAGAGAGGGGTCTGGACAAAGTCCGGGTACTCCTCCAGATACATGCGGGCGCGTGGGTCATAGTGCAGGGGGATCTCCAGACTCACGCCCTCAAAGTCGTAGCGCTTGGTCTTATCCATGGATGTTCCTCCCTTTGTCGGGCCGGTATGGCCGGTAACCTTACTTTACCACAAAAACGGCCGTTTGAAATCCTCCTTTTTGACGCAAAAAAGTGCCATATCTGTGCTGGGGCAAAGACATGGCATGGGTCATCCGGCCTCCCGCGGCCAAGGGGGGCGCCTCCGGGGAACAGGCCGTCCGGGCTGCGTTCTTTCATGGCGTGTGCGCGGGCGGAAATACTTTTCTGGAGAAAAGACCAAAAATGTCCGCCAGAAAGGGACAATGCCGGCGCACAGCGGAGACTGCCGGACCGGGGAAGGGAGGACAAACCCGGGGAGAGGACAGACAGAGTGTCCGTCAGAGAAGGACAACCCCGTCAGCGGAGCATGTACTGGTGCAGGTCCTTGCGCTGCCTGATGTTCAGCTTCTGCAGGATGGAGGAGAGGTAGTGCTTGACGGTGTTCAGGGAGATGCCCAGGTGGGCGGCGATCTCCTGGTTGCTCCAGTCCCGGGCGGCCAGCATGGCCACGGCAAACTCGGTGGTGGTCAGGTTGTCGGCCACGTCGTGGCCGGTGGAGGGGTTGTGGATCTTGCGCCAGCCGGAGGAGAAGCGGTAGGTGATGGCGATGATCCGCTTGAAGTCCTCCGGCCAGTCCTTTTTCAGGGTGGCCTCCAGCATCCCCCCCAGCAGGCCGTGGTGCTCCCCGAAGGGCTCGATGAGGTCGTCCGGCCGGGCCAGCTCCCAGGCGGTGAGCAGGTGGGCCTGGGCCCGCTCCGGCTGCTTCAGGCTCATGTAGTCCATCACGGCCACCAGATGCAGGTAGATGGTGGGGATGAGATAGGGCCCGGTCTGCAGGGACAGGGCGGTCTCGGCAATGCCGATGCTCCGGCCATAGTCCCCCAGCAGGTAGGCGTGGTGGGCCTGGACGTAGAGGGAGAACATCCGCAGCCCCGGCGGCAGCAGGGACAGGTATTGCTGGGGGTCCCCGATGCCCTGGGGCAGGGGGAGGTGGAGCAGGACGGCGGCCGCGGCGGTGATGGCGGCGGCGCAGGCCCGCAGGGCGGGCGGGGCGGTCTCGCCGGCGGCCTGAAAAATGTGGCCCACCTCCTCCATGGCCATCCGGGTGCGGTGGGGCCGCTCTAAGGTGAGGTTGGCATAGGCGTAGAGGAGGCAGGCAGACAGCCGCAGGCTCAGATCGGGGTGGGAGAGGTAGAGCTCGGCGGTCTGGGCGGCGGCCTCGGCCAGGCCGCTGAAGTAGGCGTGCTCTGCCCGGGCGATGGCTCGGGCGTGGGGGTCCTGGATCTGCTCGGCTGCGGCCAGACAGCCCCCCGGCGGAAAGACTGTGTTGAGCAGGGGCATGAGGGTCAGGGCGGCAGCCGGCTCGGGGTCGGGGGGCAGCTGGGCGCCGGCGGGGATGACCCAGGCCCCGCCGCGATGGATGGCCCCGGGGATGCGCCGGGTGGCGCAGTAGTGCTGGACCACAAGGGGCGAGACCTGCCACTTCCGGGCAGCATCCTGTACTGTGATGTATTTCATGGAAACGATCCTTCCAAAGCTGACAATATACTTGCTGCCGCCATTATAGGCGTTTTCCGGGCCGCCTGCAAGAGGGAAGGAGACGGGAAGAAGGAGGAAGAGGGTAGAAAGATGTCATTCAGCCCCGAAAAAAGGATTTTGTGTCGGATTACTTGCGGGGAAAGGGGGAGATGCATAAAATGGAAAACAAGGGAAACCGGGGCGTTGGAGGGAGGTGGCACGTGAGGATCGCCATTTGTGAAAACAGTGCGGCGGCAGCGCAGCGGATGCAGGGCTGGATTGAAGAATATTGCCGGCTCTACCAGGTGCCTGTCCAGCTGGAGTGCTTCTCCTCCTCCGCGGCGTTTTCCGGCTGCGGCGGACAGTTTGCCATCGCCTTTCTGTGTACCGGCGGCAGCGCGGGCTATTACCAGGCCCGGCAGCTGCGGGAGCGGGACCCGGCCTGCAAGATCATCCTGGTGGACGACACCCAGGAGTTTGCCATCCGGGGCATGCGCCTGCACTGTACGGATTTCATCCTACGGCCGGTGGAGTTCCGCCACATCGTGCGCAGCATGAACCTGGCCCTGAGGGGGTGGCAGTGATGCAGCGGGTGCAGAAACGCCGGCCCAAGCAGGAGCCCCCCGCCCCCCGGGGGCTGGAGCACCAGCTGCGCCGGCAGATGGCCTGGGCGGCAGGGACAGAGGCCTTTGCCCACCGGGACCCCCTGTTCCACGTCACCGAGTCCTTCCAGCAGACCTTCGACGCCATGGGCCGCCGCCATGCGGCCCAGCTGGGCGGACAGCAGGAGGCAGCCCAGGCTGCCCCGGCGGGGGCGGAAGGACAGGACCAGACCACAGAGCTCCCCGACCCCACCTCGGCCCGGTCCTTCTATGAGCGGGGCGGGCCGGAGGAGCAGGATATGCTCCGGCGCTTTTCCGAGACCGCCTTTCAGCGGGGGACCCTGTCCGGGGCGGTGCTGCAGGGGACGGGGCAGATGATGCTCTTCTCGTGCCTGAAAAAGACGGTGGGCCAGTCCCAGCCGGACAAGTGGCAGCAGCGCAAGCTGTTTGAAAAGGCCTCCCCCATGCGCAACGTGCCCGGCCACAGCCCGGACAAGGTGATCTTTAACCGGGGCTTTACCGACAGCGCCGTGGGCCTGGTGGTGGATACCCTCCGGGACGCCCGGCGGACGGTGGAGGACCTGCGGGACCTGGCCCTGGGCAAGAGCGAGATGGGCCAGGCGGGGGCGGACACCCTGCGCACCATGTACCCCTTTCTGGACGACAGCCGGGAGCGGGCGCTGCTGGCAGAGTACCGGCAGCAGCGGGACAAGGCCGGCAGCGTCCAGGAAAAGGCCGCCCTGGAGCACGCCGCTGCCCGGATGGAAGCCCTCGTGGCCAAGAAGGGGCAGATGAAGCAGGAGTTTATCAACAAGCTCCGCTTCCTCTCCGACCGGGCCAGCGAAGCCCTGGAGGCCTTTTCCCAGCCGGGCTTTTCCGAGGCCCTGTTTGAGACCCTCCGGGAGACCTTCGGGGCGGAGGAGCCGCCCCCGGACGAAGGGAGGGGAGAGGGCCATGGACCAACAGATCCAGGAGAGGGCCCAACAGAGCCAGGAACAGGAACAGCTCCGGAGGACCCGGGCCCCACAGCCTGAGCGGGAGCGACTGACCGCCGCGGCCCAGGTGCTGCAAGGGGCCCTGGAGGGGATCTCCCTGCTGGAGATGCCCCCCGGCCGGCTGGCAGAGCTGGCCGGACTGCTGGGCAACCAGGGCATGCAGGAGCTGCTGGACAGGCAGGGCCTGCCCCTGCAGCAGGAGGCCTTTGTCCTGCCGCCCCCGGTGCAGACGGCCCCCCTGGCTGTGCCCGGGGACCTTGTGCCGGAGACCGTGTCTCCCCCGGCCCTGACGGCAGGGGCGTGGGGCGGACGGGCCTTCGACCCGGCGGGACTTGTCCAGGGAGGAGGCGCCTATGACACAGCCCTTTGACCAGCCGCCCCAGGGCGGCGCGGCCCTGGAGGCGCTGCTCCAACGCAGCGGGGTGGACTTTGTGCGCACAGAGGACCTGTTCCGGTTTCGCTTTTCCAGCGGCGGGTGCAGCTGGCAGGTGGTCTGCCAGTGCCGGCAGGAATGGGTGCTGGTCTACGGCATCCATCCGGCGCCGGTCCGGGACCCTGAGCGGGCCCTGGCCCTGTGCAGCCAGGTCAACGGACAGGTGGTCCGGGGGAGCTTGTTTCTCCGGGAGGACCGGTTCGTCTTTCGCACCAGCACACAGCTCACCGAGCACTTTGAGGCCCAGGCGCGCATCGCCGCGGCACTGGAGTACAACGCCGCCGTCCTCTCCCACTGGTGGGAGCGGCTGGCGGGAGAGGCCCAGGGCCTCACACCAAATTTTTGAATCCGAATCCCGGTTGGCTGGGGGTTTGGAGATATATCAGCAGGCGACAGTTTGATTATGGAAAGGAGGGGCGCTTCACGTCCGGCCTCCAGCCGATATGCACGGCGTGAAGCAGCAACATGGCAGAGTATCTATCCCCGGGTGTGTATGTGGAGGAGTATGATTCCGGCGCAACACCCATGCAGGGCGTGAGCACCAGCACGGCGGGCTTTGTGGGCCTGGCCGAGCGGGGCCCTGTCATCGGCCAGCCCCAGCTGGTCACCAGTTTTGCCGACTACAAGCGGCTCTATGGCGGCTATCTGAGCCAGGCCGCCTATGGCGACAACCGCTTCCTGCCCTACGCAGTGGAGCAGTTCTTCGCCAACGGCGGCGCCCGGGCCTACATCATGCGGGCGGTGCCCGCCGATGCCAGGGCCGCCAGCCTCACCACCGGTGTGCTCAAGCTCACCGCCGCCAACCCCGGCGCCTGGGCCGAGGACATGCGGGTGGTGATTTCCCCGGCCAGCAAGGCCAAGACCCAGGTGCTGGCCGCCGACGGCGCGCAGCTGACCCTGAAGAACGCCGACGGCTTCAACCCCGGCGACGTGGTGGAGCTCTTCGACGGCCGCTCCACCGCCTATGCCACCATCAAGAGCGTGCTGGACAAGGTCATCACCCTCGACGCCCCCTGCGCCCTGGATGTGGCCGACGCCAAGGTGGGTACGTCCAAGTACATCAAGACCTGTGAGTTCACCCTCACCGCCCGCCTGGGGGAGAATGTGGAGACCTATGAAAACCTCTCCCTCAAGGCCGACGCCCTGAACTATGTGTGCGTCAAGACCGCCAAGTCTGACCTCTTCCAGGCAGAGGTGCTGCCGGCCAAGGCCCCCGCCGCTCCCGCCCCCGCCCCGGCGGCCAAGGACAAGGACGGCAAGGACAGCAAGGAGGCCCCCGCCCCCGCTGCCCCCGGCGCCAAGCCGGCCTCCATCGTGCCCTTCGCCCTGTGCGGCGGCCAGAGTGAGGACCTGGTCCTCTCCTTCCAGGGCGGCAGCAACGGCACGGTGAGCACCGTGAGCGCCGACGCCTTCCTGGGCAAGGACGACGGCCCCGGCAAGCGCACCGGCCTGCAGGCCTTTTTGGAGAACAGCAGCGTGTCCATCATGGCCATCCCCGGCATCACCGCCCCGGAGGTCCAGGCAGCCCTCATCGGCTTCTGCGAGAGCAAGAAGAGCTGCTTTGCCATCCTGGACGTGCCCATGGACCTGAAGAAGACCAACGACGTGGCCGCCTTCCGGGACATGTATGACTCCACCTATGCCGCCATGTATCACCCCTGGCTGGAGATGTATGACGCCGGCGCCAAGCGCTCGGCCTACTTCCCGCCCTCCGGGGCCATGGCCGGCATCTATGCCCGCACCGACCTGGAGCGGGGGGTCCACAAGGCCCCCGCCAACGAGGTGGTCCGGGGCTGCACGGGGCTCTCCTGCGCCTACAATGAGGGCGAGCAGGACATCCTCAACCCCATGGGGGTCAACCTCATCCGGGCCTTCACCGGCCGGGGCATCCGGGTGTGGGGCGCCCGCACCATCAGCTCCAACGGCCTGTGGAAGTATCTCAACGTCCGCCGCCTGTTCATCTATGTGGAGGAGTCCATCAAGGCCAACACCAACTGGGTGGTCTTCGAGCCCAACTCCAACGCCCTGTGGAGCCGGGTCACCCGGACCATCGAGACTTTCCTGGCCACCTGCTGGCGGGACGGCGCCCTGGCGGGCACCAGCCCCTCGGAGGCCTTCTTTGTGGAGTGCGGGCCCACCACTATGACCCAGGATGACATCGACAACGGCCGGCTCATCTGCCAGATCGGCATTGCCCCGGTCAAGCCTGCGGAGTTCGTCATCTTCCGTATCACCCAGAAGACCGCCTCCGAATGATCCCAGCACTCCGACACTGAGACAGAAAGGACGAAATAAGTCATGGCAATCAATTATCCATACAGAGTATTTCGGTACCAGGTGGAGATCGACGGGATCAGCCGGGCGGGCTTCTCTGAAGTGTCCGGCATGAGCGCCTCCACCGACGCCGTGGAGTACCGCGAAGGCGACGACCTGCGCAACACCCCCCGGAAGCTGGCGGGTCTGACCAAGTTCGGCAACGTGACCCTGCGCTGGGGCGTGTCTGACGACGCGGACTTTTTGGAGTGGCTCAACTCCGTGGCCCCCACCAACTCCGCCCCTCCCACGGGCATGGTGCGCCACAATGTGACCATCACCCTCATCGACGACGCCGGCAACCCCGGCCCGTCCTGGGAGCTCATCAACGCCTGGCCGGTGGGCTACACCGTGCCCGACCTGAACGGTCTGGGGGGCGAGGTGGCCATCCAGTCCCTGGAGATCTGCCACGAAGGCCTGGAGCACATCCCCGGTTCCGTGGCCGGCGCACCCTCTGAGATCTGATGTTTTCTCTGCCCCGCCGGCGCACAGGCCCTTTGGCCTGTGCGCCGGGGGGCTGCGTGCGGCATAGGAGGGACAGTATATGCAGACGGAATTTGAATTTGAACTGCCCAAGGGGTATGTGGACCCCAACGGCGAGGTCCACAAGCGGGGGACCATGCGCCTGGCCACGGCGGCCGACGAGATCCTCCCCCTGCGGGACCCCCGGGTGCAGCAGAACGCGGGCTATCTGACCATCATCCTGCTCTCCCGGGTGGTGACCAAGCTGGGGAATCTGAGCGTCATCAACACCAGGGTCATCGAAAACCTCTTCACCATGGACCTGGCCTATCTCCAGGACATGTACCAGCGCATCAACCTTTCGGAGATGCCCCACTACCAGCTCACCTGCCCCCACTGCCAGCAGCAGTTTGAGGTGCCGCTGGATTTTTTGCTTGGCTAGAGCAGACTGGCCGGGAGGATGAGAGCCTGCCCCTGCGGCGCGCAGCGCCGGAGGAAGGGCAGGCCGTCCGCTGGCAGGACCTGCCCCGGAAGGGGTCAAGTCCGCTGGCCGGGAAGTCTGCCCAGGGGATGTCGCTCTATCCCCAGCAGCGCCTGTATCAGGAGATGGCGTTTCTGGCCTACTATCTGCACTGGTCCAACGAGGTCCTCATGGACCTGGACCACTGGGAGCGGCGGCGCTGGTGCCGGGAGGTGTCCGCGATCAACCAAAAGCTCAGCGGCAATGAGCAAAAGACCTTTGAACTGAAATAGAGCCCCGGGGGAAACTGAGGAAGGCAGGTGACAGACCCCATGGCCATTCGATATCCGGAACCCATCCAGACCTTTCGCTTCCTCATCCGGGTGGGGGACAGCGAGGAGATCTCCGCCGCCTTCAGCCAGTTTTCCGGCGTGAAGATGGAGGTGGAGACCATCCAGAGCCGGGACGGCGACGAGAACCGGGGGGTGAAGGAATACACCCCCGTCTTTACCACCTTTGCCCCGGTGACACTGAGTAAAGGCGTGGTGGGGGACAACGATTTTCTGGACTGGCTGCTCTCGGCCAGTGCCGGGGTCCACACGGGCCCCACGGGGGTCAGCCTGCGGCGGACCATCGACGTCATCACCCTCAACGAGCTGGGCAAGCCGGGGGTCATCTGGACCCTCCAGGGGGCCATGCCCATCGGCTATGAACTGGCCCCCCTGGACGGCAGCCGCAGCGAGGTGCTCACCGAGAGCCTCACCTTTGCCATCACCGGCATGAAGCGGACCACCCAGCCCCGGGAGGAGTAACGGAAAGGAGGCGGCAGCATGGCCATTGCCGGGACACATTTTGAAGTATTTCTGGTGGGCACGGGGGCCGTGCTGGCCGGGGGCTTTCTCTCCGTGTCCGGGTTGGACATGGAGGTGGAGTATGAGGTCTACACCGAGGGGGGGAGCAACTATCCCCGCTTCTTTTTCAAAAACACCAAACCCCAGCAGCTGGTGCTGGAGCAGGGGGTGGTGACCACGGTGGACAGCGTGTCCCTGCTCATGGCCATGGTCAACCAGGGCATGTCCATCCCCCTGGCGGGGACCATCATCCTCAAGGACAGCTTTGGCACCCCCAAGCGGACGTGGACGGTGGTGGGGGCCCATTTGAAAAAATATGTGGGGCCCCAGCTCAACAGCAACCAGGCCAGTGTGGCCGTGAGCCGGATCGAACTGATCCACAACGGGTGTTTCTGATGAAAAGGATCGCAGTGACAAAACCGGAGATGAGCGTGCTGGACCACCGGCGGCTGCCCCTGTCCCCCTTCGGCGTGCTGGCCCAGACCTTTGCAGAGGAGGTGCTGGCCCGGTCGGCGTGGGAGGATGGGATCTGGCCCTCGGTGCCTTTGACGCTGCTGGAGGAGGAGACGGCGGAAGCCCTGCCGGGCCCGCCGTCCAAGGTGACCCTGCAGGTGGATCTCCACCTGGTGCTGGAGGCCCTGCGCCGCCAGGGGGGAGAAAAGATCACCGAGCGCATCGTGGAGCGGGTCCTGGCGCGGCAGAGTAAGCAGAGGGGAGACCGGAAGGCCAAGGAGAAGATCCCGGCAGAGACCGGGGTACCGTCCTTGACCGTCCTGGGTACGATCCACCAAAGCTTTCACCAGCACCTGACCCAGACCCTGCATGCAGAGCCGGGGCAGGGGGGCGCGGCCCAGAGCCAGTTCCCCCCCGGCCGGCTGGCCCGGCAGGCGGAGGCGTTTTCCCGCTGCCTGCAGACCCTGCGGGAGGAGGGACGCCCCCAGGATGAGGCCGTCCCGCTGGCCCGGGGGACCCTCCGCCGGGTGACCGGGGCGGGGGGGCAGGACGCGGCCCCTCCGACGGCCCAGGGCCTGCAGAGCCAGGATATCCAGCCCGCCGTTTTGTCTGGCCAAAGTCCGCAGACCCAGGGCATCCAGCCCCCCCACCTGCCCCCCCAGGCACTGGAATACTTGCAAGAACAGGGGGAGGCGGCGGCCCAGGAGACCCTGCGGGCCCAGACCGCCGCCCTCCTGCGCCAGGAGAAGCGGCTGGAGAGTCTGCTGCGGGAGGAGGGCGCGCCGGTTCAGCGCCGGGATGCTGCCCGGCGGGAGGAGAAGCCCGCTGCACCGGAGCAGAGAAGGGAGGCGGGAAGTCCCGCCCCCATCCAGCGGGTGGGAGAAGGACACACAGCAAAAGAAGGAAAACCCGGCGAAGAGACGGCCCGGTCCGCTTCGCCTGTGGAAGAAAGCGGGTCCCTGAGCCCCACCGCCCACCAGCCGCCCACCACCGCCCGTGACATTCGGGTAGGCCCGACGGCAACGGTGAGCGGGGAAACCACGCCCCCGACCGAGCCGGGACAAATTTCCCCGCAACAACCTCCCGTGGAACTGTCTCACCGGACAGAAGCGGAAGAGGAAGGAACGACGGGGAGCACCCCCACCGCCCAGCGTGTGGAAGAGGCGCA
>DXEA01000141.1 GCA_019115225.1 Candidatus Evtepia faecigallinarum
AGATCCATTGCCAGTTTTATTTGCGAGAGATTCTTCTTTTTTCGGAGTTCTTTTAACCGAAACATCTCCATCCCCCCCTTGACACAAGTATCCCAAAATGGTATTGTTTATATATCCCATTTTGGTATATAAGGAGGAAACGCCATGCTCATCGGAACCTTAATGATACTGATCGGCGGAATCGGCACACCGCTTGTTCGGGCTTACATCGCTAGTGATCGCATGTACACCTATCAGTCTCCCCTTACCAGCCACGAAATCCTTGTTCTTTCACTTTTTACTCTCTTTCTCCTGATCCTGATCCTTGGCATCTGTATGATGATTTTCGCAGTCATCAAAAAGCGAAACGCAGATCATCTCACTCGCATCTCCCACTTGCAAAAGGGTGGAACAATGGCGGGAATCTGTCCTTCTTGCAGTTTGAACCTTTCCCCGGGCACGACAATTTGTCCGCGTTGCGGTACGGCAATTCCGGAAACATCCGGCCACAAAACAGACGCACAAAATCTAAATGGAGGATATTAACGATGGCACGCTCTTCTTTTACGATTGATTATGACTGCGGATTTCCCCAAGCCCAGCAAAAGGTAGAAGCCATCCTAATCCGGCACAGATTTCAGCCCAAAAAACTGAAGACGGGGGAGTCCGTTTGGAAGAATGGCACAGGTATGGCTTCCGCCATGAAGTTCATCAAAGTAGAGTATTCCCCAAAAACCATTCAACTTTCTGCCTGGATACAAATGGGGATCGGGAGCTTTGGTGGAGGGGAAATGGATTTAAACGGAGTCCTGGGCGCTTTCCCGAAAAAGCAACTGCTTTCAGTCATTGAAGAAATCCTACACGCCTTTTAATCCCCTTTCAAAATGTTCTTTATCCCTTCGTGGGTGATGGGTTGCATACCGTCACCCACGGTCTCTTTTCCGATGAGGCAGACAGTATTTTTTTTGCCTGTTTTCAAAAACTTTCTGTCCGCTTCCATTTTACAAACAGGACAGTTCGATGTATAATGAGACGTTATCCCAACGGTTTTTGTTTTACGGAAAGGAGACCCGCCATGCTGCGAAAATCCCTGCCGCTTCTGCTGGCTCTCTGCCTCCTCCTGTCCGCCTGCGGCCCTGCGCCCGCCCAGGAGGAGAGCGCCCAGAATGACTTCACCATCGTAGCCACCACATATCCCGTCTATCTCTTTGCCTATGCAGTGACCCAGGGGGCCCCTGGGATTCAGGTCTCCCTGATGATCGACGAGCCTGTCAGCTGCCTGCACGACTATACCCTCACCGTCAAGGACATGGAGCTGCTGGAAGGGGCCGACGCCATCCTCCTCAGCGGCGCCGGGTTAGAGGAGTCCATGGCCGACGCCCTGTCCGCCGTGGCGAACACCCCGCAGATCGACTGCTCCCAGAACATCACCCTGCGGGAGTATGCGGGGCTGGACCACGACCACGAGGGCGACACCCTGCCCGACGGCCACGAGCACGAGGCCGACCCCCACATCTGGCTCGACCCCAACCGGGCCTGCCAGATGATCGCCAACCTGGCCGCCGGCCTGGCCCAGGCCGACCCGGCCAACGCCGCCCTGTATGAGACCAACGCCCAGCTGGCCCAGGACCAGGTGAAGCAGGCCTATGACCTGCTCAAGCCCCAGCTGGCCGGTTTGACCTGCCGGGAGCTGGTCACCTTCCACGACGGCTTTTCCTACTTTGCCGAAGCCTTTGACCTGACCATCCTCCGGTCCATCGAGGAGGAGGCGGGCAGCGAGGCCTCCGCCAAGGAGGTGGCTGAGATCGTCTCTGACATCCAGACCCACCAGATCCCCGCCATCTTCACCGAGGTCAACGGGGCCGATGCCGCCGCCCAGATCATCCACCGGGAGTGCGGGGTGCCCATCTACACCCTGGATCTGATGATGAGCGTCCAGGCCAGCGCCGACCCCGGCATCGAGGTCTACCTGGACCTGCTCCAGGCCAACGTGGAGACCATTCTGGAGGCGTACCAATGAGATTTGCCAAGCAGACCCACAGCCGCATCCCCATGCCCGGCAAGCCGGGCACCTGCCGGCTGCAGGTAAAGGACCTGGGGGTGACCCTGGAGGGGGAGAGCATCCTGCGGGAGATCTCCTTCCAGCTCAACTGCCGGGAAATTGTGGCCCTCATCGGGCCCAACGGGGCGGGAAAATCCTCCCTCTTCCGCAGCATCCTGGGCCAGATGCCCTACACCGGCACCATCCGCTTTGAGCTGGCGGGGGGCTATCCCAGCCACCCCAAGATCGGCTATGTGCCCCAGAGCCCCAGCTTTGACCGGGGCTATCCCATCAGCGTCCTGGACTTCTTCGCCGCCGCCATCAGCCGCTGGCCGGTCTTTCTGCCCGTGCCCAAGGCCCTGCGGGAGAAGGTGGCGGAGTGTCTGGCACGGGTCCACGGGGAGGCATTGTTGCACAAGCCCATCGGGGCCCTGTCCGGGGGGGAGCTGCAGCGGGTGCTGCTGGCCCTGGCCCTGGAGCCCATCCCCCAGATCCTGATCCTGGATGAGCCTTTGTCCGGGGTGGACGTGGGGGGGGAGCACCTGCTCATGGACATGCTGGACGAGATCCGGCGGACCTATGACCTGTCCATCCTCTTCTCCACCCACGACTTCTCCACCCTGCGGCAGTACGCCGACAAGGTCATCCTGCTCCAGCAGGCCATCCTGAAGGTGGGCACCCCGGCGGAGGTCCTCCACTCCCCGGAGTTCCAGTCGGTCTTTCACCTGAACTTAGGGGAGGAAGGGGGGCAGCCGTCATGAATTTCTGGTACTGGCTGGTCTCCTGGCTGCCCTTTGAGTGGGCCGCGCCGGGCACCATGCTCTTTATGAAAAACGCCCTTCTGGCGGTGCTGGTCATCACCCCTCTCTTCGGCCTGCTGTCCACCATGGTGGTGGAGAGCCGCATGGCCTTTTTCTCCGACGCCCTGGGCCACTCGGCCTTTACGGGCATGGCCATCGGGGCCATCTGCGGCCTGGCAAAGCCTGTGGGGGCGGCGGTGATCTTTGCCGTGGTCATCGCCCTCCTCTTTACCCTCATCCGGCAGAAGACCCACATGGCCAGCGACACGGCCATCAGCGTCTTTTCCTCCGCCGCCGTGGCCCTGGGCATCTTTCTGAGCACCCTGGGCGGGCAGAGCTTTACCAAGTTCAACAACCTGCTCATCGGTGACATCCTCAGCGTAGCCCCCCGGGAGATCGGCCTCTTGGCCGTCATCCTGCTGGCCCTCATCGTCCTCTGGGTCACCTCCTTCAACCAGATGATCCTCTCCTCCGTCCACCAGGCCCTGGCGGACAGCCGGGGGATCAACGTGGTCTGGCGGAACTTCCTCTTCACCGCTGCCATCGCCGTGGTGGTCACCATCACCATGACCTGGGTGGGCCTGCTGGTCATCAATGCCCTGCTGGTCCTCCCCGGCGCCGCCGCCCGGAACGTGGCCAAAAACCTGCCCCAGTACCACCTGATCTCCGTGCTGGGGGGCGTGGTCTGCGGCATCGGGGGACTGCTGGTCTCCTACTACTTAGGGGCCTCCACCGGCGCCTCCATCACCCTGCTGCTGGCCCTGTGGTTCTTCCTGTCCCTGCTGGCCAAGCGGGCCCGATAAGATCAAACCCGGTCCGGGAAATCCCGGACCGGGTTTTTTCTTCTTGACATACCTCGACATTCTATGTATTATATACTTAGAGACTCGAGGTATTCCTCAGAAAGGAGGACGCCCATGGAACCCTGGTACCGTCCCTATTGTCAAGCCGTGGTCCGCTGCCTCCGCCACGCCACCGCCAAGGAGCGGCGGGCGGTGGGCTGGGAGCTGGAATGTCACCTGCAGGACCACGCGGAAGCCCTGGAGGCGGCGGGCTATCCCCCGGAGCAGGCCCAGGCCCACGCCCTGGAGGCCATGGGGGACCCCAAGCAGGTGGGGGAAGAACTCAGCGCCGCCTTTCCCCTGCGCTGGTGGGTTCTCTCCCGGGCGGCCGGGTGCGTGGCCGTGATCGCCCTGCTGCTGGTCCTCTTCTGGCTGCCGGAGCCCATCGCCGACCTGTACCACTACCACCAGGCCAAGAACGATCCCCTCTCCTTCCAGTGGAGCCAAGATGTTCCCCTCCAGCTTGTGCCGCTGGATCTCCAGGAGGCGCTGCCGGGAGGCGGCACCCTCTCCATCTACGCCGCCGGCTTAGTGGAAAACAGCGACGGGACTTATGAGGCCTATGTCTATGCCGTCAGTTACAGCAGCGGCCCCTTCCAGTTCCCCAACGACGCCTCCCGGCACCTGACCTTTGCGGCGGACGGGCAATCCCTATCCTACTACACCCCCATGAGCGACACCAAGAGCTGCCGCACCTTTACCCTCTACCGGCTGCGGGAGCTCTCCTGGGGCACGCGCCCCACCGTCTGCTTTACCCGGAACGGGAACCAATTCTCGGCAGAGCTTCCGCTGCCCTGGCAGGAGGTGAGCCCATGAAACGGCATTGTCTGACCGGCAAGCAGCGGGCCTTCCGCTGGACGGGCGCGGCCCTGCTGGTGCTCCTGCTGGCCCTGGGGCTGTACTGGCTGGACAACCGGCCCTGTCTGACCAGCGACCAGGCCATCCGGGAGGCAGAACGCCGGGAGGCCACCCAGCAGACCGTCTTGCTGGAAACCCACACAATCCAGGACACAGACTACCTGCTCACGGGCAATGAGGATGTGCTGCTGGTGGTCCGCTTCCGCCAGCAGGTGCTGAAACGGCTCCTGTCTGCCCCCGGCTGTCTGATCGCCTTTGACCGGGGCCTGCCCCCCTTTGACTCGACCCAGGCGGGGGCGCCCCTGCGCTGCGGGCATCTGATCCTGGAGCCTGCCGACGGGACAGCCAGCCCCCGCTTCCTCCTGGTGCTGGGCACCACAGACCACCCCCAGGGGGCCTCCGTTGTCCTGACCGCCGAGACGTCGGACGCCTGGACGGCCACCGTCCCTCTGGAGGAAAGCCCCTTCGGTTACCGTTATTTCTGGTTCTGGAAGGAGCTGCCCCCCCGACAGGAGGCAGAAACTTCCGCCGCCCCCTGGAGGAGACCGCCTGGGAGGGCGACTGCACCGTCACCCTGCTGGACGGCCAGGGAACCCCCCTGGGCAGCCTGACCGCCCGGGGCTTTTCCCTCTCCGGCAGCGGTTCCCTCTAAGAAGAAAGGAGATGCTTTTATGGAACAGAAGAAACCCCTGGCCCACACCTCCCTGCTGGTCCTCTCCCTGCTTCGGGGCCAGGACCTGTATGGCTATCAGATGATCACCGAACTGGAGCGCCGCTCGGACCACACCTTTCAGATGAAGGAGGGTACCCTGTACCCGGTGCTGAAAAAGCTGGAGAACAGCGGCTACGTCACCGCCTATGAGGCCGAGGCCAACGGGCGCACCCGCAAATACTACCACATCACC
>DXEA01000142.1 GCA_019115225.1 Candidatus Evtepia faecigallinarum
GACGATGAAGATGAGGGCGAAGGTCATGATGATGCTCTGGATGAGGTCGGTGGTGGACACGGCCAAAAAGCCGCCCAGCACCGTGTAGCCGATGACCACGATGGCCCCCACGATCATGGCCCCGTGGTAGTTGACCCCGAAGAGGCTGTTGAACAACGTGCCGATGGCCTTGAAGCCCGAGGCAGTGTAGGGGATGAAGAAGATCAGGATGAACACGGCGGCAATGCAGGACAGGGCATTGCGGGTGTCCCGGTAGCGCCGGGAGAAGAAACTGGGGATGGTGATGGCCCCGATGTGGGCCGAGTACCGGCGCAGGCGCTTGGCCACGATGAGCCAGTTGAGATAGGTGCCGATGGCCAGGCCGATGGCGGTCCAGCCCACCTCGGCCACGCCGCTGATGTAGGCCAGACCCGGCAGGCCCATGAGCAGGTAGCTGCTCATGTCCGAGGCCTCGGCGCTCATGGCGGTGACGATGGGGCCCAGCTTGCGCCCGCCCAGATAGAACTCGTGGGAGTTGGAGCTGCCGCCCTTGCGGCTGCAATAGACGCCCACCAGGACCATGGCCACCAGGTAGACCACAATGGTGGCAATGATACACAGTTGCGGTGTTGTCATGGGGATCTTTCCTCTCTTTAGAAATTGGCCGTCCCGGCGGCAAGCCCAGGACGGAATCTTTAGAGTTCTATCATAGCACGACGAAAGATGGAACGCAACGCAGAACGCGGTATAGACTAAAGTCTATACCGCGTTCTATTGAAATCGAAATATCCTTTTCCCATCAAGGAGTTTTCTCCGTACTTAGATTAGACGAAACACCAGGAGGAAAATCGGAGAGGAAAACCGGCATCTGCCGGGCGGCGTACTCCCGCAGGGGATACTCCCCCCCGCACAGACACCAGTCATAGAGCAGGGCCCGCTCGCACAGGGCATAGATCTTCACCATGTCGTTGACACTGCGGACCTGGGAGAGCTGGCCGCGCTCCTGGCCCTCGGCGATGATCCGCCGCAGCAGGCGGTAGTAAACCCGCTTGTGGTCCAGCAGGTGGCGCTGGCCGTTGGTGACCAGCTGGGTGGACAGCAGCCGGGCCAGCAGGTCCAGGGAGACGCTGTTCTCGATCATGCGAAAGAGCTCCCCGTTGAGATACAGCAGCTTGTCCATGGCGGGCATGTCCGGGTCCATCTTCTCCTGCAAGTCTAAGTACTTTTGGTCAAAGAGGTCGCTGAGGGTGCTCAGCAGGGCATCCTTGCCGCCGAAGTAGTGGTAGAAGGAGCCCTTGGAGGTGCGGGAGGTCTCGATGATCTCCTCCACGGTGGTGTCCTCATACCCCTGCTCGTAAAAGAGCTGCCAGGCGGCCTCCACGATCCTGGCCCGGGTGTTCTGGGCGTTTTTCTTGGCCATGGGTCCTCCTTTGCCGGGTCATTGGAAATAGGCCAGGATGGCCGCCCGGTCTGCCGTCACCGAGCCCTGGATCATGGTGGGCTGGCCGCCCCCCTTGCCCCCCAGGGCCTGGTTGATCTCCTTGGCCTTGGCCCGCAGGTCCACGGTCTTGCTGCCCATGACGTAGCGGTAGCCCGTCTTGTGGGAACCGGTAAAGACGGCGCAGATCCCGCCGCAGACCTCCATGCCCGCGTTGGCCAGCGCCCGCAGGCTGGCTGCGTCCAGGTCGTCCTCAAACAGGCACAGGTTGCCTTCCGTCCGGGGCAGGGATTTGGCCTTTTCCGCCATCAGGGCCTGCCGGGCCTGGTTCAGGGCAAAGGTGACCTGTTCCAGCTCCGCCTTCATCCGGGCCACCCCCTGGGCGGCCTGGGGCTGCTTGACCGACAGGGCGGCGGAGATGGCGGCGATGTTCTCCTGCTTGGTGCGGTAATCCTCCAGCGCCAGCCGGCCGGCCACCATCCACAGGCGGATGCCCCCCCGGTGGCGCATGGCGTCCACGATCTTCACCAGGCCGATCTCCCCGGTGTAGCTCACATGGGGGGCGCAGCAGGCGCACACGTCGCAGTCGGGGATGGTGACGATGCGCACCCCCTCTGTCAGGTCCAGCTTGCTGCGGTAGTCCAGGGTGGTGAGGATGGCCGGGTCGGGATAGGCGGCGGTGACGGGGCGGTTGTCGGTGATGACCTGGTTGGCCAGGTCCTCGATGCAGGTGATCTGGTCGGGGGTCAGCTCCTTGTCAAAGTCCAGGATGACCGACTCCTCCCCCATGTGAAAGCCCACGTTGGTGCAGCCGTAAAGCCGGTGGGCCAGGCCGGAGATCACATGCTCCCCGGAGTGGCACTGCATCCGGCGAAAGCGCAGGGCCCAGTCCAGCTCCCCCTGGACGGCGGCGCCGGGGGTGAGGGGGGCGTCGGTGATGTGGACGATCTCCTCCCCCTTCTCCCGCACGTCCAGCACATGGACCTGCTGGTTCAGGGTGCCCTGGTCGGCGGGCTGGCCGCCCCCCTCGGGGAAGAAGGCGGTCTGATCCAAAACGATGTGCCACCGCGCCGGTCCGCCGGGGGTGCAGGAGAGGACGGTGGCGGCAAAGGACCGGCAGTGGCTGTCCTGGTCGTAAAGTTTGATGGTCATGGTGTGGTGTCCCTTTCTTTATGGGTTCTTTTTTTCTTCCTTGGGGATGACGTTGTGCTTCACCAACAGGTCCTCAATGGCCTCGTCCAGCAGGCGGGCGATGGGGATGCGGGTATCCGCGGACAGTTGGCGCAGCTTGTCCAATAAAACGGTATTGGTGGTGGTGGACCATTGGGTCCTGGTGGAGTATCGGCTGCTCATGGTCTGTCACCTCATCTCATGGTGTATATTGATATCCTAATATACCTCAAGATATTTTTCAACACCATGGTATACAATGGTATACTATGGTGTACCTATTGAAAATATGATACATATTGGTATAATGAGGGGGGAGGTGACCACATATTTCATCATGATTTTTTGAAGAGGACCAATTTTCAGCAAATTTGCGAGTTTTTCCGTACCGGCGGGGCAAAAGTTCCCGGCACGGAGGAGGAAGGGACGTTAGAGGACCGCTTTTACCGGGCCGAGCAGAGCTGGCGGCAGGCCATGGCGGCCTATCGGAAAAACGTCCTGGCTGCCCAGTGGGAGAATAAGACCTTGTCCGAGCAGGGCTTTCTGGACGAGGAGCTCCAGCAGGACATCCTGGCCGCCGAGGAGCGGCAGCGGGCGGTCTACTTCGAGGCGGGCTTCCTGGCCGGCATCCGCCTGGGCTGGGAACTGTCCGCCGGGCGGACCCTGGGCGCCTGACGGCTTTGCCGTCAGAGTGAAAAAACCGGCCCCCAACAGGGGGCCGGTGGTTGTATCCGGTGTTTTTTCAAAAACTCAGAGCAGGATGATCCCCGCGTCGTGGCAGGTCTCGATGGTCTCGTCGTCCCAGGTGGACACCTGGACCTCGCCGATGTGGGCCTTGCCCAGCAGGAACATGGACAGACGGGACTGGCCGATGCCGCCGCCGATGGTCAGGGGGAGCTTATCCTCCAGCAGCAGCTTGTGGAAGGTGAGCTGCCGGCGGTCATCGCACCCGGCTGCGGTGAGCTGCCGGTCCAGGGCGGCGGAGTCCACCCGGATGCCCATGGAGGAGAGCTCGATGGCTCTGCCCAGCAGGTCATCCCACAGCAGGATGTCCCCGTTCAGGGTCCAGTCGTCATAGTCGGGGGCACGGCCGTCGTGGGGCTTGCCCGACTTCAGGGCGCCGCCGATGCCGATGAGGAAGGTGGTGGGGTGCTCCTTGACCCAGGCGTCCTCCCGCTCCTTGGCGGTGAGGTTGGGGTAGGCGTCCTCCAGCTCCTGGGAGGTGACAAAGGAGACCGAGCGGCTCAGCTGGGGCAGCACGCTCAGCTGGGGAAAGACCGACTGCAAGGTTTTCTGGGTGTCTGCCATGGCGCTGACGATGGCGTTCACCGTCTCCTTCAGATAGGTCAGGTTCCGGTCCCGGGGGGCGATGACCTTTTCCCAGTCCCACTGGTCCACATAGACCGAGTGGAGGTTATCCGGCAGCTCGTCCCGGCGGATGGCGTTCATGTCGGTCACCAGGCCCTCCCCTACGGGGAAGTGGTAGTTGTACAGGGCCATGCGCTTCCACTTGGCCAGGGAGTGGACCACCTGGGCGTCCCGTCCGGCAGCGGGGATGTCGAAGGACACGGGACGCTCCACCCCGTTCAGGTCGTCGTTGAGGCCGGAGGCAGCTTCCACGAACAGCGGCGCAGAGACCCGGCGCAGATGGAGATTGCCGCACAGGGTGTCCTCAAAGACCCGCTTGAGCAGGCTGATGGCCTTCTGGGTGTCATAGAGGTTGAGCAGGGGCGCGTAGTGATCGGGGATATAGGTTTTGGTGGACATATCGTAGGACTCCTTTCGGATGGGATCGGCGAAAAATCGCTCACCCGTGATAGAGGTTGGCGTTTTGGTATTTGGGCTCGCTGGTCAGGCGGACCCCCAGGCGGCGGAAGCTGTCCTCGTCGCCCTCGGACAGCAGCACGGTGGTGTGGGCCTCGCAGCCCCGCAGCTTTTGCAGCTGGCGCACCGCCCGCTTGGCGTTGGGGTCGGTGACGGCGCAGATGGACAGGGCCACCATGAGCTCGTCGATGTGCAGGCGGGGGTTCTTGTTGCCCAGCACGTTGACCTTCAGGTCCTGCACCGGCTCGATGACCGAGGGGGAGATGAGCTGGACCTCGTCGGGGATGCCCCCCAGATATTTCAGGGCGTTGAGGAGGAGGGCGGAGGAGCAGCCCAGCAGCTCGGAGGTCTTGCCGGTGAGGATCTTCCCGTCGGGCATCTCCATGGCGGCGGCGGGGTCGCCGGTGCGCTCGGCCACCTCCAGGGCGGGGGCCACCACGCTGCGGCTGAGGGGGCTCAGGCCCAGCTGCTTCATGAGCAGCTCGATCTTATACACCGCCGTGCCGTCGGTGCGGCCCCGGCGGTGGCGGCATTGCTCGTCATAGAACCGGCGGAGGATCTCCTCCTTGGCCGCCTGGCACACCGCCTCGTCGTCGATGATGCAGTAGCCGGCCATGTTCACCCCCATGTCCGTGGGGGACTGGTAGGGGGAGGTGCCGGCGATGCGCTCGAACATGGTCTTGAGCACGGGGAAGATCTCCACGTCCCGGTTGTAGTTGACCGTGGTCACCCCGTAGGCCTCCAGGTGGAAGGGGTCGATCATGTTCACGTCGTTCAGGTCCGCCGTGGCGGCCTCGTAGGCCAGGTTCACCGGGTGGCGCAGGGGGAGGTTCCAGATGGGGAAGGTCTCGTATTTGGCATACCCTGCCTGGACCCCCCGCTTGTGCTCGTGATAGAGCTGGCTCAGGCACACGGCCATCTTGCCGCTGCCGGGGCCGGGGGCGGTGACCACCACCAGGGAGCGGGAGGTCTCCACGAATTCGTTCTTGCCGTACCCCTCTTCGCTGACGATGCGGGGGATGTCGTAGGGATAGCCCTCGATGGAGTAGTGGCGATAGACCTTCAGGCCCAAAGCCTCCAGCCGCTTTTGAAAGATCTCGGCGGCGGGCTGGCCGCCGAAACGGGTGAGCACCACGCTGTCCACCTGAAAGCCAAAGCCCCGGAAGGCGTCAATCAGCCGCAGGGTGTCGGTGCCGTAGGTGATGCCCAAGTCCCCCCGGACCTTGCTCTTTTCCAGGTCCATGGCGGACACGGCCACCACGATCTCCACCTGGTCCTTCAGCTGCCGGAGCATCCGGATCTTGGAGTCGGGATGGAACCCCGGCAGCACCCGGGAGGCGTGGTTGTCATCAAAGAGCTTGCCGCCGAACTCCAAATAGAGCTTCCCGCCGAACTGGTCGATGCGGGAGCGGATGTGCTCAGACTGCATTTCCAGATATTTTTCGTTGTCAAACCCCAGTCGTTCGATCATATCATACCGCTTCCTCTCATTTCTCTCTGTCCCTCTGGCAAGGCCCCGGCACATGCCATAAACATGAAAATAATTTACCAACGATTGTATGAGAAGTCAATAAGGCGAGAAAAATATCGTAGAACTTGACGAAGGTATTCTCCCCTGAGAATATCCCTCTGTTTCCCTGCCTGTGCAAAGTGCCGGGGAAAGCCGCAGCGGTCTATTGCCTGCCCACAAAATTTGTGGTATAATTTGACGTTCAGAAATGACAGAATGACCTACCAAGCTGTGGTATGATTACAATAGCGACAAGGAGCTATGCGATATGCTGGAACTGAAAGGACTTTCCTATCAGGTGGAAGAAAACGGAGGACAGACGGATATCCTCCGGGGCATCGACCTGACCATCCCTGACAACAAATTCGTGGTCATCACCGGCCCCAACGGCGGCGGCAAGACCACCCTGGCCAAGGCCATCATGGGCCTGGTCAAGACCACCGGCGGCCAGATCCTCTGGAACGGCACCAACGTCACCGGCCTGTCCATCACCGACCGGGCCAAGCTGGGCATCAGCTACGGCTTCCAGCAGCCCCCCCGGTTCAAGGGGCTGAAGGTGCGGGACCTGCTGGAGCTGGCTTCCGGCAACAAAAAACTCACCCGGGATGAATGCTGTTCCTACCTCAACCGGGTGGGCCTGTGCGCGGCGGACTATGTGGACCGGGAGATGGACACCTCCCTGTCCGGCGGCGAGGTCAAGCGCATCGAGATCGCCACCATCCTGGCCCGGCCCGGCGGCCTGCTCATCTTCGATGAGCCCGAGGCGGGCATCGACCTGTGGTCTTTTGCCAAACTCACCGAGACCTTCCGCATCCTCCACGGCCGGGGGGAGAACACCATCATCGTCATCTCCCACCAGGAGCGGATCATCGACCTGGCCGACGAGATCGTCATGATCTCCGGGGGCAAGGTGGTCCGCCAGGGCCCCAAGGGGGAGATCATGCCCCACATTTTGGCAGACACCGGCGGCATGTGCAGCTTTCTGCAGCCCAACAGCGACAGCTGCCGCCAGGGGAAGGAGGAGTGAGCCATGAACAAAGTTGACACCCGCCTGCTGCGGGAGATCGCAGACTTAGAGGGCACCCCCAAGGGGGCCTATAACATCCGCAAGAACGGCAAGCTGGACAGCCGGGGCAACACCGCCAACATCGAGATCGTCACCAAGGAGGATAAGCCCGGCATCGACATCCACATCAAACCCGGCACCAAGCATCAGTCGGTCCACATCCCCGTCATCATCACCGAGACGGGCCTGGATGAGCTGGTCTATAACGACTTCTTTGTGGGCCCCGACTGCGACGTGGTCATCGTGGCCGGCTGCGGCATCCACAACGACGGGGACAAATCCTCCCAGCACGACGGCGTACACACCTTCCACATCGGGGAGAACTCCAAGGTCCAGTATGTGGAAAAGCACTACGGCGAGGGGGAGGGCACCGGCGAGCGCATCATGAACCCCCAGACCATCATCTATCTGGAAAAGGGCGCCTCCATCCAGCTGGACACCACCCAGCTGCGGGGGGTGGACTCCACCAAGCGCTACACCAAGGTGGTGGTGAAGGAGGGGGCCGAGGCCATCGTCAACGAAAAGCTCCTCACCCACGGCAAGCAGAAGGCGGAGTCTGAGATGGACGTGATCCTGGCCGGCGAGGGGGCCAGCGGACGGGTGATCTCCCGGTCGGTGGCCCAGGACGAGTCGGAGCAGATCTTCTATCCCCGGATGATCGGGGACGCCGCCGGCTTCGGCCACGTCCAGTGCGACTCCATCCTCATGGGCAAGGCCAAGATCCAGTCCATCCCCGCCCTGACGGCCAACCACCCCGATGCCCAGCTCATCCACGAGGCCGCCATCGGGCGCATCGCCGGGGATCAGATCCTCAAGCTCATGACCCTGGGTCTGACGGAAGAAGAAGCAGAGGAGGAGATTCTCAATGGCTTCCTGGGATGAGTTGGAGAAGGAGGGCCCCTTCTACGTCAAAGAGGTTCCCCAGCTGGGGAAGATCCGGGGCCTGGACCCCTGGGCGGTGGACAACGGCATCCACCTGATCCGCATGGAGCAGGATGCCGCCGAGGGGATCATGATGATCAACAAGAACAACCAGCAGCAGTATGGTACCGTCCACGGGGGCGTCCTGGTGGCCTTTGCCGACACCATCGGCGGCCACAGCCTGGCGGCCCACGGGCGGGTGTGCGTGACCCAGGGCAGTACGGTCAACTTCATCCGGCCGGCCTCGGGGGCCTATCTCTTCTGCCGGGCCACCCCCCTGCAGGTGGGCAGCCGCATCTGCGTGGTGTCTGTGGAGCAGCGCAATGACCGGGACGAGCTGGTCACCACGGCCCTGTTCACCTTCGCCGTGGTCAAGCGGGTGGACCCCATCTTAGTGCCCCCCAAGCATCCCAGCCTGACCTTCTGAGCCGGCGGGACTGCGGGAGGAACAGAAAAGGCCGGAGCGGCAAGCCGCTCCGGCCGAAAGGGAAGATCAGATATCCCAGTCTTCAAATTCATCATCGCCGCCCACGGCCTGGCCGGGACAGGTGCGGCACAGGCGCTCCTTCTTGGCCTGGACCTTGGCCCACAGGGCAGCCAGCCAGTCGGAGATCCGGTCCATGTTGGCCATGACCAGGCAGATAACAGCGGCGGCAGTGAGGATGAGCGCGGTGATCTTCAAGATAAATTCTGTGATCTTCATAAGAAAAACCTCCAAGTTACAGTTGCGCGCATGGGATGGTGTATGTTAGTATTTTACATGATTGATGCGGAAAATACAATCTGAAAATGGGTTTTCCCCACAGTTTTTTTAGAACAGGGCCCCTGGGTCCGGCGAGGAAAGGAATGGTATCAACGTATGCGCTTACAAAATGAGAAGGGCGAGATCCAGATCAGCAGTGAGGTCTTTACCACCATCACCGGCGCTGTGGCCACCAGCTGCTTCGGCGTCAAGGGCATGGCCGCCCGGTCCAAGAAGGACGGGCTGGTCCACCTGCTGCGCAGCGAGTCCATGGCCAAAGGGGTGCGGGTGATCTTTGAAGAGGACGACACGGTGTCCATCGAGCTGCACATCATCGTCGATGCCGGGGTAAATCTGTCTGCCGTCAGCAGCGCCATCATGGGCGAGGTAAGCTATGCCGTGGGCAAGATGACCGGTGCCAAGGTGCGGGCAGTGGATGTCTATGTGGACTCCATGCAGATCGACTGAGAGGAGAGAGAAGAGGAATTATGGTACAGTCCGTTGATGGAAAGACACTGGCGGGCATGCTGGTGCACGCCGCCGCCTCTCTGAACGCGGAAAAACAGAGGATCAATGAGCTCAACGTCTTCCCGGTGCCTGACGGAGACACGGGGACCAACATGAGCCTGACCATTGGCGCTGCCGCGGAGGAACTGCGGAAAAAGGCGCCTGCCACCGTGGAGCAGGCCACCGCCGTCTGCGCCTCGGCCATGCTGCGGGGGGCCCGGGGGAATTCGGGAGTCATCCTGTCCCTGATCTTCCGGGGCTTTTCCAAGGCCATGAAGGACAAACAGACCATGGACGGCATTGACCTGGCCGACGCCCTGAACGCCGGGGTGATCGCCGCCTACAAGGCGGTGATGAGGCCGGCAGAGGGCACCGTTCTCACCGTCTCCCGCCTGGCGGGGGACCGGGCCGGCCGGGCGGCCGAGGAGAACACGGCCTTTGAATACGTGCTGGAGTCGGCCATCGACCGGGCCCGGGAGGCACTGGCAGACACCGTCAACCAGAACCCCGTGCTGAAAAAGGCCGGGGTGGTGGACGCCGGCGGCATGGGCTTTGTCCTCATCCTTCAGGGGATGCTGGATGAGCTGCGGGGGATCGCCGCCCCCGACCAGCAGGAGCCGGCGCCTGCCGTGCAGGAGAAGGCAGATTTCAGCGCCATGGCGGAGGAAGAGCTGACCTTTACATACGACACGGTCTTCATCGTCCGCCGCACCAGCCAGAAGCCCCTGGCCGAGTTCCGGGCCTGGCTGGAGAGCATCGGCGACAGCCTGGTCATCGGCGAGGGGGACGAGGAGTTCAAGGTCCACGTCCACACCGACGACCCCGGCCTGGCCCTGACCAAGGCCCAGGAGTACGGCACCCTGGAGCTGGCCAAGATCGAGAACATGCGCACCCAGCGGGACCAGCTGGCCGCCGGCGGTCAGGCCCAGTCCACCGACGACCTGGACGCGGTGGAGGCCGAGCTGGAGTCCCTGGAGGAGGAGCACAAGGCCCCGGAGAAGAAGTACGGCTTTGTGGCCGTGGCCGCCGGGGAAGGGCTGGCCAAGGTCTTCTTTGACCTGGGGGCCGACGGCGTCATCAGCGGTGGACAGACCATGAACCCCTCCACGGAGGACATTTTGAAGCAGATCCAGCGCACGCCGGCGGAGATCGTCTATGTGCTGCCCAACAACAAAAATATCATCCTGGCGGCCCAGCAGTGCGTGGACCTGGTGGAGGACAAGAAGGTGATCGTCCTGCAGGCCAAGACGGTGCCCCAGGGCATCTCGGCCATGATCGCCATGAACCCCGACGGGGAAGAGGAAGAGAACACGGCGGCCATGGAGGAGGCCATGGAGCAGGTGAGCACCATGGAGATCACCTATGCCGCCCGGGACTCGGAGTTCGACGGCACCGCCATCCACGCCGGGGACTATCTGCTGCTGGTGGACAACCAGCTCTACGGCACGGAAAAGGAGCTTTCCGCCGCCCTGGAAAAGCTGGCCCAGGAGAGCCAGAAGCGCGGCGGCGAATTCATCAGCATTTTCTATGGGGAGGGCGTCCGGGAGGCAGACGCCCAGCAGGCGCTGGACCTGTTCCAG
>DXEA01000143.1 GCA_019115225.1 Candidatus Evtepia faecigallinarum
GAAGTCCCCCGCCCAGCGGGCGTAGCGGACCAGGACGGGGTCGTCCAGGCCCAGCTCGGCCTCCAGGGCGGCGATCTTCTCCGGGGTGGCGTTGGTGCCCAGCATCTTGGTGGCCGGAGAGCCGGGGATGACCTGAAAGGCCAGGAAGGCGAGAAGAGAGACCATGAACAATGTAATAATGAGAGTGAGGACTTTGCGAATGAGGTAATGCATCTTCCCGCCCTCCTTTCTCTTTCAGGGCTCGGCCGTCAGGGCCGGTGATGGGTACAGATTACTGCACATAGTGGACGGTGGACAGGTCCATCACATACAGGGGATAGAACTGATAGCCGTCCAGGTTGGACTTGATGACCACAAAGTCCGCCAGGTCCTGGATGTAGACGTTGGCGGCGGTGTCGGAGAGGAGCTTGGCCGCCTGCTTGTACAGCTCGGTCTGCTTGGCGTCGTCGGTGGTGACGGCGGCTTCCTCCATGAGGGCATCGTACTCGGGGTTGTTGTAGTTGATCATGTTGTTCTCGTCGTCGCTGGTCCAGCGATTGAGCAGAGCGCCGGCGCTGAGGTTGGATGCGTCAAAGCCCAGGACGGTACTCTCGAAGTCCCGGCCGGCGTAGACCCGGGTCAGCCAGGTCTCCCACTCCACGGGCTCGATGGTGGCGGTGATGCCCACCTGCCCCAGCTGCTCCACCAGCACCTGGGCCACGTTCATGTGGGGGGTGTAGTTGGAGGGGACGGTGATGGTCATCTCGAAGCCGTCCTCGTACCCGGCCTCGGCCAAGAGCTCCTTGGCCTTCTCCACGTCGTAGGGATAGGCGTCGTTGAGGCTCTCGTCAAAGTACTTGGTAAAGGCGGGGTAGATGGAGGTGCCCAGCTTGGCGCCGTGGCCCTCGCTGGTCAGCTGGAGGATCTCCTCCACGTTCACCGCGTAGCACATGGCCTGGCGGACCTTCTCGTTGTCGAAGGGCTCCACGGCGTTGTTCAGGTACAGGGCCTGGACCAGGTTCATGGTGCCCTCCAGGGTCTTGTAGGTCTCGGCGCTCAGGGTGTTGACCTGGTCGATGGTCAGGTGGATGGCCAGGTCCACAGACTCGGCGCTCAGGGCGGACATGAGGGCGTTGGCGTCCTCAAAGATCTTGAAGGTCACCGTGTCCAGATAGGCAGGCTCCCCCCAGTAGTCGGCGAACTTCTCCACCACCAGGTTCTCCTGCACCGAGCGGGAGACGAACTTAAAGGGGCCGGTGCCCACAGGGGACGTGCTCTGCTCGGTGTAGTCATCGGGGACGATGTAGACCATGCCCACATAGCTGAGGAAGTCGGGGTTGGGCTCGGCCAGGGTGATGACCACGCTGTTGCCGTCGGCGGCGACGCCGGTGACAGCAGAAAGCGCCGCGGCCAGGGCAGTGTCTACCGTGGTCTCGGCGCAGGTTTCAAAGGAATAGATCACATCATCGGTGGTCACGGTGTCTCCGTTGTGGAAGAGCACCCCTTCCCGCAGGGGGAAGGTATAGGTCAGGCCATCCTCCGACACGGTGTGCTCGGCGGCCACGGCGGGCACATACTCGCCGCTGGCGGTGGGCTTGACCAACCCCTCATAGATGTTGAATAAGACCTCTCTGGTTCCTGCTGCCGTCAACTGATACGGGTCAAGACTGTCTCCCAGGTCTTGCGAGATCCCCACCACCAGCTCGCCGCCGGTGACAGGCTCTCCGGAAGAGCTCGTAGTGTCGCTGCCGATGCCCCCGGCTTCTTCAGAGGACTTCTCGTCTCCGCAGGCGCAGAGTACAGTGGTCAGAAGCAGGGCCGACAGGAAAAGTGCGAACATGCGTTTTTTCATGGACTTCTCCTTCCACCGCGAAGGGTATTTCGCGGCGTTACAACAAAATTAGCATCTCCCATTATTAAATTGTCGGTTGCAGTGTACCACCCTTTGGGGCAAATTACAAGACCCTGGAGAAAATTGCGGCAGGAAATTTCTTGCCTCCCGCCCTCACCGGCGGGGGGAGGGCGGGAGGCAGGGACTCAGACCAGGGGATGGCTGTGCAGGAAGCGGCGGTGGACGGCCAGCTTGACGGTCTTTTGCCCGTTGACCGCCTGGCAGACCCCCAGGTGGGCGATGGCGTTGAGGAGCATGACGGTATCCCGGACCGAGCGGCCCTGGTAATGGGTGATGAAGTCGCACAGGTCCAGGCTGGCCTGCCGGGCGGCCTGGTCCAGGGTGTCGGCGGAGGCCAGGAAGTACAGCGTCTCCCCCTCCCGGACCACGGGGTTGGGCAGGCGGACCCCCTTGAGCAGGTCCACCTGGACCTCCACGGAGCCGTAGACCTCAAAGCCGCTGTAGCCGATCTCCCCGTCGGCCATGACCCCGTGCAGGTCCCCCAGGGCCAGCTGGGCGCCGGGGGTAAAGACGGGCAGATAGACCACGGCCCCCTGGGTGATGTTGCCGCAGTCCAGGTTGCCCCCGTGGGGGCCGGGCAGCAGGGTGGGCACCGGCCGGGCGGGGGCGGTGCCGATGACCCCCACCATGGGGCGCAGGGGGATGGTCACGTCCTGGAAGTGGGCGGCCCCGTCCCGGAGGGGGACCATGCAGAAGGCATCCCGGTCCACCCGGCTGCCCAGGCAGCCCTTGCCGGCGATCTGCTCCACCATGGCGGTGGGGGAGATGGTGATGCGCCGGATGGTGATCTTCAGCGTGTCCCCCGGCTGGGCGCCGTGGACAAAGAGGGGGCCGGTGGCGGGGTTGTCGGGCATGGTGTCCCCCCGCTGGGCCTGGGGCAGATAGTAGTGGTTGCCAAAGCAGTCCAGGGTCTGGAAGAGGACCTGCTGGCCGGGGGTCACCCGGGCGGCGGGAGGATTGGCGGGGCTCATGGTGGTAATGGTGCTGGCAGTGGTGAGGACGATCATAGGGATGCTCCTTTCTGTCTGTGCTCCCCCGGCCTGCGGGGGGCGGTACGCAAAGAAAAAAGGTGCCAAAATGCATCCCTTCTCCGATCTACGGGATACATTTTGGCACCTGAATCCATCCATCCGATGACAGATGGGTGCGTACAGATATGGAATTATCTGGCCCCAGCATAGCATGGGGGCCGGGGGGTTGTCAAGGGGGGCGGCAGGGAAATCGTGGGGCCCCGGGGCGGGGTCAGCGGTGGCGGCGGTTGTTGCCCTTGACGCTGTAGAACAGCCGCTTGGCCTGGTACATCTGCCGGTCGGCCTCGTCGATCTGCTCCTGGATGCTGCACCCCGTCTGCCGCCAGCATACCCCCACCGAGCAGCTGATGTTGTGCCGGTCCATCCCCGCCTGGACGGCCCGGACATTTTGGCGGAATTCTTCCTCGGGGGCCTCGTCGATGACCACGAACTCGTCGCCGCCGATGCGGTAAATCCTGTCGGGAAAGACCTGGCGCAGCTGGTCGGCGGCCCCGCGGATGAAGGCGTCGCCGGCGCGGTGGCCCTGGCGGTCGTTGATCTGCTTCAGGCCGTTCAGGTCAAAGCAGGCCACCCCCAGGCAGGGGCGGCGGGCGTCCTGGTCGTCCTGGAGGAGCTGACTGAACTTGTTGCGGTTATACAGGCCGGTCAGGGTGTCCTCAAAGCTCAGCCGGCGCAGGAGGATGGTCTGCTCCTCCAGCTGCCGTTCCTGGGCGGCCAGCTGCTCCTGCAGGTACTGGTAGGACTGCCGGGCCAGCTTGCCGGGAAAGCCCACGTCGTCCGTGTCCATCTCGCTGTATGGGTTGGAGATGTGGATGTGGCAGCAGACGGGGCCGGTCTCTGTCCAGCGGAAGGCCAGGGTGAAGCGCTGGTGGACCCGCAGGGCAATGCCGGTGGAGGGATCGGTGGCGATCCACATCCGGCCCACGCACAAGTAGGCGTCGGGGGCGATTTCCAGGACCTGGTAGGTTTCATCGTAGGTGTTGCATTTCGGCACCTGTCCGGCGAAGAGGCGGAAGGTATCTGCCACGGCCTGTCCTGTGTTCCATTCGTGTTCTGCTGCACCCAGCCAGAGGATGTCGCTGCTCATCTGCGCGATGAGAAATTCCACGTTATTCTCACAATAGTGTTTGTGAAGCATGGCACTGGTCAAGTCGCGGATCACCTGTTCCCGCGAAGGCTCTGCGGTGTGGCCAGTCATAGGCGTTCCTCCCCTCTGGACGGTTGACTTGCATTTGTAGGAGTATTTGGAAATCTATTCTTATTATAGCAAAAAAATCTGGAAGTGGAAGGAGTTTTTTTGATGGTTTTGCTGGGGAAATCGACCGCTTGTGGTGCCGCAGGCAGCAAAATGGAAAAACTGCCGGACACTTCCCAAAAGAAAGTGTCCGGCAGATGGGAGGAAAGACGCTCAGGAAGGCTGAGAAACCGTGCCGGCGAAGAGGGGCAGGCCGTCGTCGCTGGTGAGGACAAAGAGGAAGGGACGGTCCAGGACGAAGTCCACCTCATCTTCTGGGGGGGCTTCGCTGGTTTCGCCGGCCATCACCGTGTAGGCCGCGGCGGTGACCCCCTCCTCGTCGATGGCCACCCGCACCCCCTGCCGGGCTTGGGAGAGAAAGATCCCCTGGGTCTGGGTGGTCATGGGGGAGAAGTCAGAGACGGCGGGGTCGAACACGTCGGTGATCCCCAGGGCCTGCAGGCCGTCCCGGAGGTCAATCTTGCCGGCCACGTCGAACTTGGGCAGGGAGAGGTTCACCGTCAGGTATTTCTGGTCATCCCAGTCCCCGTTGGACAGCAGGAAGTCCATGGCCTGGCCGTCGGTCAGCAGGTCCTGGGGGGTCAGGCCCTCGTCGGGCAGCAGGAGCCACAGGGTGCCCCCGGCGGCCAGGGTCAGGCCCACGGCGCTGAAGTGCTCGCCCCAGTAGTAGGTGCTCTGGCGGCTACTGTGAAGGAAGTCGCAGGTCACGTCCCCGGCGGGGCTGTGGAAGGTCTGGGGGGCGGTGGCGTCGGGGGAGAACTCCCGGCTCCACTTGGACTGAAACGAAATGGTGCTGGCCAGGGCCAGAACGGTGTTGGCGTCCAGGGTGAGGTCCTGGATCTGGTCGTCCAGCAGGCCGCCGGTCTGGGTGCTCAGCCAGTTTTGCAGGGCCTTGTCTAAGTCCGCCGAACCCATCTCCCCCTGATAGGTGGAGGCATAGTAGTTCTGGGTCAAGGTTTGCACGGTCTCCGGCAGGAAGGTCACGTCCTGGTTCAGCCACAGGGAGTTGGCGAGAATGCAGGTGTTGGCCCCGTCGGCGCAGTAGTTGGCCTGCCAGACGGCCTGGGCCTGGGCGCCCAGGGCCTCCACGGTGTCCTGGCCCAGCAGGTCCAAAATTTGCTGGCGGCTGGCGCCGTCGGTGACTTCGGCCAGCATGGCCAGGGCCAGGTAGAGATTCACCGGGGAATAGACCTGGTTCTCCTCCTGGGACCCAGCCAGGAACTGCTTCATGCTCTGCTGCCAGAAGTTCTCCAGCCCGGCCGCGTAGCCCTCCGGCTGCCGGCGGGCCTGCTGGTCGGTCCGCCAGGCGTCATAGGCAGCGGAGAAGGCCTCGTCGTCGTAGGTCCCGTCGGCTTGCAGATAGTCGTCCTCGTTGGGGTAGGGATTCATGGCGGGGTAGGCGGCCTCGGCCACGGCATAGGCGCTGGCGGTGAGGGGGGTGCCGCCTCCCGGCCAGAGGAGGGCGGCGCCCAGGATGGCCACCACCAACACGGCGGCGATCCCCCCCACCCAGCGGGAACGGCGGCCCTTGCTCTTGGCCTCGCTGCGGGCCAGGATCTCCTCGTCGATGCCCTCCATGCCCTCATACAAATCTTCTCGTTTCATGATAAATATCCCTCCTGTTCCAGGTGCCGGCGCAGCTTTTTGCGGGTGCGGGCAAGGAGCACGGACACATGGTTGTCGGTCAGGCCATAGCGCCGGGCGATGTCCGGGATGGCCTCGGTGAAGAAGTAGCGGCGGGTGAATACGTCCCCCTCCCGGGCCGGCAGGGCCCGGACGAAGCGGCCGATGCTCTCGGCCAGTTCTTGGGCGATGAGGGGGTCGGCGGGGTCGGATTCCCGGCCCACACATTGTTCCAGCTCCTCTAGGACCAGGGGGAGCTGGCCGCCCCCCCGCTTCTGGGCGGTGTTGGCCTTCCAGCGGTTGAAGGAGAGGCGGCGGGTGAGCTTGGCCAGGAACATCCCCAGCACCGTGGGGCGGTGGGGCGGGATGGCCTGCCAGGCGTGGAGCCAGGTGTCGCTGACACACTCCTCACAGTCCCGGGGGTCGGCCAGGATGCCGCGGGAGACGGCCAGGCAATAGGTGCCATATTTTTTCTGGGAGGCTTCGATGGCGCGGCTGTCCCGCTGCCAGTACAGCGCGAGGATTTGTTCGTCGTCCATGGGGGCCCTCCTTTCTCCTTGGGGGCGCGGCCTTCTGTCTATCTACTCAACGTTTGCGGCGGGATCTTACAGGGGGAAAGGAAAAAATGGGAGTTTTCCCTGGCGCAAAGGGGTCTTGGGTTCACGCTGTGAAATCCGCCCCTGGGGCGGGGGCGAGGGACTCCTCCCTGCAAGTATAGTGGACCGCAGCGCCTTTGTAAACCGCCCCGCGGGCCGGGAAAGGGGAAGGGGGCGGCGATATGGACCGCTGCCTCCGTGCCCCCCGCCATCCCCATTGGTACACCAAGAGGACAAAAACAGCCGCCCTGGGTGTCATAACACGCCGGGGGGGCGGCTTTTGCGGGGGTTGACGGTCCTGCGCAATCTTGCTATACTGCATATTGGCGAATAAAACCCCGAAAAGAACGGAAGAAACTGGATATTTACAACAAAAGGAGGGGCAAAAATGAAAAAGATCACAGGGATCCTTCTGGCGGGCCTTCTGGTGCTCTCCCTGGCCGCCTGCGGCAGCAGCCCGGCGGAGACCACGGAACCCGCCTGGCAGGAGGCCGGAGAGACAGGGAAAGAGACGGCCACCACCTATCAGTTCCAGTGCGGAGAGGGAGAGGCGCAAACGGTCGAAGACCTCCTGTTTGCGGAAGACGTGACGGTCAGCGGTGACAAGGGGCAGATCACCTTCGTCAACTGCGACTTCCAGGGCAATGTGGTCCTCACAGCCGACGAGGGGACCCAGGTGGTGCTGGAGGGCTCCACGGTGGCGGGCCAGTGCATCTTCCGCAACCAGACCAAGGAGGTCACGTTGGACTGGTCCTTCCCCAAGTTCCTGGTGGACACGAAGGTAGAGGCGGTCTGTGAGGACTGCATTGGCGCGGTGCTGCCCATGGGGGAGATGGAGCTGGTCTTTGACGGCCAGACCTATACCATGGCCGACGCGGCCCTCTTTGTGGACCTGAGCGACCCCGAGGCGGGCTTTGTGCCCTACACCGGCCAGCAGGCCAGCTATTTCTGCGTGGTCCAGTGGTGGGAGGACGGGACGAAGAACGTGCTGGTGGAGTGCGAGTACGATCCCAATATGTGATGATGTAGATGGAAAGGAAAACCGGTCCGCCGCAGAGCTTGCTCTGCGGCGGACCGGTTTTTGCAGACACTCAGGGGGCCTTCCGGTTGAGCAGCAGCAGGCTCAGGGCAAGTATGACGGGAAAGGCTGCGGCAGCCAGCAGGCCGCTTTTCAGGCTGCCCCCTGCCAGCTGGGCAAGGCTGCCCACCATGGCCGGGCTTACCGTAGCCCCCAGGTCCCCCGCCAGGGCCAGGAAGGCGAACATGGCCGTGCCGCCCCGGGGGAAGGTCCGGGAGGCAAGGCGGATGGAGCCCGGCCACAGGATGCCCACCGCCAGGCCGCAAAGGGCACAGCCGGCAAGGGCCAGCAGCGGGATGGCAGACAGGCAGGCCAGCAGATAGCAGCCGGCGCACAGAACGCTGCACAGCAGCATGACCTTGGTCAGGTCCAGCCGTGGGCGGCAGGTACCGTAGAGCATCCGGGCGATGCCCATAAACAGGGCAAACAGGCCCGGCCCGGCCAGGTCGCCCACGGCTTTGGCCACGCCCAGGGCGGATTCCGTAAAGGCGGAGGCCCACTGGGCCATAGTTGCCTCAGAAGCACCGGCGCACACCATGAGCAGGATGATGAGCCAGAACAGCGGCAGGCGGAAGAGCTGGCGGACGGGCATGCGCTGGTCCTCCTCCACCAGGTGCTCGATGGGGCAGGTGAGAAAGTTCACGGTGTTGTACAGGGGCACCAGGGCCCAGAGGAGTGTGAGCACCTTCCAGTGCGCGATGCCAAAGACGGCGAAAAAGAGGGTGGAGCCTGCGATGACGCCCACGGCCCCCCAGCAATAGAAGGAGTGCAGCAGGCTCATTCTGCCATCCTTGTTGTCGAAGGGGCAGGCCTCGACGATGGGGCTGACCAGGACCTCGATCAGCCCGCTGCCCACGGCATACAGCACCACCGCCAGCAGAAGGCCGGCAAAGGGAACGGGCAGCAGCTCCGGCAGGCAGGCCATGGCCGCCAGCCCCCCGGCGGAGACGACCTGGGAGACCACCACACAGGTGCGGTAGCCCAGCTTGTCGGCAAAGCGGGTGGCGGCCAGGTCAATGAGCAGCTGTGCCAGGTAGAACACCAGGGGGATCATGGCGATGTGTGCCAGGGGGATGCCGTAGGTGCGCTGGAAGGTCAGGAAGAGCAGAGGGGCAAAGTTTGCGGCGATGGCCTGGGTCACGAAGCCAAGGTAGCAGGCGCGGAGGGTTTTCCGGTAGTTTTTCTGGGTTGTCATGATGTATGCCTCCCGCGGGAAAGGAATGGTTCGGGTCTGCATTATATCATCATGACGGGGCGACACAAGCTGCTTTTGCGCCAAATACAAGCACTATTTACCCAAAGTGCCCTCCTGTCGGGGGGCATAGCCGTAGGTTTGCCTGAACTTGCGGCTGAAATAGTTGGCCGAGTGGAAGCCTCAGGCGGCGCTGATCTGCTGCAGGGTGAGGTCCTTCTCGTTGAGCAGCCGGCGCGCGGCCTGGAGGCGGTATTGGATCAGTGCCTCCACCGGGGAGCAGCCCAGGTAGGCGGTGAAGCAGCGGCCGGCCTCGCTGCGGCTGATGTGGGCGGCCGCCGCGATGTCCTGGAGGGTGACGTGCTCGGCGTAGTGGGTATAGATATAGGTAAGCATTTTTTGCAGCCGGATCTGGTTGCGCAGCTGGATGCGGGAGGCAGTGGCTTTTGGCAACTGGTCGAAGTGGCAGACCAGGTGCTCCAGCAGGCAGCTGAGGTTGCGCTGCACGGCCATCTCGTAGCAGGGCGGGCGCTGGTGCAGGCGGCGGTAGGTATCCTGGAGCAAGGCGTGGATGTCCCGGTGGGTCTCGTCGGCCTGCCGGAAGACCACAAAGGGCAGGCAATCACACTGGGCAAGGGGCAGGATGTATTTCTGGTGGATGGAGCTGTGCTCGGGGGCGATGGCGGCGCCGGAAAACAGGACAATGGGGAGGGGGTCGGGCCGGTCGCCGGAGAGCTGCCGGACCCGGTGGAGGATGTTCCCGTTGAGGAAGATGCTGTCCCCGGCCTCCAGGGTGATGTGCTGCTGTCCCACCTGGTACGTCAGGGGATGGGCGGCTGCGGTTGCCAGCTCAAAATCGGGATGCCAGTGGAAGGGCCCTTCCCAATTGGGCAGCTCGGCCAGCTCATCGTGGTAATAGGTGACCGGAAAGGCGGCGGCCTTGTGGGGGAGCTGCTCCCGCAGCTGATGGTCAAGGATGATAGGCATATCGTGATCGCTCCTGTGTGCCGGGTTTTGCCCGGAAAGAGGGAAGGACGGGTACTCACGGGAGTACCCGCCCCAGACAACGCAAGGGTCAGGTTCCGGGGGATGCTGCCGGGGCGGGCACGGTCCGCAGCAGCCAGCCGACGGTTTCAACATGGGCTGTGCGGGGGAAGAGGTCGGCGGCTTCGGCGGTCTGGAGGGTGTAGCCCCGTTCGGCCAGGAGTTTTACGTCCCGGGCCAGGGTGGCCGGGTCGCAGGAGACGTAGACCAGGCGGCGGGGGGCCATGCGGGCGATGGCGTCGATGACCGGGAGAGATAAGCCCTTCCGGGGTGGGTCCACGGTGATGACCTCCGGGCGCAGGCCCCGCCGGGCCAGGGCCTGGGCGGCTTCGCCGGCGTCGGCGCAGAGGAATTCCGCGTTAGAGATGCCGTTGCGCACGGCGTTGGCCCTGGCGTCCTCGATGGCGGCGGGGACCACCTCGGCCCCGATGGCCCGGCCCGCCCGGCGGGCCAGGTTGAGGGTGATGGTGCCGATGCCGCAGTAGAGGTCCAACACGGTCTCCGTCCCCGTCAGGGCGGCAAAGTCCAGGGCGCGGCCGTAGAGGAGTTCGGTCTGGTCCCGGTTGACCTGGTAGAAGGAGGGGACCGACAGGCGGAAGGTCAGGCCGCACAGGGTGTCCTCCAGAAAATCCTGGCCCCAGAGCAGGCGGTGTTCCTTGCCCAGGATCACGTTGGTCTTGTCCCGGTTGACCGACAGGACCACCCCCACCAGGCCGGGCTCCGCCTGGCGGAGCGCGTCAAGGAGCGCCTTCTGGTGGGGCAGGGCCGTGCCGTTGGCGATCACCGCGCATAAAGACTGGCCAAGGCGGTTGACCCGCACATAAAAATGCCGGATGAGCCCCTGGTGGGCTCTTTCGTCATAGGCGGGGATGCGGTACTCTGCCATCCAGTCCCGAAAAGCCTGCCGCAGCCGGGTGGCGGGGAGGGGCTGGAGGAGGCAGTCGGGGGCGTCGATGACGTCGTGGCTCCGGGCCCGGAAGAAGCCCACCCGGGGCCCCTCGGCCACGGGGAACTGGATCTTGTTCCGGTAGCGGAAGGGGTCCCGGGCCCCGTGGATCACCGTCACCTCCCCGTCCCAGCCGCCGATGCGCCGCAGGGCGTCCTGGACCTTCTGGCGCTTGAAGGCCAGCTCTTCGCCATAGGTCATGTGCCGCAGCTGGCAGCCGCCGCACCTGGGATACTGGGGACAGTCGGGGGCCTGGCGGCCCGGCGCAGCCTCGGTCACCTGGGCCACCCGGCCCCAGGCGGCGGACTTGCCCACCTTCAACAGCTGGACCTGACACAGCTCCCCGGCCAGGGCCCCCTTGACAAAGACCGCCTGGCCCTCCAGCCGGGCCACCCCCTCCCCGGCGCTGCCGTAGCCCTCTATGCGCAGAGGGAAGATCTCGTTCTTTTTCGCCGCCATGGGCCCGCCACCTTTCCACATTTCTTCGTTGCTGGCAGTATACCATAGGAGATATTCCGGGAGCAACCTTGATTTTCCGGTGGAATTTCTACGACTTGTTCACAGTTTCCTCTTTTTTC
Organism: Candidatus Evtepia faecigallinarum; assembly: GCA_019115225.1. Lineage (GTDB taxonomy): Bacteria > Bacillota > Clostridia > Oscillospirales > Oscillospiraceae > Evtepia > Evtepia faecigallinarum. The sequence continues at coordinate 11,235 of DXEA01000143.1, forward strand.
TGGCGGTGGGATATGGTATAATGCTATGACCATTGGGGATAATGACCGGGATTTTCTGGAAAATTCCCCGGAATTCTGAGGAAAACACAGCGGATTCCGCTTTTGAAAGGATCTATACCGTTATGGGTTTTTTAACGAAACTGTTTGGCACCAACATGGCAAAGGAGATCAAGCGCCTGGAACCTCTGGTGCAGAAGATCGAAGCACTGGAAGAGGAGTATAAGGGCCTCACCGACGCCCAGCTCCAGGCCAAGACCCCCGAGTTCAAGGAGCGCTATCAGAAGGGGGAGACCCTGGACGACCTGCTGCCCGAGGCCTTTGCCGCCTGCCGGGAGGCCGCCGACCGGGTGCTGGGCCTGCGGCCCTACCGGGTGCAGCTGATGGGCGGCATCATCCTGCACCAGGGCCGCATCGCCGAGATGAAGACCGGCGAAGGCAAGACCCTGGTGGCTACCCTGCCCGCCTACCTCAACGCCCTGTCCGGGGAAGGGGTGCACATCGTCACCGTCAACGACTACCTGGCCAAGCGCGACAGCGACTGGATGGGCAAGGTCTACCGCTTCATGGGCCTGACCGTGGGTCTGGTCATCCACGGCATCGACCCGGCGGGGAAGAAGGCCGCCTACAACGCCGACATCACCTACGGCACCAACAACGAATTCGGCTTTGACTACCTGCGGGACAACATGGCCATCTACAAGGCAGAGCTCATGCAGCGGGGCCACGCCTTTGCCATCGTGGACGAGGTGGACTCCATCCTCATCGACGAGGCCCGCACCCCCCTCATCATCTCCGGCATGGGGGAGCAGTCCACCCAGCTGTACACCCTGGCCGATAACTTCGCCGCCGGCCTGAAGGGCCTGGTGAAGGCCACCGTGGACGACAAGGAGGAAGAGGCCGAGGACATCGACGCCGACTATGTGGTCAACGAAAAGGCCCGGGCCGTCACCCTCACCGCCCGGGGCATCGCCAAGGCGGAGAAGGCCTTCAACGTGGAGAACCTGGCCGACCCGGAGAACTCCACCCTCTCCCACCACATCAACCAGGCCATCCGGGCCCGGGGCCTCATGAAGCGGGACATTGACTATGTGGTCAAGGACGGTGAGGTCATCATCGTGGACGAGTTCACCGGCCGTCTCATGTATGGCCGGCGGTACAACGACGGCCTGCACCAGGCCATCGAGGCCAAGGAAAAGGTCACCGTGGCCCGGGAGTCCAAGACCCTGGCCACCATCACCTTCCAGAACTACTTCCGCCTGTACAAGAAGCTCTCCGGTATGACCGGTACCGCCCTCACCGAGGAGGAGGAGTTCAACGCCACCTATAAGCTGGACATTGTGGAGGTCCCCACCAACAAGCCTTTGATCCGCCAGGACCACCCCGACGTGGTGTTCAAGAACACCACCGGCAAGTACCACGCCATCGTCCGGCAGATCGTGGAGTGCCACGAGAAGGGCCAGCCTGTGCTGGCGGGCACCACCTCCATCGAGAAGTCGGAGCTGCTGTCCAAGCTGCTCACCAAGCAGGGCATCAAGCACAACGTCCTCAACGCCAAAAACCACGAGAAGGAAGCCGAGATCGTGGCCCAGGCCGGCAAGTTCGGCGCCGTCACCGTGGCCACCAACATGGCCGGCCGTGGCACCGACATTATGCTGGGGGGCAACGCGGAGTTTTTGGCCAAGAACGACCTGCGGAAGGCCGGCCTGTCCGACGAGATGATCGCCGAGGCCACCGGCTTTGCCGAGACCGACAACGAGGAGATCCTGGCCGCCCGGAAGATGTTCTCCGAGGCCGAGGCCAAGCATAAGGAGGCCCTGGCCCCTGAGGCGGAGAAGGTCCGCCAGGCCGGCGGCCTGTTCATCCTGGGCACCGAGCGCCACGAGTCCCGCCGCATCGACAACCAGCTCCGCGGCCGTGCCGGCCGTCAAGGCGACCCCGGCGAGAGCCGCTTCTTCCTCTGCCTGGAGGATGACATCATGCGTCTGTTCGGCACCGAGCGGATGCAGAAAATGATGGAGACCCTGAAGATCGACGACGACACCCCCATCGACGCCAAGGTCCTCTCCGGGGCCATTGAGAACGCCCAGAAGAAGGTGGAGTCCAAGAACTTCCAGGCCCGGAAGAACACCCTGGAGTACGACGACGTGATGAACGTCCAGCGGGAAATCATCTACAAGCAGCGCCGCCAGGTGCTGGATGGGGAGAACATGGGTTCCCACATCCGCAACATGCTCCACCGGTGGATCGAGGAGTCCGTCCGAGGCCACCAGGGAGAGCACAAGCACCTCACCGCCGAGAGCTGGCAGCTGGCCACCGAGCCCTTCCGGGGTCTCTTCTTCCCCCCGGAGCAGTTCCAGTACACCGATGAGGAGCTGGCCGCCAAGAGCACCGACGCGCTGATCACCGAGCTGAGTGACACCGCCCTGGCCGTCTACAACGCCAAGGAGGCGTCCCTGGGCGAGGAGCTCATGCGGGAGCTGGAGCGGGTGATGATGCTCCGGGTGGTGGACGAATACTGGATGGACCACATCGACGCCATGGAGGAGTTGAAGAAGGGCATCCAGCTGCGGGCCTACGCCCAGACCAACCCCGTGGACGCCTATAAGAAGGAAGGCTTCGAGATGTTCGAGGCCATGGTCCAGGCCATCCAGGAGGAGACCATCCGCCGCATCGTGGTGGCCCGGGTCCAGACCAACGAGGTCCGCCGGGAGCGGGTGGCCAAGGTCACCGGCGAGTCCGGCGGCAGCGAGGAGCCCCAGAAGAAGGCCCCCGTGCG
>DXEA01000144.1 GCA_019115225.1 Candidatus Evtepia faecigallinarum
ATGCGCGCCTCCATCTACAACGCCATGCCCATGGAAGGCGTGGAAAAACTCTGTGCATTCATTGAAAAGTTCGAGAAAGAGAACTAATTGCCAAGTTGGAAGCCCGGACAATGGGCACCAAGATTTTTGACTTGAAAGGGTTTGTTTTTCATGTACCATGTAAAAACGATGAATAAGATCTCCAAGATCGGGCTGGCAGAGCTGGACGAGCGCTTTGAGATCAGCGATACCATGGAGCACGAGGACGCCATCCTGGTGCGTTCTGCCAAGCTCCACGACTATGACTTCCCCGCCGAGCTCAAGTGCATCGCCCGGGCCGGCGCCGGGGTCAACAACATCCCCCTGGACCGGGCCGCTGATGCGGGCATCGTGGTCTTCAACTCCCCCGGCGCCAACGCCAACGGCGTCAAGGAGCTGACCATCGCCGCCCTGCTCATGGCCTCCCGGAAGCTCTCCCAGGGCATCACCTGGGTCAAGGAGCAGGCCGCCGCCGGGGTCGACGTGGCCGCCGTGGTGGAGAAGGGCAAGGCCGCCTATGTGGGCCCCGAGATCATGGGCAAGACCCTGGGCGTCATGGGCCTGGGGGCCATCGGCGTGCTGGTGGCCAACGCCGCCGCCGCCCTGGGCATGAAGATCGTGGGCTATGACCCCTTCCTGTCCGTCCGCCACGCCCTGAACCTCACCCCCGGGGTGGAGATCGCCGCCACCGTGGAGGAGGTCTATGCCAAGGCCGACTACATCACCCTCCACCTGCCCATGAACGCCGACACCAAGGGCATGATCAATTCTGCCGCCTTCGCCGCCATGAAGGACAACGTGCGCATCGTGAACCTGGCCCGGGGCGAGCTGGTGGACACCCCCAGCCTGAAGGAGGCCATGGCCTCTGGCAAGTGCGCCGCCTACGTCACCGACTTCCCCAACAGCGAGACCGCCGCCATTGAGGGCGTGGTGGCCATCCCCCACCTGGGCGCCTCCACCCCCGAGAGCGAGGACAACTGCGCCATGATGGCCGCCCGGGAGGTCAAGGACTATCTGGACAACGGCAACATCACCAATTCCGTCAACTACCCCGCCGTCTCCCTGGCCTGGGCCGGGCAGAACCGGGTGAGCGTGCTCACCAAGGGGGCCGACGCTGCCGCCATCACCGCCGCCGTGCCCGGGGTGAAGGCCTCTGCCTCTGCCACCCGCGGCGACTACGGCTGCTTCCTGCTGGACACCGACGCCGCCGTGGACGCCGACGCCATCGCCGCCCTGCCCGGGGTGCTCCGGGTGCGGGTGCTGAACAAGTAAGGAGGACCCTGCTATGCCAAAGATCCATCCCACCGCCTGGGTGGCCCCTGGGGCCTTCGTCCGGGGGGACGTGACCATTGACGAACAGGCCAACATCTGGTACAATGCGGTCCTTCGGGCCGACCAGGAGAAAATCACCATCGGGAAAGGGACCAACGTTCAGGACAACTGTGTCCTCCACGGCGACGCCGGCTGCGACGTCACCGTGGGCGAGTGGGTCACCGTGGGCCATGGGGCCATCCTCCACGGCTGCACCGTGGAGGACAAGTGCCTCATCGGCATGAACGCCGTGGTGCTGGACCACGCCGTGGTGGGCGCCGGGTCCATCGTGGGGGCCGGTGCCGTGGTCTCCGCCGGGACCATCATCCCCCCCAAGAGCCTGGTGGTGGGCATCCCCGCCAAGGTCAAGCGGACCGTCACCGACGAGGACATCGCCGGCACCGTGGCCAACTCTGAGAGTTACCTGGGCCTTATGGCCATCGGCATGGCCGACCCGGAAAACAAGCCGTGAGGGTGCCGGGAAATTTCAGTCACCAGCACAGGGGGGCGGAGTCATCCGCCTCCCTGTTTGCCATCGGGAAAGGAGGGCAAGCCTATGTCCCATAGCCTGCGCCGGAGCGATTGTCTCACCCTCATCGGCCCCGGCCAGACCACCTACCGGGGGGGCGACCAGGAGTGGTACCCGGACGTGTGGCAGCGCCGGGCGGGCTGCGGCCCCACCTGTGCTGCCGCCCTGCTGTCCTATCTGGGCCACACCCGCCCCGCCCTGGCCCCCCTGCGCCCCCTGGCGGGGCAGACCCGCACGGGGTTTCTGCAATACATGAAGGACCTGTGGACCTATGTGACCCCCGGCTCCCGGGGGCTGGACAAGCCGGAGAGCCTGCTGGTGGGCTGCCGGTCCTTCGCCCTGTCCAAGGGGTGCCGGCTGACGGGGGAGATTCTGAAAATCCCCGCCCGGCCGGAGGGCCGGCCCACCCTGGCCCACTGCCGGGACTTCCTGGCCCGGGCCCTGGACGCCGACTGCCCCACGGCCTTTCTCAACTACTCCAACGGGGCCCTGCAGAACCTGGACAGCTGGCACTGGGTCCCCCTGATCTCCATGACCCGGGGGGAGGAGCTGCCGGAGGCTGACCCGGTCCTGCTGTGCTCCATCCTGGACGGGGGCGAGGAAAAGCTCATCGACCTGGCCCTCTGGTTGGCCACCACCACCCTGGGAGGGGCCCTGGTGTCCCTGGCCCCTGCCGCGCCGGAGCGCTGACAAAACGGGAAAAAGCACATGGCTGCACCGGCAGCCATGTGCTTTTTTTGCTTGCGGGGAGACAGAGCGGAAGGAAACAAGGCGCGCCCGCAGTCCCGGCAGGGACTGCGGGCGCGCCTTGTTGGGGTGGGAGGGATCAGGTCAGGGGCGCGGTTCGCCCCTGGTTGAGCAGAAGGATCAGCCAGTGGAGCAGGCCCCCCAGGAAGAGGCCCAGGCAGGCGATGCCCAGGTACAGGGCCCACTGGCCGGGCAGCAGGCCCGCGTAGGTCCGGGAGGCAAAGACCTCGCAGACCACATACCCCACGGCGGCCAGGGTGGCCATGTGGGTGGAGCCCTTGCCGGCCATCAGCAGCAGCTGGCGCAGGACCACGCCCAGCACCACGGCCAGCAGGAAATACAGGGAGAACTCTCCCAAACAGCATTGGAGAACGATCATCCTGGAACACCTCGTTTCATGGTCGAAAACGGGAAGGGTCGGCAGTCGTCGGTCTCGGCGGCTGGTTGCGGGGGCCTTTCAACCCCCTTCTATGGTGAGGTATACCATGTTCCGGGGCGAAAGTCAACCGGAAAAGGGGAGAAAAGCCCTGGTGAAATTTGTGGAAAAGAACTAAAAAGGGGGGCGGCAAAAAACGCACATGGCGCGCCATGTGCGTTTGGGACGGATGGGTCAGGAGGAGCTCTCCTCCTCCGCCTTCCGCTTCTCCCGCAGGGTGCGCACCCCCCAGTAGACGGTGCTGCCCAGAAAGAGCCCGAAGGTGAGCAGGCCCAGATACAGGGCCCACCGGCCGGCGATGCGGCCCTCGTAGACCCAGTTGGAGATCCCCTCGAAGGTGCGGAAGGCCACGAAAAAGCCCACCATCAGAAAGCCGGTCTTTTTCACAGACAGCCGCAGGAGCAGGCAGAGGAGAAAGCCCAGGGCGATGGACCCCAGAAAGTGGGGGAAGAAGGGGCCGAAGCAGCATTCCATGACGGTCATGGTCCAATACCTCCCTTCCGGGAAAGGACGGGGTTGCGGGGGCGGCAGGGGGGGCGATGCCTCCCTCTATGGGGAGATATATCATATCCCAGGGAGGAAGTCAACCGAAGGGGGAGAGAAAAGGACCTGTGAAATTTGTAGAAAAGCCACAAAAAACGCCCGCCCCGGAGGGGGAAGCCTCTGGGGCGGGCGGGCCGCGTCGGGGAGAAAAAAAGATACGCCGGCCCTCAGTCCTCCCGCCGGAAGGTCACGGCATAGGCCCCCAGCACCTGTAGGCAGGGGATGGCCGCCGCGGCCTGGGGGGTAAGCTCCTGCCGGGGGTAGCGGACCTGGGCCGGGGTGGGGATGGCCGGGAGGGTTTTGTCCCCCCGGCTGGCCCCCTGGGCGTCTGTGGGGGTGAAGGACCAGCGGAAACGGCAGCCGCAGAAGGCACGGCTAGCCTGGATGACCTCGGCGGGGACAAAGACCCACTCACCGCCCCGGCGGTAAAAGGTCCCCTGGTTGTCCCCCTCCGCCGGGCAGCCCCCCACGGCCCCCGTCCTGGTGTAGGTGATGGTGAGGAAGGGCGTCTGGAAGGTGACGCTGTCCCCCTCCTGCCGGCAGGTCAGCTCATCCGCCGGGGTCTGCCAGCAGCCGATGTTCAGCCAGCCCCGCCTGCCCTGGGCGGCCACGGGGGTGTTCAGCTCCAG
>DXEA01000145.1 GCA_019115225.1 Candidatus Evtepia faecigallinarum
GACTTCTCGTTTGGTGACCTTCCGTCTTTTGCCGTATTCCAAGTCTGTAAAGCTGATTTGCTTTTCCATTTCCTTCACCTCTCTTCCCTATTTTACCGCAATCTCTCAAAAAATTAAATCAGTGTTTACCCAGGGGGAAGCCGAAGGAGGTGGTGGGGGAATCTAACCGTACTGCCTCGTTCTGTCGGGATTGCTCCCGCGCGGTAAGACTGGCACCATAGCTGCACTCACGCGCGGCGCAGCGAAGGGTTCGCAGACACAGGGAGAACAAAAAAGCCCCGCCGCAGGATATACTCTGCGGCGGGGCTCATTTTCAAAATTCAGACAGGCAGGGGAGGGACTCAGCCTTCCTCTTCGTCCAGGATGAAGGACACCAGCAGGTCTTCGGTGTTCACCCGGTCGCCGGGGACCACATAGAGCTTGTCGACCTTGCCGTTGACCTTGGAGACGAAGGTGGTCTCCATCTTCATGGCCTCCACGATCATCAGGGGCTGGTTGACCTTGACCACATCCCCTTCCTTGACCAGGACGGTCTCCACGGTGCCGGGGATGGTGGAGCCCAGGTGGCAGGGGTTGTTCTTGTCGGCCTTCAGCTTCCGGTCCTCCAGGACCTCCAGGGTCTTGTCCAGGACCTTCTGCTCGCGCAGGATGCCGTTGACCTCGAAGGTGAGGGTGCGGTAGCCGTCCTTGTCGGGGTCGGACATGGCCACGAACTTGATCAGGATGTCCCGGCCCTGGCTGGCTTTCAGCACGGTCTCCTCGCCCTTGCGCAGGCCGTAGAAGTAGACGTGGCTTTCCAGGGTGGTCACGTCGTTGTAGGCCTCGAAGTGGGTGCAGTAGTCCTCATAGACCTTGGGATACAGGGCATAGCTGACGGCCTTCTGCTCCATCTCGAAGTCGGAGAAGCCCTCCATGTCGAACTTCTCGCGCAGGTGGCGCTTGATGTCCTCGAAGTCCACGTCGGGCAGCAGGGTGCCGGGGCGGACGGTGATGGGCTCGATGTCCTTCAGGACGATCTTCTGCAGCTCCTTGGGGAAGCCGCCCTCGGGCTGACCCATCATGCCCTTGAAGAAGTCGATGACGGAGTCGGGATAGGACAGGGAAGCGCCCTCGGTGAGGATGTTGTCCATGTCCAGGCCGTTCTTGAGCATGAAGATGGCCAGGTCGCCGACCACCTTGGAGGAGGGGGTGACCTTGATCAGGTTGCCCAGGATGATGTTGGCCTGGCGATAGAGCTCCTTGATCTTCTCAAACTCGTCCTTGGAGCCCATCTCGGTGACCTGGGCCAGCAGGTTGGAGTACTGGCCGCCGGGGATCTCGTACTTGTAGATCTGGGCGTTGGGGGAGACCATGCCGCTCTCGTTGGCCTTGTAGACCTTGCGCACATGCTCGTAGTAACGGCTCAGCTCGTCCAGGGCCTCGAAGTCCAGGCCGGTGTCCCGCTCGGTGCCGCGCAGGGCTTCCACCACCACGTTCAGAGAGGGCTGGCTGGTGCAGGAGCTCATGGACTCGATGGCCAGGTCCACGATGTCCACGCCGGCCTCGGCAGCCTTCAGCACGGTGGCAACACCGGCGCCGGTGGTGTCGTGGGTGTGCAGGTGGATGGGGATGTGCAGCTCGGACTTGAGGGTCTCCACCAGCTTCTGGGCGGCATAGGGCTTGAGCAGGCCGGCCATGTCCTTGATGGCCAGGATGTGCACGCCCATGGCCTCCAGCTCCTTGGCCTTCTTGACATAGTAGTCCAGGGTGTACTTGATCTCGTTGGGGCTCATGATATCGCCGGTGTAGCACAGGGCGCCCTCGACGATCTTGCCGGTCTTCAGGGACTCCTCAATGGGCATCTTCATGTTCTCGATCCAGTTCAGGCTGTCGAAGACACGGAAGACGTCCACGCCCTTGATGGCGGAGATGCGGATGAACTCCTTGACCAGGTTATCGGGATAGTTGCTATAGCCCACGGCGTTGGAGGCCCGCAGCAGCATCTGGATCAGGGTGTTGGGCATGCGCTCGCTGAGGATCTGCAGGCGCTTCCAGGGGGACTCCTTCAGGAAGCGATAGGCGGTGTCATAGGTGGCGCCGCCCCAGGCCTCTACGGAGAAGGCGTTCTGGAAGGCCAGGTTGGAGGCCTTGGCCGCGCCTACGATGTCCTTGGTCCGCATCCGGGTGGCGATGAGGGACTGCTGGGCGTCACGCATGGAGGTGTCGGTGACGTACAGGCGCTTCTCGCCCAGGATCTTCTGGGTGAAGTCCTTGGCGCCCAGCTTCTTGAACTCGTCCTTGGCGCCATAGATCAGGGCCGTCTCGTCATACTTGGGCAGCACGCGGTCCTCGAAGTAAGGTTTCTCGCCCTTGGAGACGTTGACGATCTTGTCGCCCAGGAAGTCCAGGATCTTGGAGACCCGGTCCAGACCCTGGGACAGGGAGAAGAGCTCGGGGGTGTCCTCGATGAAGGTGGTGTAGCAGCCGCCCTCCTGGAAGGTGGGGTTGTTGATGACGTTGATGAGGAAGGAGATGTTGGTCTTGATGCCCTGGATGCGCATCTCACGCAGGGCGCGCAGGGACTTGACGGCAGCGCCCTTGAAGGTCCGGTCGAAGGCGGAGACCTTCACCAGCAGGGAGTCATAGTAGGGCAGGATCTCAGCGCCGGTGTAGATGTTGCCGCCGTCGAGACGGATGCCGTTGCCGGAGCCGGAGTGATAGACGCTGACCTTGCCGGTGTCGGGCATGAAGTTGTTGGAGGGGTCCTCGGAGGTCACACGGGTCTGGATGGCGTAGCCATGGCAGCGGATGGCCTCCTGGGAGGTGATGTTGATCTCCTGGGAGTTGAGGGGATAGCCCTCAGCGATGAGGATCTGGGAGCGGACGATGTCCACGTCGGTGACAAGCTCGGTGACGGTGTGCTCCACCTGGATGCGGGGGTTCATTTCGATGAAGTAGGGGTTGCCGTCCCGGTCCACCAGGAACTCACAGGTACCGGCGTTGCGATAGCCCACGGCCTTGCACAGGCGGATGGCGCTGTCGAAGATCTTCTGCCGGGAGAGCTGGGGCACGGAGAAAGCGGGGGCGTACTCCACCACCTTCTGGTGCCGGCGCTGCACGGAACAGTCACGGTCGAAGAGGTGGACCACGTTGCCGTAGTTATCGGCCAGGATCTGGACCTCCACGTGCTTGGGGCCCTTGAGGTACTTTTCAATAAAGACCTGGTCATCGCCGAAGGCCTTCTTGGACTCGTCGATGGCCTCCTTGAACTCCTTGGGCATATCCTCGGCACAGGAGACGATGCGCATGCCGCGGCCGCCGCCGCCGTTGGAGGCCTTGAGCATGACGGGATACCCCACCTTCTCGGCCACAGCCATGGCTTCCTCCAGGGTCTTCATGGCGTGGTCCACGCCGGGGATGATGGGCACCTCGGAGGCGATGGCGATCTGCTTGGAGGATATCTTGTCGCCCATGGCGTTCATGCTCTCCAGGGAGGGGCCGATGAAGACGATGCCGTTCTTGTTGCACTCCTCCACCAGGGTGGGGTTCTCCGCCAGGAAGCCATAGCCGGGGTGGATGGCGTCCACGTTGTGGTCCTTGGCGATCTTGATGATGGTGGGGATGTCCAGGTAGGCGTCGATGGGGCCCTTCTCGGGGTTGAGGGAGTAGGCCTCGTCCGCCAGGGTGCGGAACATGGCGTACTTGTCTTCCTTGGAATAGATGGCCACCGAAGTGATGCCCAGTTCGTTCAGGGCGCGGAAGACGCGGATGGCGATCTCGCCGCGGTTTGCCACCAGAACTCGCTTGAAGTTCTTGATACGTACTTCACTCATAAGCTATCTCCTTCTTTATCATTATTATTTTTGATTTTCATTCCGGCTGGAACGGGATATCTTTCGCGGCAGCCGCGGGGGTCTGCTGCCGTGGCACTTTGCAAGAACAAATGTTTTTCTATTCGCGTTTGATTATACACGAAAAGAAAAAACCTTGCAAGTACCCTGTGAATGAAGGAAAAAGGGGAGAAAGCGTCAAAACTCGCCTGCAATGGGCTTCTTTTCTCCCTGCAAAATGGGTGGGGAGGGTTTTCCCCTCTATTAGTGATAAATTTTGCGGAGGTACCCTGTTGGCTTTTCAATCAATTTTCACAAGAAATCATCCCATACAAAAATGGCAAAATATGGCGCGAAAAAGAGCCACAAACATCCGAAAGAAAGCCGCCGAAAAATCTGGTAGATTGACGAAGAAGATTTCTTCCTCCACCGCCTTTACAGAGGAGGGGGGAGTGGCTATAATAACACTGAACCTGTGAAAAAAGCCGGAATCCGGCCCTTTGCCATGGTCAGTTTTTGGACGAGAGGGGTGGCAGTCTTGCTCACCTATTCCTTTGAGGATATTCAGCAGGAGAGTATGTATGAGCATTTGTACCGGTGCATCAAGCAGGACATTCTCCACAAGAAGCTGCGGGCGGGGGAGAAGCTCCCCTCCAAGCGGGCCTTTGCCAAGAATCTGGGGGTGAGCACCATCACGGTGGAGAGCGCCTATGCCCAGCTGGTGGCAGAGGGCTTTCTCTACACCCTGCCCAAGCGGGGGTATTATGTGTGCGACCTGGAGCGGGAGGAGCCCCCCCAGCAGCCCCCCCGCCCTGCCTCCCCCCCTGCCCGGGAGCCTGCCCGGCGGACCTATTGGGCGGACTTTGTGGGCAGCTCGGTGGCCCGGGACATGTTCCCCTTTTCCGTCTGGGTCAAGCTCCTGCGGGATGTGACGGCGGGGGAGGACGAGGGCACCCTGCTCACCGACACCTCCGCCGGGGGCATCCGCCAGCTGCGCCAGGCCATCTCCGACCACCTGTACCAGTTCCGGGGCATGAGCATCGACCCGGAGCAGATCGTGGTGGGGGCGGGGACAGAGTATTTATATGGTGTGCTCATCCAGCTGCTGGGCCGCCGGTGGGGCTACGCCGTGGAGGACCCGGGCTATCTGCGCCTGGGGAAGATTTATGAGAAGAACGACGTGGTCACCCACCACATTCCCATGGACCAGCACGGCATCATTCCGGAAAAGCTGGAGGAGAGCGGGGCCCAGATCCTCCACATCACCCCCTCCCATCATTTCCCCACGGGCATCGTCATGCCGGTCAGCCGGCGGTATGAGTTTCTCAGCTGGGCCTCCAAGGGGGCCGACCGGTACATCATCGAGGACGACTATGACTGTGAGTTCCGCCTGGCCGGCCGGCCTATCCCCACCCTCCAGAGCATCGACGTGATGGAGAAGGTCATCTACATCAATACCTTTTCCAAAAGCCTGGCCCCTGCCTTCCGCATCAGCTACCTGGTGCTGCCCAAGCACCTGGTCACCCGGTTTTACGACACCCTGGGCTTTTACTCGGGCACTGTCTCCTGCCTGGAGCAGATGACCCTGGCCCGGTTTTTGTCCGAGGGGTATTTTGAAAAGCACATCAACCGCATGCGCAACCACTACCGGGGGGTGCGGGACAAGCTCCTGGCCGCCCTGCGCCAGTCCCCCCTGGCGGACAAGATGAAGATCAGCGCCGAGCAGGCGGGCCTGCACTTCCTCATGGAGCTGGACACCCAGCGCCCCGACGAGGACATCCTCCGGGACGCGGAAAAGGAGGACCTGCGCATCTCCTTTGTCTCCCAGTACTACGTTGCCGCCCGGGACCGGCGGCCCCATGTGCTGGTGATGAACTATTCCGGCCTGGAGGAGGGGAAGATCGACCAGGCGGTCCAGCGGCTGTGCCGGGCGGTGCTGGGGGAGAATTCCGCCCTTGCATCGGCGGAGAGATAGTGATACAATAATTAAGTTGATTTTTGCAGAATGGACCGTAGGTCTGAATATTTGGAGGTAGAGCATCATGTTTGCAAAACTGATCGAGACCCTGAAAGCCAATCCCCGCACCCTGGTCTTTACCGAGGGCACCGACGCCCGCATCCTGGAGGCCACTGCCCGGCTGAAGCAGGACGGCTTCCTCACCCCCATCCTGGTGGGCGTGGAGAGCGACGTGAAGGCCGCCGCAGCCAAGGGCGGCTATGACATCGAGGGCGTGCGCATCGTGGACCCCGCCACCTATGCCGGCATGGACGCCATGGTGGAGACCATGGTGGAGCTGCGCAAGGGCAAGATGTCCCCCGAGGACTGCCGGAAGAACCTGATGAAGGGCAACTACTTCGGCACCATGCTGGTGAAGATGGGCGAGGCCGACTGCCTGCTGGGCGGCGCCACCTACTCCACCGCCGACACCGTCCGCCCCGCCCTGCAGCTGATCAAGACCAAGCCCGGCAACAAGAACGTCAGCTCCTGCTTTATTCTCCAGCGGGACAAGGACGGCGTGGACGAGCGCCTGTGCATGGGTGACTGCGCCATCCAGATCGATCCCGACGAGGACGCCCTGGTGGAGACCGCCCTGGAGTGCGCCAAGACCGCCGCGACCTTCGGCATCGACCCCAAGATCGCCTTCCTGAGCTACTCCACCAAGGGCTCCGGCAAGGGCGAGAACGTGGACAAGGTGAAGAACGCCTGCGACAAGGCCAAGGCCGCCGCCCCCGAGCTGGCCATTGACGGCGAGATGCAGTTTGACGCCGCCGTCTCCCCCGTGGTGGGCCAGCAGAAGTTCCCCGGCTCCCCCGTGGCCGGCCACGCCAACACCTTCATCTTCCCGGAAATCCAGTCCGGCAACATCGGCTATAAGATCGCCCAGCGTCTGGGCGGCTTCGCCGCTTACGGCCCCATCCTCCAGGGCCTGAACGCCCCCATCAACGACCTCTCCCGGGGCTGCGACGCCGACGAGGTCTACAAGATGGCCATCATCACCGCCGCTCTGGCCTGAGTCCTCAGGCCGCAGGCTGCCCTGGGGGGGCAGCAGAACAATGAGATCGCAAAACAGGCCCCGGCGAATCCATCGCCGGGGCCTGTTTTTTGCAGAAAAAATCGTGCTGCCTCATTCCTCAGACAGCACGAGCACGGCGGTATGATAGCTGTTTCGCAGCGCCGGCATGGCGGCCTCGGCCTCCTCCCGCCTGCCGCACCGCAGGGCCTCCACCACGGGAAGGCAGGCATGAAAGACGGCGTCTAAGGACAGGTTGCCCGACACCCCCTTCAGGGTGTGGGCGGCCATGAAGGCCCCGTCCAGGTCTCCGGCCGACAGGGCGTCCTCCAGCTGCTGAAAGCTGGTGTCGGTGGGGAAGCGGCGCAGGCATTTGAGAAACAGGGCTTCGTTGCCCATAAAACGCTCCAGGCCCCCCTCCAGGTCTACGCCGGCCTGCACCAGGCGGGTACGTTGTTGTTCATCCATGTGGCAAAGTCCCCTTTCGTGTTGGCCCTCCGGGGGGCGGATCAGCCGGCGGCGGTCATGCCTGGTACAGCAGGGCCCGCAGGGCGGGCTCGGCCTGGAAGAAGCATTGCAGCAGCTTGGGATTGAACTGGCCGCACTTGCCGTCCCGGATCATCTCCAGGGCGGTGGTGAAGGAATAGGCGTCCTTGTAGCAGCGCTTGCTCACCAGGGCATCGTATACGTCCACCAGGGAGACGATCTGGGCCCAGATGGGGATCTCGTCGCCCTTGAGCCCGTCGGGATAGCCGCCGCCGTCCCACCGCTCGTGGTGGTGCAGGGCGATGTCATAGGCGTATTGGTAGGCCCCGAAATCCTTCAGCTGGGAGATCTGGGACAGCAGCCGGGCGCCCTGGACGGTGTGGGTCTTCATGATCTCAAACTCTTCCTTGGTCAGCCGGCCGGGCTTGTTCAGAATGGCATCGGGAATGGCGATCTTGCCCACGTCGTGGGTGATGGAGGCGATGCCGATCTGGTCGATCTGGTCCCTGGAGATGTTGTCCCCCAGGGCGGTGTTTTGAAGCAGGTAGACCGTGCAGTCGTGGATGCGCCGGACGTGGGCCCCCGACTCATCGCTGCGGAACTCGATGGCGGTGGCCAGCGACTCCAGCATCCCCACGCTCATCTGGGCCATCTTTTTGGCCTGGTCCAGGAGCTGGTCCTCCTGCCGCTGGACCTTGGCGCTCAGGCGGCGCCGGGCCCGGAAGAGCTCGATGACGGAGTTGACCCGCCGGCGGACCACATAGGAGACCACGGGCTTGGTGATCACGTCCATCACCCCTAAGTCAT
Organism: Candidatus Evtepia faecigallinarum; assembly: GCA_019115225.1. GTDB lineage: Bacteria > Bacillota > Clostridia > Oscillospirales > Oscillospiraceae > Evtepia > Evtepia faecigallinarum. Next base: position 8,114 of record DXEA01000145.1, read on the forward strand.
AGGCCTCCCGGGTGATGTCGCTGCTGTTCTGGGCGGTGACAAGAAAGACGGGGATCTTTTCCAGCAGTCCCTCGGCCTTCATGGCCCGCAGGACCTGGATGCCGTCCATCTCCGGCATGACCACGTCCAGGAGAACGGCGCACAGTGACTCGCCGCTCTGACGGATGATCTCCAGCGCGGCACGTCCATCGGCGGCTTCACAGATGGTGTGGTCCGCCTGGAAAATGTTGGACAGAATGATGCGGTTCAGGTCTGAGTCGTCGGCGATCAGCAGCTTTTCTGCGGTTGGTTCCCGGGAAGGGGAACTGCGGGTGTTCTCACTCAAGTAGATCCCTCTCTGTCTATCCTCCGGCGTGCGGAGTCTGGGCGGGCGTCCGGCCCCGCTGAGGTGAGGCGGCGCACCGTGTTTTACCGATTTTATGGTTTGGTGAAAGTATTTTATTCGCATTTTTGAGAAAAGTCAAGGAACGGCGGGCCAACTTTACACGGTATCCTAAAATATGTTATACTATGCCAAATAACAGCAGGGGAAAAGGAGAGAAATCCCGATGGGGAAAAGAAAAATGTTGGGCATCAGCAGACTGACCCTGCTGCAGCTGGCAGTGTTTTTGCTGGTCCTGGTTTTGGGGGTCCTGTTGGTTCGCTCGAAGCTGCTGAACAATGCACAGAACATGGGTCTGGCCCTGGCGCAGAGCTATGCCGAGAAAGAGGAGATGCAGATCGCCTCCTTCCGGGGCCTGGTGGAGCTGGGCAGGCAGTACGCCCAGGACTATACCGAGCGCGACAGCAGCCCGGAGGAGGTCCAACTGTGGCTGAAGGACTATATGGAGAAGATCACGGTGGTGCTGGAGCCGTCCAAGGTGGACGCCTATGTGGTGGTCGACGGCCAGATCATCGCCGCCAACCCCTGGGAGGGGGACGACAGCTATGACTATGCTTCCACCCAATGGTATCAGGATGCCCTGGAGAGTGAGGGAGAGGTCGCCTTTACGGATGTTTATACAGATGCCATCACCGGCAAACAGATCGTCACGGCCTCCTGCTCCTTCGGCAGACAGGGGGACATGGTCCTGGCCATGGATATCCCCCTGGAGAGCGTCCTGATCCAGGAGAGAGGACAGCTGCGGGAGGAAGACTACACCTTTGGCTTTTTTGACCGGGCGGGCAATTTCATCAACAGCAAAGGCTTTTGGAGCATGGACTCGGAGGAATTGCAGCCCTATGCCCAGCGCCTGAAGCAGGGCATCCAGATCGCAGGGGAGAGTGACTACGGGCTGTACAGCACCACCATCACCGGCCAGGGCGGGGAAGAGCGGGGGGCCTATTTTGCACGGGTGAGCAACGGCTGGACGGTGATGCTCACCGTCCCCCTCCACGCCAGCCTGTTGGGGGAGCAGCAGGACACCATGAGCATTTTGCTCATAGGCTCCAGCGTGCTCTTTGTCATCCTCTTCGGGGCCATCTATCAGGAGGCCCGCCAGAGCCGCCGGCTGCGCCTGGCGGACGAGACCATTGAGATCCTCAGCGACGCCTTCTACGAGGCCTATCGGATCGACTACACCCAGGGGACCTACCTGACCATCAAAAGCTCCACCGACAACACCAGCAAGCTGCCCAGAAAGGGGAGCTATGGGCTGCTGCTGGACACCATCAAGCAGGTGGTGGCCCAGGATGCCTATGAGGAATTTGTCCGGAGCTTTTCCCTGGAGCAGATCCGCCAGCGGGTGGCGGAGGGGGTCCGGGATTACGGCGGGGACTACCAGCGGCAGTTTGGGGACACTCTGCGCTGGGTGAACATCCGCACCCTGTACGACAAGGAGCGGGCCCCGGAGGAGGTCATCCTCTGCTTCCGGGACGTGGACATTGAGCGGCGGCAGCAGCTGCAGCACACCATCCTGCTGGAGAGCGCCCTGTCGGCGGCCCAGAAGAGCACGAAGGCCAAGTCGGCCTTTTTCAGCAGCATGTCCCACGACCTGCGCACCCCCCTCAACGCCATCATCAACCTGACCGCCCTGGCCCGGAAGAACCAGGGCAACTGGGAGCGGGTGAACAGCTGCATGGAAAAGATCGAGTTTTCCGGCCGCCAGATGCTGGCCCTGGTCAACGACATCCTGGAACTGTCCCGGATGGAGGCGGGGAAGACCGCCCTGCGCAGCCAGCAGTTCGACCTGGTGGACTATGTCCAGGAGACGGCGGCGGTCTTTCAGGCCCAGGCAGAGCAGGAGGGCAAGGACTTTTCCGTGTCCATCGACCTGCAGGACCGGATGGTCCTGGCGGACAATTTCAAGGTGGGGCAGATCTTGAACAACCTGCTCTCCAACTCCTTCAAGTACAGCCAGGCAGGCGCACAGATCAGCCTGTCGGTGCGGCAGTACGACTTCCAGCAGCACAGCAAATATCAGTTCGTGGTGGCCGACACAGGCATCGGCATGGCGGAGAGCTTTCTGGAGCGCCTCTTTGAGCCCTATACCCGCGAAAACCACTTCTCAACCCAGGTGGAAAACGGGGTGGGCTTAGGCATGCACATCGTCAAAAGCCTGGTGCGCCAGATGAGCGGGGAGATCACGGTGGAGAGTACCCTGGGCGAGGGGAGCAGGTTCACGGTGACCCTCCCCCTCCAGGTGGTGCGCTCCCCGGCGCTGCCCAAAGGGCCTGTTTTGGAGAAAGCCCCCCCGGAGCAGGAGGCCCCGCCGGCGGAGCAGGCAAAGCCCGCCCTGGATGGCCTGACCGTCCTGCTGGCCGAGGACAACGAGATCAACATGGAGATCGCCGCCGAGATGCTGGAGATGAGCGGGGCCCGGGTGATCCCCGCCTGCAACGGGGCAGAGGCGGTGGAAGCCTTCCGCCGGTCGGCGCCCTACGCCATCGGCGCGATCCTCATGGACATGCAGATGCCGGAGATGGACGGCTGCGAAGCTGCCCGGGCCATCCGGGCCCTGGACCGGCCGGACGCAGCAGAGGTCCCCATCGTGGCCGTGACCGCCAACGCCTTCGCCGAGGACGTGGCCCGGACCACCGAGGCAGGCATGAACGGCCACATCTCCAAGCCCGTAGACTTCGGCCTGCTCTGCCGCACCCTGGCCGAACTGACAAAGGAGACAAACCATCCAAATCCCCAAGCAGGGGAGCCCCTCGCCCAAAAATAAGAAAGCCCACCCCAAAAAGCGTCGCAGACTTCCAGCGCCCGCAGGCGCTGGAACAAAATCCAATCCATTTTTTCCCCGGCTCTGCCGGGGAAAAAATACTTCTCAGCCCCCAAGTGTGAATCCCCGGCCGCCAGAGGCGGCCGGGGGTTTGCGCGCAGGGGGGTGCAGCCTCTTCATTTTGGGAGCCCAGCGCAGCGGGTTCAATAATTCCCTTTACAAAAGTCTCCCCAACCCTGGAAATTCTGGGCGGCCTGCTCCAACTGCTCACAGGTGAGCTCGACGGCACTGCTGGCCGAGCCGGCGGCGGGGAAGATGGTGGGGAAACGCTTCATGGACACATCCAGGTAGACCTCCGCCGTGTCCTTGATGGCAAAGGGACACACGCCCCCTACCGCATGGCCCACCAGCTGCTCCACCTCCTCCGGGGAGAGCATCTTGGCCTTGGTGTGAAAGGCGGCCTTGAACTTGGTGTTGTCCACCTTGGCATCCCCGGCGGTGACGATGATCACCGCCTTGTCCGCCACCTTGAAGGTCAGGGACTTGGCAATGCGGGCGGGGATCACCCCGGTGGCCTGAGCGGCCAGCTCCACAGTGGCGCTGGAGACGGCAAACTCCCGCACCTTGTCCTCCAGCCCGAACCGGGCCAGATATTCACGCACGGCTGCGATAGACATAGGACATCTTCCTTCTTTCTCTAAAAATCACCGCTTGCCCGGGGACCTTCCCCACCGGCAGCGGACAGATACAACACACCCACAGTGTACTATATCCCGCCCCCAAAGGCAAGAAAAAGAGCCCATTTGCCATGGGCCCCGGTGCGTGGTACAATGGGGAAAACAACGACGGAAAGAAGGGAGGGACGGCAGATGGCACCTGCGATCCGGGGCCGCTTTGCCCCCAGCCCCAGCGGCCGGATGCACTTAGGCAATCTCTTTGCCGCCCTGCTGGCCTGGCTGGACGTGCGCAGCCTGGGGGGAGAGATGCTCCTGCGGATGGAGGACCTGGACCCCGACCGCTGCCGCCAGTCTTACCTGGACCAGCTGGCCGACGACCTGGTCTGGCTGGGCCTGGACTGGGACCTGGGGTGGCAGCCGGGGGACCGGGAATACTGCCAGAGCAGCCGCACAGAGCACTATCGGGCAGCCTTTGACCACCTGGCGGCCCAGGGGCTTGTTTACCCCTGCTTCTGCACCCGGAAGGAGCTGCTGGCGGCCTCCGCCCCCCACGCCTCCGACGGGGCCAGGGTGTATTCCGGCCGGTGCCGGGGGCTATCCCAGGCAGAGCGGGAAGCCCTTCTGGCCGGGGGACGCTCCCCCGCCTGGCGCATCCGGGTCCCAGCGGAGACCATCTCGTTCACAGACGGCAACTTCGGCCCCCAGTCCCAGCAGCTGGACCGGGACTGCGGGGACTTCATCCTCCGCCGCTCCGACGGGGTCTATGCCTATCAGCTGGCTGTTACGGCGGACGACGGGGCCATGGGGGTCACCCGGGTGGTCCGGGGCCAGGACCTGCTCTCCTCCACCCCCCGGCAGATCTGGCTGCTGAAGCAGTTGGGGTACCCGGTGCCCGCCTATTGCCACCTGCCCCTGCTGCGCAGCCCCGACGGGCGGCGGCTGTCCAAGCGGGACCGGGACCTGGATATGGGATATCTCCGGGCCCACACCACGCCGGAAAAGCTGGTGGGCTTTCTGGCCTGTGCGGCGGGCCTGCTGCCCCGGCCCCAGGCGGTCACCCCCTATGAGCTGGTGGGGGAATTCTCCTGGGCCAAGGTGGGCCGGGCCGACCGGGTCATCACCGAGGAAGCCTGGCAGGCCCTCTAATCACCTCCCAGCTCCTGGCGGAGGAAGGTCAGGCATTTCTTTTCCAGCCGGGAAACCTGGACCTGGCTGACCCCTAAGATGCGGGCGGTGCGGTCCTGGGTCAGGCCCTTGAAGTAGCGCAGGAGGATGAGCTGGCGTTCCCGCTCCGGCAGGCGGTCGATGGCGGTGCGCAGGGCCACCTTCTCCACCATCCCCTCTTCTGGGGACTCGCTGCCCACCACGCTCTCCAGGGCCAGGCCGGTCTCCCCGGACTGGGCCTGGAGGGAGATCACCGCCGAGGCGGCCAGGTCGGCGGCGGCGATGTCCTCGGCGGTCATCCCCGTGGCTTGAGCCAGTTCCGACAGAACGGGCTCCCGGCCCAGCTGGGCGGTCAGCTCCTCCCGGGCCCTGTGCAGGCGCAGGGCCTGTTCTTTTTTGCCCCGGCCCACCCGGATCATGCCGTCATCCCGCAGAAAGCGCCGGATCTCCCCGGCGATCTTGGGCACGGCGTAGGTGGAAAACTGGGTGCCGTAGGTCAGGTCAAAGCCCTGGACTGCCTTGAGAAAGCCCAGACAGCCCAGCTGGTACAGGTCCTCGCTGTCCACGCCCTTGCGGGCGTAGCGGCGCACGATGCTCCAGATGAGCCCTTGGTTTTCCTCCACCAACCGGCCGCAGGCCTCCCGGTCCCCGGCCTGGGCTGCTTGGAGAAGGGTGGGGGTGTCGGCAACGCTCACACAGTCCCTCCTGCCCGCAGGGCAAAGCGCTTGCGCATGGTGACGGTGGTCCCCTTGCCGGGGGTGGAGCGGACTTTGACGGTGTCCATAAAACTCTCCATGATGGTAAAGCCCATCCCCGAGCGCTCCTCATTGCCGGTGGTGAAGAGGGGGGTGCGGGCCTTGTCGATGTCGGGGATGCCCACGCCCCAGTCCTTGACGATGATCTCCAGCTGGTTGCCGGGGTAGATGCGGAGTTTTAGTTCCACCTTCCCCAAGGTGTCGGGATAGCCGTGGACGATGGCGTTGGTGACGGCCTCGCTGACGGCGGTCTTGACGTCCCCCAGCTCATCCAGGGTGGGGTCCAGCTGGGCGGCAAAGGCGGCGGCGGCCGACCGGGCAAAGGCCTCGTTGGCCGAGCGGGAGGGAAAGGTGAGACAGACCTGGTTGGTATATTGCACAGTACGCATGGTTTCGTATGCTCCTTTCAGGCGAAGGGGATGAGCCTTTGCAGGCCGGCGGCCCGGAGGACCCGGGCGGGCTGCTCCGGCAGGCCGGTGACCTGGATGGTCCCTTCCAGCTCCTGCATCCGCTGCCACAGGCGCAGGAGGACGGCGATGCCGGAGCTGTCCATGAAGGTGATGCCGGCGCAGTCGACAATGAGCTGACGGGGCAGGACCTGGTCAATTTCCCCCTCCACCTCCCGGAGCAGGCCCTTGACCCGGTGGTGGTCGATGTCGCCGGAGAGGGCGACGGTGAGGATACGGTTGTGGGTGGTATAGGCAACGGGCATAAAGCGCCCCCCTTTCTCGCGGGTAAAAAAATCGCCGTGTACCGGACAAGCTGGTACACGGCGATGATACTACATTTTGTTGGAAATTTCTGTCAAACCAAGAGGGGCGGACTGCGGTCAGGGAGGATGCTGGCAAAGGGGGGGAACATCATACCGGGGGCGTCTCGACGGACTTCCTGTGCCGTCTGGCATCGAGCAGGGGGACCAGGCTCAGGATGAGCACGTCCAGAGCCAGCAGCCAGGTGTCGGAGGCCACGTCCATGTAGAGATAGTAGGGCTGGCCATACTGCTGCAGCCAGGCCACCAGCAGCAGGAAGACGACGGCGCTGACCGCCAGCATCCCGAAGAACCATGCCAGACCCCGGCGGCTCTTGCGGTATACCCGCCAGAACAGCCAGATCAGGCCCACGATCAGCAGCAGGCGCAGCAAGGGGGCCAGGTTGTAATAGAGGCTGGTGAGCAGGTCCTCATAGGGCACCGGGGGGACATATTCCTCCATCCACCAGACCAAGTAGTCCCGCTCCAGGGGCGGGCACTTCCAGGGCACGGGAAAGAGGACAACGCCCCGCCAGAGGGTGCAGGAGAGGACCAGGAACACCTGGCCCAGACAGGCCAGGACGAGGAAGAAGATGCCTTTCTTTTCGTTCAGGGGGTTCATAGGCGGCCTCCTTTCTGGGGAAAATCCTTGTCACATTGCTGTGTTGTGCGGGCTTCTAGGAACGGTTTTTATACATTGTACCACATTTTCCTGCCGCATCAAGAATTTTTCCTACTTTCCTTTGCAGACCCTGGCGGGAATGGGGTCAGCCGGCATTGGTGCCAAATTTCACAGCCAGACGCAGAGGAAGGTCTCCGTCTTGGGAAACAGGCCGAAGAGGCGGTAGGAGATTTGAAATTGGACGGTATGGGACCGGGAGGGGGCTTGGTCCGGGAAGAGGACGACGAACCAGTTGCCTTCGCCGGAAAGGGTGGGGGTGGCCAGGGGCAGCAGGACATTCTGCTGGACCAACGCAGCAGCCTCCTCTGCGGAGAAGAGCATGGCCATACCCGACCAGGGGGAGGTCTCGTTGTTGTTGAAGTAGATTTGCACGGGCAGGTCCTTTTGCTCCGTGGTGTCTTGCACGGTGAGAGACATTACACGGAAAGGAAGCCCCATGGTGGGGAACAGTTCCACGTCCAGCATAGCGCCGGTGCCGTTGTCTTGTTGGGCGTCCTCGGCTCGAATGGAGCCGACCACGCTGGGGCGGAGAGAAAAGGCGCTATATAGGCCGAAGCATACCGCGACAAGCAGAAGGAGAACGATGGCCAGGGATAGCCCCAAGGTTCTTTTCTTATTTGTCATAATGATTCCTCACAAGATGATTTGTTTTAGCGGTTATATGGAATATGTGCCCTGTCTTATCGTGACCATAAAGAACGATATCAGAGGATACGGCGGTTCATGGTGTTGTTATTCTATGCCATATAAGGCATTCACAACAGCTTGCGTTGTGGGCTTGACTTCCGTATCCACGATCTGATAGCAAAAGTCTTCATCAATTACGCCCTGTGTTTCCTCCGGGGTCAGGATTTTATATTTCGTTAATTTTAAGGTGCTGTCAGATTGCTTTCGTGTGGTGTAGGCCTCATTTCCTTGGTAGAGAAATCCCAAAGGCAAACCGTCACCTACTTCGCATTCCACGAAAATATCGCCTAAGATCCTGCGCATCGGCAGAATTTCATCGGGCAGCGGATCATTGACCCACAGTTCCGCGAAAGAAACATAGTGATAGGAACTCAAATCGTGGCCGAATTCCTGTTTGATAACGGAAATCATGTTTGGCGCTTTTCCGATCCCGATGGTTATGCTGTTATCATCGCTTTCTTGGGAAGCGGAGTTGTCATGCTCCCAATCACCCCAAACGACCGTGGCCTCTTGGCTGCCGCTCCAGTGGTGAGGGGGGGTATTTGTATTTCTTGCATGTGCCAGACCAACTGCTGCATTTGTTGCAGCAGCTGCGGAAACAAGAAAAGCTAAGCACACAGCTACCAGCATCAAAAAGTGTAAAGATCTTTTTTTCATTGGAAAGCTCCTCAGTATAACAAAACATGATGTAATGTATAGAGGGTGGATTACACCAAAAAACATTACATCATGACTGGCGGCTCATTTGTGGCGAATGAAAAGACAGTTATGATAAAGGAGGGATGCCCTCAAACCTACCGTAACTGTCAAC